>NZ_OEZH01000182.1 GCF_900243075.1 Clostridioides difficile
TTTGGTTAGCTTTAGGGGTTTTTAGCAATTCAAGTAGTATTGGATAGGTTCTATCCTATCTCTACATATAAGTTTCCCTATATGCTGACTATTTTAGCCACTAACTCATGACTAAAGTCACGAGTGTGCGTAGCTATTTTTTAATCAAAAATACAAGTGTACCTTTATTATTTGCAAGAGCATTCCAGTTTAATTCTCCACTATCATCACCCTTTAAATGACCTGTTATTACATGAAATGATGAAGCATGGTCTCTATGTGTTATAGGTATACCAGCATAACATAAACCTCCTATAGCAGAAGTTATACCTGGAACTACTTCAAATTCTATACCTTCATCTACTAAAGTCTCTGCTTCTTCTCCTCCTCTACCAAACACATAAGGGTCTCCACCCTTAAGACGAGTTACAAGTTTTCCTTCTTTAGCTTTTTCTGCTATGATTCTATTTATATCTTCTTGTGGCAAAATATGATTACTTGACGCCTTTCCTACATATATAAGTTCACAATCAGACTTAGCTTCTCTTAAATAGCTACTATTTGCTAATCTATCATACACTATTACATCCGACTTTCTTATACACTCTAAACCTTTTAAAGTCATGAGTTTATAATCACCTGGTCCTGCCCCTACTAAGTAAACCTTACCCTTCATAATTCTCATACTCCTTCAACACAAGTTTAGCTAACTTTAAACCTAACTCTCTAGGAGAAGAAATATCTCCATCTATGGACTTGATTACTACTTTATTTCCTTCTGAATCTCCATATAAGCCAGTAAGATGTATTTTATCTTGGATTATTTCACAATAAGCTGCCATTGGAATATGACAACTTCCATTTACACCATCCAAAAATCCTCTTTCAGCCAATATTTGGATTTCTGTATTCTCATCTTTTAGTGAATTCACTATTTCCTCTATCTTACTATCGTTACTTCTAATCTCAATAGCTAAGGCTCCTTGGGCAGGTGCTGGAATAACAACATCAACAGGTAAATAAGAACTTATTTTGTCTTGTAAATTAGCTCTTATTATTCCTGATGCTGCCAACACAATCCCATGCATATTTTCATCTTTTATTTTTCGTATCCTAGTTTCCACATTACCTCTAACTTGCACTATATTTAAGTCAGGTCTTTGTTTCAATAATTGAAATTTTCTTCTTTTACTTCCTGTTCCTATTACTGCTCCATGAGGTAAATCATCTAAATTTTTATATCCTTCTCTAAGTATTAAAACATCTCTTGGGTCTTCTCTCTTAGGTGTATGAGCAAATTTTAGTCCATCTGCTAAATAAGAAGGCATATCCTTCATACTATGTACTGCTATATCTATTTTTCTGTCTAATAATTGTTGCTCTATTTCTTTGACAAACAATCCTTTATCGCCTATTTTATCCAGCGAAACATTTTGAATTAAATCTCCTTTTGTCTTTATAACTTTAATTTCAAAACTAATCTCTGGATACTTCTTTTTCAATTCATTTATTACCCATTCAGTTTGTATAAGCGCTAGATTACTACCCCTAGTTCCAACCACTATATTCATATTAAGTCTCCTTTAAATATTGCTTTCACCTATTTTATTATCTTTATTTACTAGTATAGTAGAAAAATAAGATATCTTCTCTTCAAGATGCGCTTCTTTTAAATCTGTAAACACATTTTCGCTTTCTTGGGAAGAATTACTTACTAAAATAGCATGTTCTATTAAATCATACTTTTCTAATTTTTTTATTATTTCTTTGAAATTTTTATATACCTTCATCAATACTATTGAATTATAATTTTGCAAAGCATACTCTATCTTATCATCTTCCATAGTACAAGGAATTACTACTAATGCTTCTTTATCCATGACTAATGGAAAATTCTGATTAGATGCTATATTAGAAAATGATGAAATTCCTGGTATAGTTTCGACTTCTATCTCTCCTAATATTCTTTTCATTATATACACATATGTACTATAAATCATAGGGTCTCCTAATGTGACAAACCCTACATTTTTACCATCATTAACATCTGAGATAATCTCTTGTGCTACATTATCCCAAGCTAAGCTCTTTTCATTCCCATCAAAACTCATTGGGAAATGTCTAGACTTTATCTCAACTGATTCAGGTAAATATTCACTAACTATTGATAAAGCTAGACTATCTCCACCTTTTTTTGATTCTGGAGTGTATAGAATATCCAGTTTCTTTAAAGTGCTAACCGCCTTTATTGTAAGTAAAGAACCATCTCCTGGCCCTGCTCCTATACCATAAAACTTAGCATTTTCTGCACATTTAAGAGCATGACGAACAAATTTATCTTGTATATAAGAATTTTCTCCTAGTCCTTTTAAATGAATTCTTACATTAAATTCATTTTCTTCTAGTATTGTTTTCCAAGAATCTTCTTCATCTCCTGCCATATCATTTATAGCATGGTCTCCTGCAACTAACATAAATGGCATCAAATTTACAGTTTTTATATTTCCTTCTTTCAGTCGTCTTATTACATGTTCTATTTCTGGATACCCTTCAACTGTGCCAACATAAGCATTTACTCCATTATCTCTAAGCATGTATTCTAATGCTGGATATGCTGAATGTGATTCATGAAGTGTTCCATGTCCCATAAATACTACTGCTTCATCACTTTCCATATGAGGAATTTGATGCTTAATTGCCTCTACAGCTTCCTGATAATCTTCAATATGTGTAAGTAAAGGTCTTCCTAATACAATCTTTTTAAATTTAGAAGAATAGCCATCTACTTGTTCCTTTAATTTGTTAAATTCTTCTCCACATATAATATGAAGTGTTTGAATTATTACTTCATCATATCCTTGCTCATATATTTTATCTAAAGCTTGTATAGGATTATCTATGTCTATTCCATCTCTTTTTTTTATTTTGTTTATTATCATATTGGATGTATAAGCTCTAAAAAAATCATAATTTTTTAATGAATTTTTTATTTTATCTTCACATATATCTATTGTCTTTTCTCTTGTTTCATGATAACTTGTACCAAAACTCACTACTAATAAGGCTTTCTTCATATATTCTCCTCCTAAAAATTACACAAGTATGTCTTTAATTTTATTTATGTCATTAATTACGTTTTCGTAGTTAATCAATTCTCTTTTTATAATTATTACAGGTATATTGAAAGTTTTACATGCATTTACTTTCTCTAAAAAACCACCAGCTATTCCACTTTCTTTTGTTATAACTAAGTCTATGTTGTAATGTTTATATACTTCTTCGTTTATACACTGACTAAACGGGCCTTTCATAGCTATTATATTATCTGCATTTAAACCTAATTTTTCACAACTTAATATGACTTCACTAGTTGGAAGAACTCTAACAACTAAATTTTTATCATTTATTTCTTCTACAAATTTATTTAGATTTTTACTTCCTGTTCCTATGAATATATTTTTTCCTATTTTATTTGCTATTTTACAGGCTTCTTCGATTGTATCTACTATAAATTTATTGTCATAATCTATTTCTTCAATTAGAGATTTCCTCTCAAACCTTATATAATCTATATTTGATAACTTTGCACAAGTAATAGCATTTTGGGATACCTCAACTGCATAAGGATGAGTGGCATCTATTATTTTCACTATATTATTATCTCTTATAAATTTTAGCATATCTTCTTTTCCAAGCTTCCCTAAAATTACATTTTCTGCATGTCGTTGTGCAAGTTCCTTTCCATAATCTGTAGTCACTGAAAGTATATATGGTTGATTTTTCAGTTCATTTATCTTATCACATATAGATAGACTATCTGAAGTTCCTCCTAAAATCAAAATCATACCGTATAACCTCTTGGAGTTATCATCAACTCACCATCAATATAAGTAGATTTATTTCCGATTATAACCATCGTGGTCATATCGACTTTTTCAAAGTCCATATTTTCAAAAGTACATACAAATTTTTCTTCTTTTTCTCTACCTACATCTTTTACCACTCCAACAGGTGTATCTCCACTTTTAAACTCACCCATTATTTTAAATGCTTTGCTTAGATGCTCACTTCTTCCCTTACTTCTTGGATTATATAAACAAATTACAAAATCAGCTTCAGCAGCTAATCTCAACCTTTTTTCAATTACCTCCCATGGAGTCATTAAATCGCTTAAACTTATGTGACAGAAATCGTGCATAATAGGAGCTCCAAGTATAGCCGCTGCACCAATGCTTGCAGTAACACCTGGAATCACTTTTACTTTTATATCTTCATCTTCTTTAGATATTAACTCTAGAATAAGTCCTGCCATTCCATATATTCCAGCATCACCACTACTTACAACTGCTACTTTTTTTCCTTTCTTTGCTTCCTCTACTGCTTGTTTACATCTATCAACTTCTTGCCTCATACCATTTTGAATTATTTCTTTATCCTGTATAAATTCTTCTATTAAATTTATATAAGTCTTATACCCAACAATAGCCTCAGAATCTTCTATTGCTTTTATTGCCTCTAAAGTCATTGTATCTTTACTTCCTGGTCCAATTCCTACAACGTATATCATATTTTTATTCTCCCTACTGAAAAAGTTATTCCTTTGTATTTATGTTTTTCAACTATTAAATTACCTTTGCTCAAAATATATGCTACAGGTTCTGCTACTGAATACACCCCTACATTTTTTTTAACAAAATCAGACTTATCAAATAGATTATCAACCTTGGATATTTCATCTATCGAAAATGTCTTAAATGGTACTTTTAGTATTCTTGATAAATCAATTATGGCTTTTTCATCTTTTTTCAGCTCTATGCTTCCAACTGTGTTTATTGCTCTAATATCTATATTTTGTTTATTAAGAAATTCTACAAGTGAATTATACATTAACTTTCTATCGGTATTTCTTCTACAACCAATTCCTATCACTATATCTTTTGGAATTACCTTTACTATTTTTTCGTTACTACAGTCATGTTCAAATCTATTATCCATGTTTAAATTTCCAATATCTCTAATACAATTTATTTTATGGCTTACTATAACTACCTTTTCTATGTAATTATTTGAAAAACTATCTTTTAATTCGTTACTATTTTCTATAAACTTAAATCCTCTAGTATCAACTTGATATCCCTCATCAACATACAAACCAACACATTTATTGTTCACTAGCATAGAATTCACTTCTTTTACATTTTCTCTGAAGTTATCAATATATGCATCTAGATTTTTTGCTATCATGTCTAAAGAAGCTTTTTGGTTTACATCAGTAGCTGTTGTTATTACTGGATTAGCATCAATAAGACTACTTATATAATGTGTTAAACTGTTTGCTCCTCCAATATGCCCACTCAATAAACTTATTACGTTTTTGCCTTTTTCATCCATCACTAAAATTGCAGGGTCACTAAACTTACTCACTATATATGGTGCTATACTTCGTACAACTATACCTGTAGCCATTATAAATACTATATAATCAAATTTATTAAATACTTCTCCTACAAAATCACTTAGCTTCTTTTGAACTATATGTACACATATTTCTTCATCATATAAATCACTTTTCTTATTTTTTATTTGATATACAACACAGTTATTTAATAGAGATTTTATCTTTATAGCTAGATTTTTCCCATTTTCTGTAATACAGATTATGGCAATATTACCCTCTATACTCATGTTTAAAATCCTTGTCATATAACTTTGAGTTATTATATTCTTCTCCTAAAAATCTTCCAACCATTATTAAAGCAGTCTTATTTATGTTGTTTTCTTTAACTTTTACAGCTATATCACTTAAAGTTCCTTTAACTATTTTTTCATCTGCCCAAGTTGCTTTATATATAACTGCTATAGGAGTATCTTTTGGATATCCACCTTCCAGTAATCTAGACACAACTTTCTCAATTTCTTGAACAGATAAAAATATTACCATAGATGTTTGGTGCTTAGCATATGATTGTATTGATTCTTTCTCTGGAACCGGAGTTCTGCCTTCCATTCTTGTTATAATTACACTTTGAGAAATTTCTGGAACTGTATATTCAACTCCTAAAGATGAAGCTGCTCCTAAAAACGAACTTACTCCTGGTGTGCAGTCATAATCTATATTCAATTTGTTTAAATCTTCCACTTGTTCCCTAATTGAACCATATATAGAAAAATCACCTGTTTGTAATCTCACAACAGATTTATTATTTTCTATACCCTCTCTCATAACATCTATTATCTCTTGTAAATCCATATGTGCGCTATTATGTATTTGGCAACCTTCTTTACAGTATTCTAAAAGTTCAGGATTAACAAGTGAGCCTGCATATATTACCACATCTGCATTGCTCAATAATTTGTATCCCTTTAATGTTATTAGCTCTTTATCTCCAGGTCCTGCTCCTACAAAATGTACTTTATTCATCATCATTTTCCCCTTTTTCACAAGATATTATATATATAGGATTTAGTGGTTTAAAGTATTCACCTTTTCCTAGTTTCTCTAGTTTAGAAACATTCAAAACACATACATCTATTTCTTTAAATCCATGTTTTTTAAGCAGTTTTAAAGTTTGATTAAATGTGTCTATTATTATAAAATTGGCTACAAGTCTTCCTCCTGTAACCAGATTTTTTTTAGACCATTCTATTATCTCTTCCAGATTATTTCCTGTTCCCCCAAGAAAAATAGACTCAACTTGAGTATTTAATCCTACATTAATTGGGGCATACCCTTTTATTACTTCTATATTTTTTAAGTTAAACTTTTTTATGTTTTTATCTATAAGTTCTATAGCATCATCATTTTTCTCTATGGATATAACATTTAAATTAGGATAATTGTATGCAGCTTCAATACTTACACTTCCTGTACCAGCCCCTATGTCTATGAAATTTTTAGCATTTACTAAATTTAACTTACTTATTGATATTGCTCTAACTTCTTCTTTGGTAATTGGAACTTTACCTGTTATAAATTCACTATTCTTCATCTAAAATCACCACAACATTCATATCGAAATTGTCCATTCTTATTATCTCTTCTGGTTTTGCTATTGTTATTTTTTCATTGTCATATGATAAATTTTCTCCTACAACAATAATTTTATTTAGATTTCTATCTATTATTTCCTTGCTTATTTGTTTTGGTCCTATCTTAGAATCTGTAACCATACATACTTTTTTATGTGATAATATGTAATCAAAATCTGGTACTTTACCATGGCTACTTGTAATATATACATCATTCATATCAACATATATTTTTGAGAATATATATTGTAAAGAACTAATTCCAGAAACCATATTTAGCATCTTATTGTCAATATTTTTAGATAGATATCTACCTATCCCATATATTAGTGGGTCACCAGACGCTATTATTGATATTTGCTTTTCTTTATTGTTATTTATATACTCTAGAATTTCTCTCAAATTAGAATCTAGGACTATTTTTTCTCCTTCAAAGTTTTTTATAGATTCTAGATTCCTCTTACCACCAATTAATACATCAGAAGTGGAAATTAAATTTTCACCTTTTTTTGTTATATAGTCTAAGTTTCCAGGTCCTAGACCTATTATGTTTATCATATAAAGACCTCCACTAAATCATCTGTATTATCCGATTTACCTAATAAAGACTTATCCATTGAAAACATGATTACTTCCACATCAATATCATCTGAATCTTCATTCAGGTATTGCTTTACTCTCTCTCTACATTTATTACTCAATATATTATATACTTGTCTATATTCACTATTATTTATTAACTCTACAGCTTCTTCAGCAGTTAGGCATTGATTTATTTTATTTAAAAATTCATATGTAGCTCCCATTAAGGCTAAGTTTGCTACTAATATCTCGCTTCTAGCATCTGCTACCTTACTATGAGTATTAAAAATACCAGCAGATACTTTTATGAATTTACCTATATGACCTGCCATTAAGATTTTCTTATATCCTATTCTTTGAGCTTCTTTAATCATATAACCTACAAAGTTGCTTGCCCTAACTACATACTTAATGTCCAAGTTTAGTTTTTCTCTTATAAACTGTTCTCCATGATTTCCTGGAACCAGTATTATTTTATCTAAACCCTGTTCTTTTTTCATTTGAAGTTCTATAGACAAAGATTTTTTCCATCCCTCATCACTCATAGGTTCAACAATTCCAGTTGTGCCTATTATAGATATTCCTCCAACTATACCTAATCTTGGATTAAAGGTTTTTTTTGCTATGGTTTCTCCTTGTGGAGCAAAGATTGTTATTTTTAAAACTTTATTATTTCCAAGTATAGATTCAAAATTATCCTCTATGAGCTTTCTTATTTCATGATTTATCATCTTAAGTGGAGTCGGATTTATAGCAGGCTTACCAACATCTACACTGAGCCCTTTTTTCGTAACCACACCAATACCAATTCCACCATAAACCCTAATAAACTTATAGAGTTCACTTTGACACTCACTATTGGTACTTAAACTATCTATATCCTTTAGAGTAAGATACTCTTTGCTCTTATCATTTTTAGATACAATTTCAGCTCTTGCATAAATATCCATGGTATGAGTTGCATCTATATCATCTCCACCATCTTTTTTTATGGAACATTCGACAAAGGTATCAGAAATATTTACATTATCAACTTTTAGTGATAATGGTATCCCTTTAGGAGTATCTATATTTATAGTATCAATTTTATTTTTTGTAATAAGCATATATACAGCAGCCTTAGATGCACCTGTAGCACATGAACCTGTAGTATATCCTCTTCTATATTTTTTACCATCTATATATACATATTCTTCCATATAGATACCTACATAGTATATAATATAGCATTTACTATTGCTGCTGCTAAATTACTGCCACCTTTTCTACCTTTAGATATTATATATGGTATATCTGTTTTTTCAACTTCATCTTTTGATTCTTGCGCTCCTACAAAACCTACAGGAACTCCTATAACTGCATCTAAATCTAATCTACCTTCTGATTTCATCTCCATAACTTTATATAAAGCTGTTGGTGCATTACCTAAAACGAATATTTTTCTTCCTTCTTCTTTAGCTGCAATTTCTACTGCTGCCATAGAACGAGTAATCCCTTTTTCTTTAGCTAATTTTGCAGTTTCATCATCTGCCACTAAACATTTATACTTACATCCTAATGATTCTAACTTTCTTTTATTTATACCACTAAGAGCCATATTTGTATCAGTATAAATACTTGCATTATTTTTTAATGCATCTATTATACTATCAACTGCTTCTTCTGATATTTTTAATATATCTAAGTAATCAAAATCCGCAGTAGTATGTATAGCTCTCTTTATTATTTTTTCTTCGATATTATTCTTAAATTTATAATCTGGTCTAATTTCGTCTATTATTTCTTGTATCAATTCAAAACTTTTTTCTTCTATTTTCATAGGATTCTTTATGTATTCCATTCTATTTCCCCCTTAATTCCTCCATTGATTATGTTTAGTGTATAAATTTTATTATATACAGAGTTTATGTTAGACTCATATAAAGCATCTATCACCTTTTTATCATCCATAAACTTATCAATCAAAATACCTACTACCGTTCCACTGTGAGCAATGTTTACTCCATATGCTCCATATTTTTTCGATATTTTTATTATTTCACTTAAGTACTCTTTTTTTTCTATATTCTCATTCGCTAAACTACTCAAGGTACAAGCCTCTCCAACTAAAGATAAATTATCATTTTTTAATCCTTCTTCTAAAAGAGCAAATGACTTTTTTATAATTTCTTTATTTTCTATTTTTAACTTATTGTAGTCTTGCCTCAACCTAATTTTCATAGTATCCAGTACCTTATTTGGTTCAAGTATTACAACTTTTGCATTGGTTAAATTTCCTAGGTATTTTATAACAGTTCCATTTAGAGGATTAAATATACTGTTTTTATCTATAAATATAGAATCTGTTGGTTCTATTTCCGCTGCTAATTTAGAAATCTCTTCACTACTTAACTCTTTATTTATCAATGATAATGTTGCCTTTATGGTAGCTCCTATATCAGCAGTTGAACTTGCCATACCTTTTCCAACAGGTATTTTACTATTTATATTTAAAGAAATATTTTTAGTATCTTTTTTAGGCAAATTAAATTTTTCAAATACTTTTTCAATTGCTAATCTTGACTTATATCTACCCCAATTTATGTCTCTTAATTTTTCTTCAATGTAGACCTTAGAATACATATCTATTGCATATGAACATAGATATTCTTCATTATCAATTATCCCTTGTACAAATTCTCCACAAGATGCTGGGCATACTCCATAAGATTTCATTTTAATCACCCAATAAATTTTTCATATTTTCTATAAGAATTTTATTATCTTCATGAGATTTTATAGCCACTCTTATAAAGCTATCATCTAATCCTATAAAGTTAGATGCATCTCTAACTAATATGTTTCCTTCCTTAAACAAATCTTTTTTTAATTCTCTAGCTGCTTTTTTATATACTCTTATTAGAATAAAATTAGCATCTGTATCATAGACCTTTATATTTCTTATGTTTCTCAACTCTTGTAACATATATTTTCTTTCTTTTATGTAATACTCTTTACTATTTCTAATATACTCTTTATCTTTAAAAATAAAATTGGATAGTATGTCTGCAAAAGAATTTATAGTCCACGGTTCTTTGTATTCATAAATTTTGTCCATAATGTTGGTGTTACTTGTAAGACCATATCCTAACCTTAAACCAGGCATACCAAAAAACTTAGTCACAGCTTTAATTATAAATATATTTTTATTTGATTCTATGTACTTAACCAAACTATATTCACTTTCATCTTCAACAAATTCCATGAAAGTTTCATCAATTATTAACACCTTATTATGTTGACCTAATAAATCAACAAGTTCCTTTAAATCTTGGACATTGCCACTAGGATTATTAGGATTACATATAAATAAGCTATCAAATTTTTCAATGTTTTTTTTAATTATATCTATATCAAGTTGAAAATTATTATCTAAATCTAAATCTATAATATCTAGATTATTTAACTCAGCACTTCTTCTATACTCTGAAAAGGTCGGATTTATTATAGCTAATCTTTTTTTAATACTCTTCATAAGCAAATAAATCACTTCTGTTGCACCATTTCCAGGTATTATAAAGTTTGGATTTATATCTATATATTTTGATATATTTTCTCTCAAGTTTGTATAATTTATATCTGGATAATTCCTGCACTCTTCTAATCCTCTTAAAATGTATCTTTCTAAATTTGGTAATACATTTGGATTTATATTTGAACTAAAATCAATTATTTCTTTTGGGTCTTTCCCATATAATCTTGCCATTTCATCTACATTGGCACCATGCCCTAAATCCTTCATCTATGTCCCCCTTAAGTTAGCAAACAATAATTTATATAATTAGGTTAATTAAAATCATCCTACATAACACATATACTAGTGTAAATACCAACATAGATACAAATGAAGATGCATACATAATTTTATTAGTTTTAATTATATCCTCTTTATCTATATCCCTAAGCTTATCCCCTATTGTTGGTTTATACACTTTTTCCCCAAAATAAACATTGGTACCTCCTAGTTGTATTCCTAGAGCGCCAGATACAGCCCCTTCTGAAAAAGCACAATTTGGACTTTTATGATTCTTTCTATCTCTAATAGAAATCCTAAAACAATTCCTATAGTCATAACTTAAAAAGAAACTTCCAATCGTCATAAGAATAACAGATATTCTAGCTGGTATATAATTGGCTATATCATCAATCTTAGCAGAAGCAAAACCAATATCTTTATATTTTTTATTTTTATATCCAACTGTTGAATCCAATGTATTTATAGCTTTATATGCCATAGCAAGTGGTGCTCCTCCAATAAAGGCATAAAACATAGGCGCAATTATACCATCTACAGTATTTTCCGCAACAGTTTCTACAGTTGCTCTTATTATCTCAGACTCACTTAAACTGGTGGTATCTCTCCCTACTATATAAGATAGCTGAATTCTAGACTTTTTTATATCTTCAGTTTTTAATACATTATAGATTTTTAATGCTTCATCTTTTAAACATTTTGTGGCTAGTGTTGTATAAATTATAAAACTATTTATTACAATACTCAATAATATATTAAAACTAAATAGCTTCACTATAGCATAAGTTATTAAATATGTTATTCCAACAGTTATAAACCATAATATAAATCCACCAAATTTTAACTGTCTATCATTTTTAGATACCTTCCTTATTATACCTTGAGTAAAATTTATAAGTTTACCAATAAATCTCACTGGATGAGGAAAAGAATATGGGTCTCCTACAATTAAGTCTGTTACATATCCTATATAAATAGATAAAATATTCATTTACTCATTTCCTTTACTCAAAAAATTTTCTATACAGCTTAAGTTATTATAAAAATGAGTATGAAGATATGTAGCTAGAGTGTTTCCTTTACTATAACCACCATCCCACTCTTCTACTATATTTCCATCCCTTTCTTTTTTCATTGAATATACACATTTTTCATCACTTTCAAATATTGAATGATGAAACTCATGTCCTTTAATAGATTCCCCTTTTTTAGATAAAAGAGTATTTTCCTTGGCTACACCAATACAGTACCCAAATCTCTTTAAGGAAGATGTCATCCTGCTAATTCCACTGAATATACCAACCATATTAAATTCTTCTTCTTCTTGATTCAATAGTTTCTCACCTAGATACATCAGCCCTCCACATTCTGCATAAATAGGTATGTTATTATTATGTGCTTCTAATATAGAAGTTCTCATTGATTCATTTGCTTCTAGCTCTTTTCCAAATATCTCTGGAAAACCTCCTCCAATATAAATATAATCTGAATTTGGTACTGATGTATCTTCAAGAGGACTAAAGTAGTTTATTTCTAACCCAAGTTCTTCTAATAGCTCTATATTTTCTCTATAATAAAAATTGAATGCTTTATCATATGCTATAGCTATTGATTTATTATTAATGTGTTCTTTTATTTTATTATTTTCTATCAAAGTTTGAAAATCAAAATCACTCTTAAATTCGTCACTTTTTGATATTTCAATTATTCTATCAATATCTATATAGTTTTCAATTTCATCTGCTAGAGTGTAAAATTTTTCTCTTAATGATTTCATTTCCACACTAGGAACTAATCCTAAATGTCTAGATTCTAAAGAGAATTTATTATTTGGAGGAAAGTACCCCAACACTTCAACATTACAATACTTTTCTATAGAACTCTTGATTATTTGATAATGGCTACTAGTCTTTACATTGTTTACTATGACACCTTTTATATTTACATCTTTATCTAGTTCCTTATATCCAAGTACCATAGCAGCACTAGATGCTGCCATAGATTTTCCATTTATAACTAATATAACAGGTGATTTTAGTACCTTTGAAGTATGTGAACTTGTACAATTATCTAAATCTATTCCAAATCCATCATATAACCCCATAACACCTTCTATTACTGAAATATCTGCGTCCTTTGAGGACTTATTTACTATATACTTTATTTTTTCATCATCTAACATATAAGAATCTAAATTTCTGGAATGTCTTCCAGTTATAAAAGTGTGATATGAAGGGTCTATATAGTCTGGCCCTACTTTATATGGCTGTACTTTCATATTTCTCTTAACCAAAGCTTGCATTATTCCTAATGATATTGTTGTTTTACCTACTCCACTACTAGTACCCGCAATTAAAATTTTTTTCATAATACACCTCCTACCTAAATTATAAATAAAAGTTACCCTTATTTCATAATCTCATATATTTTTTCTATATCTAAATGTTCTCTTAAAAAATCAGCTAACTTATCATACTCTTTATCCTTAAATTCATTAAAAGAGTTTACTTTACTTTCTAATTCTTCTAAGCCTTTTTTCTTTCTTATATTGTTTAAAATTGCTCTTGTAAAACTTATTTCATCAAATATTCCATGAAGATAAGTCCCAATTACATTCCCTTCTTTATTTACACTTCCTTCAGTATAATTAACCTCTTTATCCAGTTTTTTGGTTATCAAATCTAAGCTTCTTACATCATTACCTCGATTTGTAATACCCATATGAATTTCATAACCTTTTACTTTCTTACCTTTGAGGTCATTCATATATTCACTACTACATTCAATAATAGTAGCCTCTACCTGTGTTGTAGTCTTTTCTTTCTCAAATATTGTTTCTGTATCTAAAAGACCCATTCCATCAACTTCTTCAATTTCACTTTCAACATGATAAGGGTCTTTTAATTTTTTACCTAACATTTGATATCCACCACATATACCAAATATCAATTTACCTTGACTATGTAAATTTTTAATTTGTGACTCAAGACCACTTTTTCTTATATATGTTAAATCGTCTATAGTACTTTTAGTTCCAGGTATTATTACCATGTCTGGATTTCCCAAAGATTCTCCATAGTCTACATATCTAATACTTACATCTTCCTGTGTTTCAAATATATTAAAATCTGTAAAATTTGACATATGCGGAGTTCTAATTATTTCTATGTGTATATCACTTTTATCCATTTTTTTCTTAAATCTAGTGGTTACGCTGTCTTCATCTTCTATTTTTATATCTGTATAAGGAACTACTCCTATGACAGGTACTTTTATGATGTCTTCTAACATCTTTACACCATCTTGTAAAAGTTCTTTTTTCCCTCTGAATTTATTGATTATTACACCTTTTACTCTTTTTTTCTCGTCTTCATTTAATAGAAGCATTGTCCCAGCTAATGATGCAAATACTCCACCTCTATCAATATCTCCAACTATTATTACAGGTGCATCAGCTATTTCTGCCATACCCATATTAGATATATCTCTATCTTTTAAATTTATTTCTGCATTACTTCCTGCACCTTCCATAACCACAATATCATATCTTGAATTCAAGCTGTTAAAGGTTTCCCTTAATACATCTACTAACTCCAATTTATAGTCATGATACTTAGAAGAAGGCATTTCTCCCACAACTTTACCTCTTACAATAACTTGACTTTTATTATTTCCAGAAGGCTTTAATAAAACTGGATTCATATCAGCTATTGGCTCTATTTTTGCGGCCTCCGCTTGAAATACTTGCGCTCTTCCCATTTCTAACCCTTCTTTAGTTATAAAAGAATTTAAAGCCATATTTTGTGACTTAAAAGGAGCAACAGTATAACCATCTTGCTTAAATATTCTACATAATCCTGCTACTAATACACTTTTACCTACATTTGAAGCTGTTCCTTGTAGCATTATTTTTTTCCCCACTTTCCATCCCTCCTTGTTAAAATTTACTAAAAAACAAATTAAAAAAAGTCCTAATACTTCTAAAGATAGGACTTTTATATATATTAATTAAAAATCTTTCACCCCGAAGACCTCTTGTTTTAAATTAAATTAGGCAGGTATCCTGGCTTAACTTCATCCTACTTCTATAACCTTCCCATCAAATTGACAGTGGTATTTATAGTTTCGTTGGTTTCACAGTAGCGGGGGCTGCAAAGGCATCTAACCTTTTTCCCTTTTAACATCTAATTAAGAACCTAATTTTAATCTAATATTCTATTTTCATTGTTAATTTTACAGATATATTACAAGCACATGTTGTAATATTTAGTTTTGATTAAATTATATAAAGTCTGTAAAATTCATTTTATCTATTACAGCAAATCCACTATCAACTTCTAAAACTGTAATAGATGCATTATCAATTTTAAAGTTCCAGTGATATTTATAACTACCAGAAATCAAGTGTGTTATTATATTTCTTATTGTTCCTGCATGAGAACATACAAGTATTGTTTTTGTATCTGAATTACTATCATTTTCTAAAATTATATTATCAATTTCTTTTGCCACTCTTTCATAAGAGTCTACCAAACTTTCTCCATTTGGATATCTATAGTTGCTACCTTCTTCTATCATTTTTTCAAACTCACTTGGATATTTGATTTTAATATCTTCAAAAGTTATTCCTTCAAAGTCTCCAAAACTAATTTCTCTTAGAGCTTCTTTTTCTTCTATTTCTAATAATTTCAATTTTGATATTTTTTTTATTGTATCTTTAGTACGTGTAGATGGTGTTGTATAAATCTTGTCTATTTTTTCATGACTTAAATATCTAGTAATTTTATTTATTTGCAGTTCACCCTCTTCACTAATACAACTATTTATATGACCTGACAATTTTCCTTTTTTATTATCATCTGTCAGTGCATGTCTTATTAATATTAATCTTATCATATTATCACCACTTTTTAGTTTAAAAAAACATAAAAATTAACAAATATATGTAAATCAAATATACAAGCTCTGAAAGTTCTATTCCACAGCCTAATATATCTCCTGTTACTCCATCAATTTTTGCATAAATATGCTTTTTAAATAATATTATAAATATAAAAACTACTATGACTGAACCTAATACCTTAATCAACACTATATTAGGTAATAAGAATATAAATTTAGTAATAAGACCAACTATTAATAATGTGTATATTATAGCTGTTATTAACATACTTGTAGTCAATTTTCCTATAAATAAATTTCCCATTCCTTTTTCTCTTGGAGTCACAGTTTTATATGTCAATAACATTACTCCTAGCCTTGCAATCATTGGCATAAAAATTATAACCCATAATGAATTATTACTTATTATATTGTATATGAATCCAACTTTTAATAAAAGTACAAACATAATTGCTAAAAGTGAATTTGTACCCAATCTTGAATCTTTCATTATTTCAAGCATTTTTTCTTTATCTCTATAACTGTATATTGCATCAAATGTATCTCCTAATCCATCTATATGAAGTCCTCCTGTAATTAAGACACCAGCTAGAGTTATTATTATAGAAGCTATAAATGGTTCAAATAAAAGTATAGAAATCCATCCTACTAAATAGGTTAATATACCTATGACAAAACCTACAAGTGGAAAATATACTATTGATTTATAAAATTCATCATCAAATCTTACATTTAATTTTATAGGTATCCTTGTCAAAAACTGTAGTATTAAAATAAATCTTTTCATAGTCACATACTACTCCTTTATTTTCATGGGTATGCCACTAACTACAAAATAAACTTCATTACTTTTTGATGCTATATATTGATTTATACGACCTACAATGTCAGCATATATCCTACTAAGTTTATTCCCAGGAACAATTCCCATACCTAATTCATTCGTCACAAATACAAAGTATAGATTTGTTTTTTCTATTTCTTCAATAAGTTTACTAATTTGTTCTTTTATGTACTCTTCTAATTTATTTATTTCTTCTTGAGTAGAGTCTTCTATATTTGGATTGTGTTTAAACATTAGATTATTTACTAATAATGTTACACAATCCAGTATAACAGTTTCATGTTCTTTGTATAGCTCTTCAATTATGGAATATATATCTTCATATATTTCATATGTATTCCAGTTTCTAGGTCTATTCTCTTGATGCTTTTTTACTCTATCTTTCATTTCATCATCAAATGGAATAGAAGTAGCTATATAAGCTGTATTATTATGCTTGTCCAAACATAGTTTTTCTGCAAAGTTACTCTTTCCTGACCTAGCTCCTCCTGTTACTAGAATAATTTTACTCATCAAAACACTCCTACATATTAAATTTTTATATTTATCTTCCCATGTCAATTTCATCAAAAGTTGCCATATTCTTGTAAGTATAATTTGAAGCTTCTATTATATTAAACGCTAAAGCAGCTCCACTTCCCTCACCTAACCTCATATCCATATTTAATAGAGGGTCTAATTTCAATATATCTAATGCTCTTTTAGTTCCTGATTCTGCTGACAAATGAGATGCTATCATATATTCTCTAGTTTTTGGATTTATCTTATATGCAATTAATGCTGCTGCATAAGAAATAAATCCATCAATTACTACTGGAATTCTATTAGCACTACATCCTAATATAACACCTGCCATTGAACCTATTTCAAATCCACCTACTTTAGATAAAATATCTACTCCATCAGTTGGATTTGGATTATTAATTTCAATAGCTTTTCTAATTACTTCAGCCTTATGTTTTAGTCTCTCTTTCTTAAGACCTGCACCTATACCAGTAACCTCTAAAGGGTCACACCCTGAAATTACAGATATTATTGCTGTACTTGGAGTAGTATTTGCTATACCCATCTCTCCAATACCAATAACCTTATAATCTTTTTCTATACACTGTTCTGCTATTTCAATACCTATCTCTAAACATCTAATAGCTTCTTGTTTACTCATAGCTGGACCTTTTGCCATATTTGATGTCCCTTTTCTTATCTTGTAATCTAACACTCCATCTAGTTTTTCATCACAGTTTATTCCTACATCTACAGCTACAACATCTGCCCCTACAAATTTACTTATTACTCCAACTCCACACAGACCTTTCGAAAAATTTGGGAATTGTAGTTTTGTTATATTTTGAGGGTCAGGTGCTACTCCTTCTTCATATACACCATGGTCTCCAGCAAAAGCTATTATAACTTTTTTACTTGTATCAAAAGTTTCATTGCCAAATATTCCTGCTAATTGCATGCAAATATCTTCTATCTTTCCTAAGCTTCCAGTTGGATGTATAAGCCTGTCCAATCTCTGCTTTGTTTTTTCAATAGAAGAATTATCTAGAGAATATATGTTTTTTGATATACTTTCTAATAAACTCATTTTTTATCCTCCCAACATTGTTTTATTTTTTTAAATTATCTTTTTAGATAAAAAACACTCTTATTTTCTAAAAATTTCAACTTTTTATTTTTATTTTTACATACATACAAAAATTATTCTACATTTTACCTTAATTTCCTTTATTTTCTATTATCAATTTGCATACAATCAGATGTTTTTTGTAAAAATAGATTTAAAAGGACTTTAAGGAGATGATATTGTGGATGATTTTTCTAAATTGAAAAATTTATATGAAGATGGATATAGATGTATTTATCATGACTGTGTCGATAATAATTATACTATCTATCTTAAGAATTTTTATACGGAAGGTTCAGAAACTATCGAATTAAGTAGTGAATCAGATTTCTCACAATTCAAAGATTATATAGATGGACTTAGAATGTCTTAATCATTATGAAACCCATTAAAATAGGGAGTTTAACAACTCCCTATTTTGAAGTCACAATTTTTTTTATAAGCTTTAAAAGTTCGTCTCTATTTATTTCTCTTTGGTTTTTTCTGTCCTTATACTCTTGAAAGTTAACAACTTTTGTATTTGGTTTTTCCATAAACTCACTTCCCATTTAACATTATTAACTTATCTTAATATATTTTATTCTATACAATTTCTCTATTTCCTTCTATTTATAATACAAAATTTCTTAAATAATCCCAAATTTTCAAAACAAAATTTTCAAAATATACTAAAATCTACCTTTCAAATATAATATCAAATAAAATTTAATAATCTCCATACTTTATAGTATAATATACTCATAAAATATAATAAAGGAGATTTTAAATGAATATATTACAAAATGAAAATTTAATTATCGAATCAAGCATCTGTGGTGCTGAACTCACTAAAATATTTTCTAAAAAATATGATAGAAATATTCTTTGGGATGGTAATAAAAAATATTGGGGCAGACAATCACCAATATTATTCCCTATAGTAGGTAAACTTTTTGATAATGAAACAATAATAGAAGAAAATTTATATAGTATGACTCAGCATGGATTTGCTAGAGATATGGACTTTGAGATTGTAAATAAAGGAGATACATTCATATCTTATAAATTAACAGATAATGAATCTACTTTAAAAAAATATCCATATTCTTTTGAACTAATCATAAACTATACATTAAATGATAACAGTATTGATGTAGAATGGATTGTGAAAAATACTGACTCTAAAGATATATTCTTTTCTATAGGCGGACATCCTGCATTCAATCTTCCTTTTTATGAACAAAATGACTTTTCTAAATATTATCTTGAATTTAAAAGAAGAAATGATGTAGAAAAAATTAATTTAAATGGTTCTTTTACTGATGATATAACATTTATTGGAGATTTAAAAAACTTACAATTAAATCCAGAATTGTTCAAAAATGATGCTTTGATATACACTAACATAGATGAAGTATCTATATGTAATAATGATGGCAGTAAATATGTAACCCTATCTATGAGAGATTTCCCTCTAGTTGGTATTTGGACTCCTTATTATAGTGAAACTAATTCTACTGCTCCATTTCTATGTATAGAACCTTGGTACGGTCTTGCTGATAGTATACATTCTAATAAAATTTATACAGATAAGAAGTTCATTAATAAACTGAGTAAAGGAAAAGTTTTTACTGCTTCTTACAGTATAAATCTACACTAAATAAAAATAAGTTACTATGTTACCAAAGCGATAAAATATTTTAATATAAGTTACTATAAGAATATGAAGTAGTACTATATCAATATTCCTTAATCAAAAAATATTACTGGAATACAAAATTCCAGTAATATTTGCTAACTAAATAATATGTTTTTATACAAACCTATAAATGTCTTATTTTTTATAATTTAACAATACATACTTATATATGTTTTTTTAATTCTATTTAGAGCCTCATTTAATGTTTCTTTAGGACACCCCACATTGATACGGATAAATCCCTCTCCATCTTTTACAAAATAACTTCCAACTACCATAGTTAAATTTGCATGTCTAAAAAATGATTTAGATTCTTCTTCATTTTCAAATACTTCTCTCACATCTACCCAAGCTAGAAAAGAAGAGTCAGACTTCATAACCCTTGCTTTTGGTATATGAGTTTTAAAGAAGTCATAAACTATTTCAAAATTCTTTTCTACATAATTAGTCATCTCATCTAGCCATCTTTCACTTTCATTGTATGCTGCAACAATTGCTGGTATTGCAAATACATTTGGAGAAGTTATTGAATTACTTTTTAGTCTTTCTAATAAAGTCTCTCTAATTTTTAAATCTCTTATTAATACATACGACGTTTTTAATCCACCTAAGTTGAATCCTTTGTTAGGAGATACGCAGATTATGCTATTCTTATAAATTTCTGGATGAGCATTCCATAAAGACACAAATCTATAACCTTTAAATACTACATCCCTATGAATTTCATCACTTACCAAAAGTACATTATACTTCAAACATAATTCTGACACTTGATACAATTCTTCCTTTGTCCATATACGACCTGATGGATTTTGTGGACTACAGAATATAAATAATTTTATATTTTCGTGTTTCATTTTATTTTCCATGTCTTCTAAGTCTAGATAATATCTATTATTATTTAACTTTAATGAACTACAACATAACTTTCTATTATTATTTACTACAGCTTCTGCAAAAGGGTCATAGGCAGGTGTATTTATCAATACACCCTCTCCTTCTTTAGTATATGCTTGGACTATATAATGAAGCGTTGAAACAGTACCAAAGGTTAACTTTATCCATTCTTTTTCTACATATACATCAAATCTTCTTTTATTCCAGTTTATAATAGCATCATAGAAGTCATCTCCTATAAAAGTATAACTATAATCTCCTACTGATGCTCTTTTTAAAATCGCTTCTTTTATAGCAGGTGCACATTCAAAATCAATATCAGCTAAATCCATAGGAATTGCATCTTCATTTAAGCCGAACTTTTCTTTAATTACATGATTGCTCCATTTCCTACAATTCCCTTCTTTACGATTTAACACTTTGTCAAAATTATATTTCATAATTTTACTCTCCTAATATTATAAAATCTTTAGATGTTTTATTAAGTGGGACACCTTTTCCATCTATTATAACAACATCATCTTCTACTCTAACTCCCCCTATATTAGGAATATAGATACCTGGCTCACAAGACATTACCATTCCCTCTGTTAATATATCTTCACTATTTGGATTTAGAGTTGGAACTTCACCATCTCCAAGACCTATACCATGTCCCAATCCATGATTAAAATATTCACCAAATCCATGTTTATCTATAATTTTTCTGGCTACTTTGTCAACATCACTGGCCTTAACTCCTTCTTTTATTGATTCTATTGCAGATAATTGTGCTTCTAATACTACATCATATATCTCTTGAATAATTTCAGGAGGTTTACCTATAGATATTGTACGAGTCATATCTGATTGATAGCCTTGATAAACAACACCAAAATCTATCGTTATAGCTTCATTTGCTTTTAATCTCTTATTTGTAGGTCTTCCGTGTGGCATTGCTCCTCTTTCTCCTGATACTACTATTGTTTCAAAAGACATTCCACTTGCACCTTTTTTCAATGCATGATACTGAATTAGAGCTGATACTTCTAGTTCAGTCATATCTTTTTTAATCTCAGAAATAACCTTACTAAATACTTCATCTGTAATCTCACAAGCTTTTTTAATAAGCTCAATTTCTTCTTTAGATTTTATAGCCCTTAACTTCCATAATTCATTGGTCATTAAATCTATTTCAAAACCTGCATTTTTTAGCAAAATATACTCTTGTATACTCATAGCTTGATTTTCTATCGCTAACTTTTCTACATGCAATTCCCTTAATAACTCAATTATATCTGTTATATAAGAACCTTGAGTTACAACTCTTTTTATGAAGCCAGTCGTTTTTTTATCTGCTTCATCAGTATATCTGCCATCTAGAATCTGATAATTTTTATCTCTAGTAACAAGCACATACACACCACTACCTGATAGTGCTCCTATATATCTTTTAGTATTTTTTGCTTTAATCAAAAGAGCGTCAACACCTCTTTTATGTATTAAATCTACTAGTCTATCTATTGTATTATTCATAGTAAAATATTAGAAATCCAGTCCTAAATCGTCTAATAAGTCTTCTTCTTCTTTAGAGAATATATTCTTACTTTCTTCTTTTTGTTTTTTATTATTTTGTTGACGTTCCATTATTTTAAAGAATGGCCAATATAATAAAACTGCTAATACTAATTGCAATGCATTTGCTAATATGGAATGCCAATCCCCATTAGTTAAAAACCCTTCTAAGAATACACCTACATATGGAGGGTCAAATACTGGTTTTGCTAACCAGCCCCAGTGCATAAAAAACATTGGTAATGTACCTATTATAGCTCCACCAAATACATGTGGTATAAACATTATTGGATTTAATATTATTGGTGCACCAAATAATATTGGTTCATTTATCCCAAATAATGCAGGGAATAGCGATACACGTCCAATTTTCTTATAAGAGGAATTCTTAGATAACATACATGCAATTACACAACCTATACTAATTCCACAACCTGTAAATCCAAAGAATGCACTTGAAGCTCCTGCTGTAAAGAAATGAGGTATTGTTTCCCCAGCTTGCATAGCTGCTATATTTTCAGCTATAAATGTAATCATTATAGGTCTAGTTATAGGGCTAAACACTGATGAATGTATTCCAAAAAAGAATATAGTACATATAGCAAAATTAAGTGCAAGAACTGACCATGGATTATCCATACTTCCTACTAATGGAGATAAAAATTGAGTAAGTATCTGTGGAGGTAATTCTCCAAACACTTTTAATGAAACAAAACGAGCAACTATAAAAGTACCACAAACTATTATAGTTGTTGGTATTAATTCAAAAGACCTAGATACAAAATCAGGTACATTTTCTGGCATTTTTATTGTAATATTTTTCTTACTACAGAAATTATATAACTCCACAGAACCAAGTCCTGCTATCATCCCTGTAAATAACCCCTTAGCTCCTAAGTTTCCTATTTCTAATGCTCCATCTGGTGTAAATGATGCTACTAGGAACAGAAAAGAAAAAGTTGATAGTGTAACACAGCCTGGTATATATAATTTATAATAATTACCTAGATTAAAAGCAATACACATACAGGCATATAACCCTATCAGTCCGATGGAAAGACTTACTGGTAAGTCTAATATTGCTGCGTTATTCAATATGAATTTGCTTATTGAATTATTTTCTCCAAGCATGTTTGGAAGTGCTGGAAGTATTGCAAATATACTTCCTAATATTGTAAATGGTGTCATAGCAACCATACCAGCCTTTATAGAACCAAGGTGACGTTGATTGTCAACCTTGTGAGCTAAAGGCATAAATACTCTATTCATAAATGCTTCAAATTTTGAAAACATATTTAATCCCCCTTTTCCCTCGGTATTCTAATTATCCTTGAGCTAATTGATGTTTCTTATAAGTTATTAATGCTAACTTCATAACTGTAGCTCCATCCATTTTCCCATATACATCTTTATCTATTACTGCAAAAGGTTTATTTTTTGGCTCTAATATTCCTTTTAAGAAATCTATTTTGTGAGCTATTTGAGGACCTATAAGTACTATATCCCAATCATCAATTTCACTTTCTATTGAATCTGCTGGTATAGCTGTGAATTCAAAATCTTTTTCATTAAGTTTGGCACTTTCTTTTACTACCTTTTTCATATTTTGCATTAGCATATTAGTAGAAAATCCACCTGCACAACATAATAATATCTTCATAATAATTCCTCCTAAAATTTGTATTTTTTATTATCTCTTAAAAGTATTTAAAACTTTTTAAAAGAAATTTTATATAAATAATCTATTTATACACTAAAATTACTTATCAAAACAATATATCAAAGCCTCTATCAAATCTTTTGCTAGTTGAGAAGTCATATAGTGGTCTTGAGCATGTACCATTAAAAGACTCATTGCTGGGCTTTCAACATCTTCATTTAAATCCTGAGTTATTAATTCTGTCTGTATTCTGTGTGCTTCAACATCTATTTTGCGAGCCTCCTCTATCAATAATTTTGCTCCTTTAAAATCTTTTGCCTTCACTTTTTTTAAAGCTTCGAAGGCCTTTGATTTACTTTCTCCTGCAGTTGATATAAGCTCCATTATTTGTACTTCTGTTGACATTTTTTTATTCTCCTTTATATAAAATTTCTTATATACTTATATTTTTCTTCATCAAAATTTAAAATTAACTGTGTATACAATCTTATAATGGCATCTAAATCTTTATTACTTACTATCGAAAATGCACAATGACCATATCTAACTGGTACACAAGTTACTACACAAGGCTTCCCTTCATTTACAAGATGTGCTTCTCCTCCATCAGTCCCACCTGATTCAAACATATCATGTTGAAGTAATATATTATTTTCATCAGCAATTTCTATTACATAATCCACCATTTTTCTACTAGGGACTAGAGTCCTATCTCTATGCATTAGCATTATACCTTTATCAATTTGTTTCTGATTTGTATAATCTCTCACAAACTCATTCTTAGTACATGCTACATCTATTACAAATACTATATCGGGATTTATTAACTGTGTTGATGTCTTTGCCCCTCTTATTCCAACTTCTTCACTACTTGTAGCTGCAAAATGAATATTACAATTTAGATTTTCTTTCTTAAGTTCTTTTAAAACTTCTCCCATCACAAAGCATCCTATTCTATCATCAAAGGCTTTTCCCACTAATCGGTCTGGCAAAGTAAATTCCTCAAACTTTGTTGTATATGTTACCATATCACCAACATTAATCCCTAAATTATGTACCTCCTCTTCTGTATATGCTCCAATATCTGCATATATATTTTCAGCTTTACCATCATTGTATGTTGCATTTATGATAGCAGGGATTTTTTTCCCTTCTTTTGTTGTAATTCTAACTTTTTGTACAAACTGTGCAAGAGGTTTTACCCCTCCTATTGTTATTAGGTGAATCATGCCAAGTTTGTCTATACTTCTCACCATAAATCCAACTTCATCCATATGAGCACAAACCATTATGTTTGGTGCATTTTCATCTTTTATCTTAGAAAAAATTATACTACCTAGCCCATCACATATAACTTTATCACTATAAGCTTTTAGCTCTTCTAGTAAAACATGTCTAACCTCTTCTTCATTAGATGCTATACCATCTGCTTCTGATAATCTCTTAAAAAACTCTATATTCATGTCTAACCTCCCAGGTAGATTTTTAACTTATACATAAACTCTTCATAGGATTGTGACTTATTTAGCATATCTACCATATCCTTATCAGCCATAATCTTACTTAGATATTTAGATATTTGCTTATGAAGCTCTAGATTTCCCTTTATTAATGAAATCATGAAAATAATCTTTGGTACTCTATTTTCATAACTAATATCAGTTTGTATCAAGGCTACTGATATAATATTTTTATTACCTGTCATTTCAATTGGATGAGGTATCGCCACACCATTTGTATAAATAGTACTCAAATAACTTTCTCTTTCCCACACATCTTTAGGATATGTTTGAGAACAAGCTCCTTCATCAACTATACATTGTGACATACTATCAAGGATATTCTTATATTTGATTTTTTCTTTTATACACCTAAAGTGATTCTTATCAAATAGACCTAATATATATTGTTTTGGGCTTGATATATTTCCTATATGGTCTGCAAATCTAATACTTTCTTTAATATCCAAATAATCTAGTTCGTCTAAAATTTCATTTATAAGTATAACTGGAGCATTTATTTCAAATAAAAGATTTGTTATTGAAAAAATCAAGTCTGGTGCAAATTCTATTACAGCTTTTTCTTCTAATAATGAAAAATTTCTTATCTCAGCATTTGGAAATATCTCTTTAAGTCTTAAATTTATCAAAAATGCACTGCCTCCGCCAGAAGAGCATATTATTGCTATCTTATATTTTTTATTAAAGTTAGCCTCTTCTCTCTTTTCGAAAGGAACAGCAATATGAGTAGCTATAAAACCTATTTCATCTTGACTTATTTTTATATGATACTCATTTTCTATGATTTTTGAAAATTGAATAGATAAATTAAAAACAGTTGGATACTGTTGACTTATTTTAACTGAAAAAGGATTTATTATCTTGTGATTCTTCTTTATACGTTCTATTAAACATGCAATATGTAAATAAAATAAGTTAAGAAACTCTTTATCTTCTAAAAAGTTAGAGTTATACTTTTTATCTATATCTTTAAAAAATTCACACATAATATCTTGAAGTTTATTTTTATCTATATTCTTTATGGTGGCTTTCTTATCTTTAGTCCTTAATTTTATAAGCTGCTTTAAATAATACTTTTCATCATAAGTAAGGTTACATTTTTTATCTCTAAAAATTTTATCTAATAATTCATCTATAATTAAATCTTCTGTATATGATTCTAAATCACTAACATTTCTGGCTACTCTCATGCTAACTCTTATATACAATATAATAATTTGTGCTAATATTTCCTCAAGTTCTGTTAGGTTGACTTCTAAATCATGTTCATTAAGTACATTTTTTATTGTACTTCTGATATTATCTAATTTAAAATTATCTATAAACTTATTTCTGTACTCTATTATATTTCTATTCCCTTTAAAATAACTCTCCACTAATCTGCTTTGAATTTCTTTTATAGACCCTTCTATTTTAATTCCATAATGAGCCTTTCGTTCCAATTTTAATTCTGTATCTTTTATCTTTTTATCTACCTTTTTTAAATCATTTTTTATTTGAGATGAACTTACTAAAAATTTTTTACTTAACTGTTCTATAGTTTTATAACCTTCATTTACTAAAAGTTCTACTATTATAGATTCTAACCGTTGTTCTGGATTTTCAACTAAATCTGAGGGTAAGTTTTTTAGGTAATGCTCGAATTTATCTTGGTCCTTAATATTTAGAATATATCCTAGTTTAGACTTATATTCTAATTTGAAACCATTACATTCTTTTATAGTTTCTATATTTTTTATTTCATTCCTGATAGTTCGAGTAGATACCCCCAACTTATCTGCAAAATAATCTATATTTAGATAACCACTACTATTTTTTAATGTTTCAAGAATAATGCGTTCTCTCATATCCCCACCTCCCTCAGTGTTATTATCACGTTTTTCAAAGTAGTATTAAACAAAGCTATTTTCTTATCAAATCAACATTTTTGTTTTAATTTATCGAATTTTATATCCTAGTATATTTTTACACCAAAATTTAATATACATATATAATTAAAATATAATAAAATATATAGTTCAATTTTTATTATATTTTAATTATATATGTAATACTTTACCAATAAAAGCTGATATTTTTCATCAATTAAATGAAAAAAATACACCATTATACCTATAATTGATATAAACTTTTCATATAACAAATATCCTAAACTTATCTAAAATAAATTTAGGATATTTTATTTTTTATGCTTTATTTACAGACCCACAGACTTTAATCTTTTCTTTTACAAAATCCTTTACTGATTGAAGACCTGATAATCCATATTTCTTAGGGTCTATAACTTCATAATCTTCATTTAAAACCTTTTTAACACCATTACTATATGCAATTCTTAATTCAGTTGCATAGTTAACTTTTACTATACCTCTTCTTATAGCCTCTTTTATAATATCATCATGTATTCCTGAACCTCCATGTAATACTAAAGGTACTGAAACTACTTTTTTAATTTCTGATAGTCTGTCTAAATCTATTTTAGGGTCACCCTTATATAATCCATGTGCAGTACCTATAGCTATAGCTAATGAAGATACTCCTGTTCTATCGACAAACTCCTTTGCCTCTTTTGGATTTGTATAATCATTACTATCTCCACCATCTAAATCATCTTCTTTTCCGCCAACTTTTCCAAGTTCTGCTTCCACTGGTATAAAAGACGGGCTACATGCTTTTACTACTGACTTAGATAAAGATATATTATTTTCAAAACTTTCATGAGAACCGTCTATCATTATTGATGTATAACCATTTCTTAAAGCTTTCATCGCAAGGTCAAAACTTGAGCCATGGTCCAGATGCATTGCTACAGGTATCTTTACTCTTTCCGCAGCAACCTTTGCATTTGCTAGATAATAATCAAGCCCTGCATACTTTACAGTAGACGGAGTAGTTTGTAATATTACTGGAGAATTTAACTCCGCAGCAGCTTCTATAACAGCAATTACCATCTCCATATTTTCCACATTAAATGCTCCTACTGCATATCCTTCATCTTGTGCTTTTTTAAGCATAGATGTTGTTGTTACTAATGCCACATTGATACCCCCCAAATTATTTAATTATAAGATTTTAATCATCACTTTTAATATTCATATATTGTTACACCTTTTACTACTCGATTTACTGTTCCTGTAGCTGATGGTGTATCTGGTTTATTTCCAACTTTTATCGATACAAATAGTGCTATAGTTTGTGCAAACAGTATGTATGGCATTGCAAGATACACATCTGGCAATTTATTATATTTTTCTCCAAACTCAAACTTTATTCCTGAGAAGTTACTGTCATTTTTTACTGACACTGCACAAGTTAATTTAGCAATTTTATCTCTTTTTATCTCCTCTAAAACATCTAAGTCATATTTTCTTGTATATGAACAGTTAGATACAAATTCAAACACAAATGTCTTTTCATCAATAAATGATTTTGGTCCATGTCTAAATCCCATAGGAGAATTATATACTGTAGCTATTTTCCCTGCTGTAAGTTCTAAAAGTTTTAGTTGTGCTTCTTCTGTCAAACCTCCTAATCCTCCTGAACCTAGATATACAACTCTATCAAAATCTTTATTTATTAACTCATGTATTTCATCTTTTCTATCTATAACAGTCCTTCCCATTTCAATTATTGTATGTATATATGACTTCTCTACATCATCTTCTAAACTATCAAATATCAATATAGCAGATAACATCATACATGAAAAACTTCCTGTCATAGCAAAACCTTTATCATTTGATTTTGATGGCATTAATAACAAGTAATTATTTTCATCATTTTTAGTCATCTTAGCCAATTCTCCTTCTGGATTGCAAGTTATAGCTAAATGATAAAAATTATCTACAATCTGCTTCCCTAAATTTAAAGCTGCCAAACTTTCAGGACTATTTCCACTTCTTGCAAAGGAAATTAATAACGTTGGTACATCTTTTTTTAAGTAATCATATGGATTAGAAACTATATCCGTAGTAGGTATTGCTTCAAATATGTATTTTCTTATATCATTTTTATTTTTAAGATAAGGAAGTATTGAGTTGCCTACATAAGCTGAAGTTCCAGCACCTGTAAATATAACTCTAAACTGTCCATGATTATTACCTATTTTATCTATAAATTTACTTAGTTTTTCTTTGTTGGATTTATAGATTTCATAAGTTTCTAACCATAATTCAGGTTGTTGTTTTATTTCATTAGTTGTTATTATTGCACCTAAATCTTTTAATTTTTGTTCTTCTAATTTAAACATTTTCATTCCCCTTTCATACTTGCAATATTTATTTTTGGTAATGAGGTTATAACCACTTTTAACTGTAAAAAAATATACTCTATACATTTTGATTGCTCTGATAGGTTATTTTTAGTTTATCTTAAACAATTTAATAGAATAGTACTATAGACGTTTTGGCATCTTTATTTTATGATAAAAATTTATTTAAACCAAAGTGGTAATTACCACTAATCCAAATATAAATTAATTTGAATTTTTTGTCAATACATAAAATATTTATATCAATCAATTTTATGGATATTCTTTAAAATTAATTGATAATTTTTCTTTATTTAACTACTTATTTATTTGCATAAACTTCACATTTATTTTTTGACACAAAGTTTACAAATTTATGTGTCTGAATTATAATCAGTTCTGTAAACATAAAAAACCTAGGAGAAAGTATTATGAAAAATATAAAAATAGGTATGATAGGTCTTGGCTCTATAGCTCAAAAGGCATATTTACCTGTATTAACAAAATCTGAAAGATTTGAATTTGTAGGAGCTTTTACTCCAAATAAAGCCAAAAGAGAAAAAATCTGTAGTGATTATAGACTCACGCCATTTGATTCTATTGAGTCCTTAGCTAAAAAATGCGATTGTATTTTTCTACATAGCTCTACAGAAACACACTACGAAATTATAAAGATATTATTGAATTTAGGTGTTCACGTATATGTAGACAAACCTCTTGCTTCAACAGTAGAGCAAGGAGAAGAGCTTATAGAGTTAAGTATGAAAAAAAACTTAAATTTAATGGTCGGATTTAACCGTAGATTCTGTCCTATGTACAAAGAAATTAAAAAGAATGCAACAGAAATTGTGTCTATCAATATATGTAAACATGGATTAAATTCTCTAAGGGATGTTAGATTTGACAGTACACTTATAGATGACTATATACATGTTATTGATACTGCTTTATGGTTAGCAGATGACGATATCGAAATCAATGGAGAGGATTTATTTTTAACAAACAATAATAATCTAATATTTGTAAGTCATAAATTTAAAAGTAAGGATTTCTCTATAAATACCTCTATGCATAGAGATTCGGGAACAAAATTAGAACAAGTTGAAATTCTTTCAAAAGGTAAGATTCAAAGAGTTAAAAATCTTAATGTACTGGAAACAGAGGAAGGTGGAAATCTAACTTCAAAACAAAGTGGTGCATGGGTAGATATATTAAAACAAAAAGGTTTTGAGGATATAGCAAATCATTTTATTGATTGTCTAGAAAATAATAGAAAACCAGCTATTAGTGGAGAAGAGTGTATTAGGGCTCAAAGATTAATAGAGAAAATTATAAGTTCTGTAAAATAAAATTTATTATAAAAATAGGCTAGGGGAAAATACCCCTAACTTATTTTTATAAAATACTATGTTTTTTATATATCAAATCTATTTAACTTAACTTTGTTACTTCAACTAAATCCTTATATTTCTCAACTTCTTCTAAGTCTACAAATCCAGTTTCCATATTTAGAGCATTACTTATGCCACAAGCATTTGCAAATTTAAGTAAATTTTCTATTTTATAACCCCTTAAAATACCTACACTAAATCCAGCTATCGTGCTATCTCCACTACCTACAGTATTTACACACTTTACATGTGGCACTTTCACATCATATACACTATCTTTACTTAAATAAACCATACCATCCTTTCCTAGAGATATACAAACATTCTTTGCACCCATTTTAAGAAGTTTTTTTCCTGATAAAATAACTTCCTCTCTTGAATCAATAGTGATTCCTAATAAATGTCTTATTTCATCTATATTTGGCTTTATTAAATATGGTTGAGACTTTAAAGCTACTTTTAAAGCATCTCCTGATGTATCTAATATAAATTTTATATCATTTTCTCTACATACATTACCTATCTTTTCATAATAGTCGATTGACATATTCTCACAATAACTACCAGATGCCACTAGTATTTTAGTATTTTTTAATACTTCCTCTATATCATTTTCAAATCTTTTTAAATCACTTTTTTCTACTATTGGTCCCTTTTCTAAAAACTCTGTACTCACTTTATTGTCCTCGATTATATTTAAGCAACTTCTAGTTTCCTGCTCTATTTTTGTAAACTTATTTTGTATATCTAGTTTTTTAAGTTCATTTTTTATAAATTCTCCATTAAATCCTCCTAAAAATCCCATAGCTAAAGGATTTTCTTTTAAAATTTTACATACCTTAGCTACGTTTAATCCTTTACCTCCAGCAGTTGCATTTGTACTTACTACCCTTTGCACCTCACCTATGTTTATACTATTTACTCTATACATTCTGTCTATAGCTGGGTTAAATGTTATTATTGTAATCATACTAGATTCTCCTCATTACTAAGTTTTTACTTTTCTAAATAATAAATTAATATGTAAAACATAAAAAACCTCATCTATAATATATCCTAAAGTGGTTATTACCAATTTGAATATAAATTATTTTACTCATTTTGTCAATGTCTCATAATTTCAAAATAAATTAATAGTCCTACCTATTAAATTTTGATTAAACTTTATTTATTGACATAAATTATTCTATATTTTATAATCAAACTGTGGTAATAACCACTTAGAAAGGACTATATTTTTATGATAAAAAGAAATGATAAAAGACCAATATATGACCAGCTTGTTGAGATACTAAGAACTAAGATTGAAAATGAAATGGAACCAAATGATAGAATGCTTTCTGAGAGGAAAATTTGTGATGAATATGGAGTAAGTAGAACTACAGTTAGACTAGCTATGGCTGAATTAGAACATATGGGATACATATACAAAAGACATGGAAAAGGAACTTTTGTTGCTGCTCTCAGCCAAAATTCTCAAAACTTAATGGAAAGTTATAGCTTTACAGATTATATGAAAACACAAGGAAAAAAACCAAGTACAAAAGTATTATCATTTGATATAGTAGAAAGTACAAAATATTTTTCTGAAAAATTAGGTATAACTCCTGGTGAAAAAATAATAAAAATAATGCGTTTAAGACTTGCTGATAATCTTCCTATGATGCTTGAAAGAACATATCTCCCTATGAAAGAATTTACAGGATTGACACAAGAAAAAGTCGAACAAAAACCTTTATATGAGATATTTAGAGAAGATTATGGTGAGATTATTAAAGTAGCTGATGAAGAATTTTCAGCTGGAATAATATCTGATAAGGAAGCAAAGTTATTAGAAGTGCCAGGAGATTCACCTTGTCTAAAATTGCTTCGTACCACATATAACGATGACAATATAGTTATTGAATTTACTTTGAGTGTTGCTAGAAGCGATAAATTTGTATATAAAGTAAGGCATGTAAGATAGTAAATTAAATAGATTTTCAGAAAACTAAATGTGTTATAAGTATCAAGACTACAAATGATAGTATAAATTATGAGGAGGTAGTTTTGAAAAATTTTATTTATGCAGATAAATTTTTTATGAAATATGGAGTCAAAGAAAAAGGTTACCTTAGTATAATTAATGGTAAATTTGGTGAATTTCAACAAGAAAAACCAGATACTACTGATAGTGTTATAGATTTTTCAGGCAAATATGTTGCCCCTGGTTTAGTTGATACTCACATACATGGACTTTTAGGTGCAGATGTCATGGATAATACATTTGAGTCAATAAACACAATTTCAAAAGGGTTATTAAAATATGGAGTGACTTCTTTCCTACCCACAACTTTAACGGATTCTATAGATACACTGAGTGATTCTATAGAAAATATAAGTAATAACTATGATAAAGTTGAAGGAGCAAAAATACAAGGCATCTATCTAGAAGGTCCATTTTTTACAGAAAAATATAAAGGTGCTCAAAACGAAAAGTATTTTAAAGACCCTGACATCAATATTTTGAAATCATGGCAAAAGAAGTCAAAAAATTTAATAAGAAAAATAGCAATTGCTCCAGAACGTAAAGGTTCAATAGAATTCACAAAATACGCTACTAAAAATAATATATCAGTATCTCTCGGTCATAGTTCAGCTAAATTTGAACAGGTTGAACAAGTAGTTAATACAGGTGCTAAAGTGTTTGTACATACATATAATGGAATGAGCCCTTTAAATCATAGAGAACCTGGAATGGTTGGTGCTGCTATGTCACTAAAAGATACTTATGCAGAATTAATTTGTGATGGACATCATGTAAGCCCTATAGCTGCTAAAATAATGATGGATGTTAAGTCTAGAAATAATATTGCTTTAATTACAGATTGTATGAGAGCTGGTGCTATGGATGATGGCGACTATACTCTTGGTAAGTTTAATGTAAATGTAAAAAATGGTGTTGCAAGGTTAAGTAATGGAAGTTTGGCTGGAAGTGTGTTAACTATGGACAGTGCTGTGAAAAATATAGTTGATTGGAATATATCAACTTTAGAAGATGCAATAAAAATGGCTACGTATATACCTGCTTTAAGTTGTAATATTGATAATGTCTGTGGCTCAATATGCCAAGGTATAGATGCGGACTTTATAGTAATAGATAATGACTTTAATATACACGAAACTTATATAAATGGTATATGTAAGTACAAAGCTAATAAATAAGTTCTATATAAAATTATAGGGGCTGTCTCAATAGAGATAAGCCTCTTTTCCCATTGTTGAAATGATGAAAATATATTGATTTTATACAAAAAGAGTGCCTCATTAAATAAAAAGTTCATTTTGAGACACTACCTTTTATAATATTTTTATTTTATAGAACAAGTTTATAAGAGTTAAATCCTATTTATCAATCTGTTCTCTAAGCCACTTAGTTGCTATATCTAGCTGTTTATTTTCATCTTTTTCTTCAATTGTAGGCTTTATACCTTTTTCATTGATATAATCTCCATTAGGTGTAAAATATTGGGCAGTAGTTAGTTTGTATCCTGTTCCATCCTTCAATCTTACAACTGATTGTACCAATCCCTTACCAAAAGTTGTAGTACCTACAGAAATACCTTCTTTATTATCAACGATTGCAGCTGTTAATATTTCAGCAGCAGAGGCACTTTCTCCATTAGTCAATACTACTATTGGAAGTCCCAATTTTTCTTTATCAGATTTCAAGTACTCAGTATTTCCTTTATTGTCTTTTGTATATACTATAGTTCCTTCACCAATTAGCTCATCAGCAACTTCTTTACATATATCCAACATTCCACCAGGATTATTTCTAAGGTCTATTACTAATCCCTTAATATTTTTTGATTTTAATTCTTTTAAAGCTTTGTCAAAGTCAGTATATGTACTTGATATAAATTGGGTAATTTCTATATATCCTAAATCATTATCAATTACTTTACTTTCTATACTCTTCTCAACTATCTGTTCTGTTTTTACTTTAAAGTTTAGTTGTTTATCTTCTCTTAATATTGTCAGTTCAACTGTTTTCCCTTTTTTACCCTTCATCATACGCACAGCTTCATCTGAATTCTTATATGACACAGATTTTCCATTGACTTTTACTAATTTATCTCCTGCTTTTACTCCTGCTTTTTCTGCTGGAGAATCTTTCATAGGGACTACCACTAATCCGCCATCTTTTGATGCTCCTATATACATACCTACACCAACATAAGAACCTTCACTATCATTAATTAGATTCTCCATTTCATCTTTAGTGTAATAACCAGAATATTTATCATTTGTCCCTAAGAACAAACCTTTTGATGCTCCATCTACCAAGTCAGCATCTGATACTTTTTTATAAAAATCTTGTTTTATAATAGATTCTAGTCCTAACAACTTATCATATTTTTTATAGTCTTCATAGATTTCTTTCGATATTACAACTTTATTCCCCAATGTTAGCTGAAATGCTGATGTAGCCATAGCTGTTATAATTACTAAAATCACCCCTAAAAAAATAGCTTTCTTTTTTGAAATCACAAGATACATCTCCTTTTACATAAACTATTATTATTATATGACTAGCTGTTATTTTTATTACATTTACCCAAATATATTGCTTTATTACAATAAACTATACTAAAATTTATATTAAATATAATTGCTGTACACATTATAACATATTAAGGGAGGAATATTTTATGAAAAAAGAATTTAGGAAAAAAGTTATTGAATCCAGAAAAAACAAAAGTTCAAACTTTGTACTTAGTAATTCAAATTTAATAACAGAAAAATTACTTCAAATGGAAGATATAAGAAATGCAACTAATATAATGCTTTATCTAGATTTTAACAATGAAGTTCAAACAGATAATTTAATCAAAAAACTTTTGTCCTTAAAGAAAATAGTCTCAAGCCCTATAACAATAAAAGAAAATCATACATTAATCCCTACTCAAATAACAGATTTAAAAGATGGATTGAGAATTGGAGCATATGGAATAAGAGAACCTAACGAAAAATCACCTAAAATTGATATTAAGGCTTTAGATGTTGTAATTGTACCAGCTGTAGCATATGATATACATTGCTATAGACTAGGATATGGTGGAGGATTTTATGATAGATTTTTAGAAAACTTAAGAAAAGATGCTATAACTATAGGAATAGCATTTGATTTCCAGATATTCGATTCTATTCCAAAAGAAAGTCATGATGCACAATTAAATTATATCATTACTGAAACTAGAATTATTACACCAAATAATTAGAACCTTAAGTATTTTTATACAGTAATAAATTTTACTTTTAATATCTTAACTCAATAAGCATTTTAAGTCATGGCTTTTACAATAATAAGAACCATACATGATTTACTTATATTAATAAAAACCATGACTTTATTATATAATACGCAGTTATTTAATTATAAAATATCTTCTTATTTTGTCGCATTTAATTCTATTCTATCTGGAAGCTCACTCATATTCGTTTCAACAACTATGTATGGAAAAGAATCCTCCTTATCTTTATACTTTATCTTAACTCTCAAAACATCCTTCCCTTCTTCGCTCACACTTTCTATTTTGTCCATTTCTATACCATATTTATTGTTTCCTCTAGTCACTATAATGTATATTTTGTTATCAATTTTTGCTGCTAGTGCTCTTTCTTCGTTTGTATACTTATCCATCACATCAAGTATCTTTTCTGGTATTGAATTTCTTTGTAACACTGTATAATCTATAGGTTTAGATTTCTCTACAAACATACTTGGTATGAATATAAATCCCCCTATCACGAATACAAGAGCTATAACCCCATAAATTATACCTTTAATGTTAAATTTTACATTCAATCTTATCACTCCTCCCATATATTCTAAATATATGATTTATAACCTTATCTTAGACTCTAAATTATTGATTAGGATTATCCAGAATTATAAACATATGTAATGCAATAAAAAAACATGTTTTCCTTATTTTATAATAAATGAAATGTAAAATAAAAAGAGCTATATGAAAACAATTAATTGTTTTCATATAGCTCTTTGGTTTACAATCTTAAAATATTTATTTGCCATTAACTCCTTCTTGATATCCAGATGTTTTTGTAATCTGTCTATAAAGAACACAAACCAGTATTATGACGCCCATATATCCAGTATATGGATATAAAATACCAACCAGCTTATCAAATGGTAGGAATCCACCTATAAGACCTAATATAGCTGTTATTAAAGTTATTAGCTTAAATTTAGGATGATTATCTTCTACAAATCTATTAGTTACTGACCATAATAAAGGTACAGCTGTTGTATATATACCTAATATAAGAATTATTGAGAATAAAACTCCAACTATTGGTGAAATCTTATCAGCTAAGAATAATGAAGGTATTGCTTTTGAATATAAGCTTCCTATATCAGAAAGAATAGCTAAGTGCATCATTATAGCTGCTGCCATAAGTGCTACCCCACCTAATATACCACCACAAATAGCTTCTTTTTTATTAGCAGCACTTGCTCCTAATCCAGTTAAGAATGCCATAACAACAATTGTGTTATAAGTAGTATATATTACACCAGATAGGTAAGCATTTGGAACTGGTTTAGCTATCTTTACAGTATTAAGAACTTGTGCAGCTTCTCCTATATTACCTATATTGTTAGCTAAACTTATACCACCAACTAAAAGTGTAAAGATTATTATTATAGGTCCTATTCCACCTAGTATCTTTGATAATTTATCAAGACCTAGTGAAACAGTTAATAATGCTACTATTGCCATACCTACTCTACCTACAAATGGGTTTAATCCATAGTATTCAGTTAAAGTTGCTCCTGCTCCTGAAATCATTACTACGAAAACACCAAATAAGAATAAAGGTCCAAACCACTCAAAGAATATTCCTAAATACTTACCACAATAAACACGATAAATTTTGATAGGTTCTTTAAGTTGAAGTTCTTTACCTTTTGACATAACTGAAGCACCCATCCATGAGAATAATACCATTGAAATTATCCCACCAATAATACCTGCAAAACCATAAAAAGAGAAGAATTGCATTATTTCCTGTCCTGTTGCAAATCCAGAACCGATTACTGTTGCTACATACGCACCTGCGAAACTGATGACTGTTTTAACATTTACTTTTTCTGACATATCTCAGTTACCTCCCCATGTGAAATTTTTTCATCTGCTTAAACAATTCGATAAACTACTTACAATTTCCTTTAACATAAAATACATGATACCTGTTTTATAGTTTTTTAGTATAATGACTTAAAACTTATAATATGTTTTTATACCACAAACCTCCTTTCATAATTTTCTTAGATTCTCTTTTATCTAGGTGGTCATTATATATAAAATTAATTTCTCTATAAATTATATATTAGTCATATTTTTCTGAATAGTCAATATATATTTGAATATTTTCTCTATTTTTGTAAAAATTTGAATATTTTATTACAATTTTGATATATTGATATCATGTACAAAAAAGAGAGATATAAATTAATATAGTACTTTATACCTCTCCTTTAAATATATTATATTATTAACAAACATGAATAATTTACATCTCTTATATTCTTTTTGCAATAATAGCTTCTTTCACAGCCTTTACTATGTCATCACAAGTTAATTCATATTTTTTTAACAATTCATTTGGAGCACCAGATTCGCCAAATGAATCTTTAATTCCAACTTTTTTTACGATAGTTGGATAAGACTCCCCTACTACCTCACTTACAGCAGAACCTAATCCTCCAATTATGCTATGTTCTTCTACAGTTACAATAGCGTTCGTTTCTTTTGCTGATTTCAATATTAAATCTTTGTCTATAGGTTTTATTGTAGACATGTTTATAACTCTAGCACTTATACCTTCTTCTTGCAACTTTTCTTGTGCCAATAGAGCTTCATTTACCATAATTCCACAAGCTATAATTGATACATCCTTTCCATCTCTTAAGACTGTACCTTTTCCTATTTCAAATGTATAGTCTTCATCAAATAAAACTGGAACTGAACTTCTTCCTAGTCTAACATAAACAGGTCCATTATACTTAGCTATTTCAAAAATCATTTTCTCTGTTTCAACTCCATCAGCTGGAACAAGAACTGTCATATTTGGTATAGCTCTCATTATTGCAATATCTTCTACACTTTCGTGAGATGCTCCATCCTCTCCAACAGTAAGACCTGCATGAGTAGCACATATCTTTACATTTAGCTTTGGATAACAAACTGAATTTCTTATAATCTCAAAGGCTCTTCCTGTAGCAAACATAGCAAAAGTACTTGCAAAAGGTATTTTGCCAGCAGTCGATAATCCACAAGCAGCGCCTATTAAATTTTGTTCAGCTATACCCATATTAAAAAATCTATCTGGAAATGCTTTGTAGAAATCATGTGTTTTTGTAGATTTTGATAAATCTGCATCCAATACTACAACATTGTCATTTATTTGACCTAGTTTTACTAATGCTTTACCATATGCTTCTCTTGTAGCCATTTTACTCATTGTCAGCACCTCCTAATTCAAGTAATGCCTTTTCTAACTCCTCATCACTTGGAGCTGTCCCATGCCATCCTGCTTGATTTTCCATAAAAGATATTCCTTTGCCTTTTATGGTCTTTGCAATTATCATTGTAGGTTTTTTAACTGTTGATTTAGCCATATCAAGAGCAGCAAATATTTGGTCAAAATCATGCCCATCTATTTCAATTACATTCCACCCAAAAGCTTTAAATTTATCAACTATTGAACCTAAACTCATTACACTTTCTGTATCTCCATCTATTTGAAGTCCATTATTGTCTAAAAAAGCAATTAGATTATCAAGCTTATAATGTGCAGCACTCATAGCAGCTTCCCAAACAATCCCCTCTTGAACTTCACCATCACCAAGTAAAGTATATACATTCCATGGAGCATTATCCAGCTTTGATGCCATAGCCATACCACAAGCAACTGAAAAACCCTGACCTAAAGAACCTGTAGATATCTCTACTCCTGGTGTTCCTTTCATATCTGGATGACCTTGTAACATCCTACCGATTTTCCTTAGCCCATTTAGTTCTTCCTTATCAAAATATCCTTTTTCAGCCAATGTAGCATATAATGCTGGTGCAGCATGTCCTTTTGACAATACAAATCTATCTCTATCCTCCATTTTAGGATTTGAAGAATCCACATTCATTTCATCAAAGTATAACGCAGTAAGTATTTCAACTACTGATAATGACCCTCCTGGATGTCCAGATTTGGCTCTATGTATCATTGAGACTATATCTCTTCTTATGATACGCGCAATCTCATTTAATCCTTTATGGTCTCTCATGCAATTACCTCCCTTGAGTTCGTAATTTTATATCAATTCCATATTATTATATCACTTTTAGGCTATTTTTTTGCGTTATTTTTAATTTTATTAACATAGCCCATTAAAATTAAACCTTAAGAAATATTTTCAAAGAAAAAAGGGATTGTCTAATAAAAGACAAATCCCTCTTTAAAAAGTAAATAATCCTAAACTTATTTGAAGTCCATCATCTACTTTTATCATCATATTTTCATCTAGACAACCAATTTTTTCCCTCAGCCTCTTTTTATCAATGGTTCTAATTTGCTCTAAAAGAATTACTGAGTCTTTATTAAGCCCATATTCATTGGAACTTATCTCTACATGAGTAGGTAATTTGGCTTTATTAATCTGAGATGTTATAGCTGATACTATAACTGTAGGACTATATTTATTACCTACATCATTTTGTATTATCAGAACAGGTCTAACGCCTCCCTGCTCTGAACCAACAACTGGACTTAAATCAGCGTAATATAAATCACCACGCTTTATTTCACAATTAGTACTCACCTTGGGCAATCTTCCCTTCATTTTTATCATCAGAAGATACTTCTTCAACTGTCATACCTAATTCAGCTAGTGACAGATTAATTTGACCCATTTCTCTATAACCCGTTTTCATAGATTCTTTAATATGAATTCTCTTTTTCTGAGTTATATAGAACTGAAAAGCAGCTTTTGCAAAATCTTCTCTGTTACTGTTCTCCATCTGAACTATACTATCAACTTCAGAAATCAGAGAGTCTGGTAAAGTAACTTCTATTTTTTCTTTACTCTTATCGTACACAAAATCGCCTCCCAGATTATAATATCATGGTTTTATTTTAGCAAATAACTGTTTATTTGTACAAGCTCATTATTTTCCATATAAACACGGTCAACTCTTCTTGATATCATACATAACACTTCATAGTTTATAGTTCCTAAGTCTTTAGCTATACGCTCAGCTGTAACTTCGCCTTCTCCAAATAGTATAACCTCATCTCCAACTTTTATGTCTATATCTTTGTCAATTCTAACCATTATTTGATCCATACAAATTCTACCAACTACATTAAACACTTCTCCTTTAATAAGAACCTTAGGATTTTTTTGAATTCTAGTAAATCCATCTGCGTATCCAATTGGAACTGTAGCTATTGTTTCTTTACCAGTAGTTGTGTATTTTAGTCCATAACTTATTCCTACATCTGGTTCAACTTGTTTTATATGTCCGATTTTTGATTTTAATTTCATGGCTGGTCTTAATTCTAATCTATCTTTAAATACATCATCAGATGGATAATGACCATATAATATTATTCCTGCTCTTACCATATTTAATCTTAAATCAGGGCAATCCATAATGGCTGCACTGTTTGATACATGTTTTATAGCTATTTTTACACCAGCCTCATCCAACTTATCAGACATAAATTTATAATTATTAGCTTGTTTATAAGTGTACTCTTTACTTACTTCATCAGCTGTAGCAAAATGAGTAAACATACCTTCTAAATCTAAATATTCTAATTTATTTAATTTTATTATTTCCTGTACTGACTCCTCATTAGGTTGGAAACCTATTCTAGTCATTCCTGAGTCTATCTTAACATGAACACAGGCTTTTTTCCCTAAAGATTTTGCAATTTCGTTTATCTTTTGTGCTGTTTCTAAAGAATAAACTGTCATAGTTATTTTATTTTTTATAGAATCTTCGAAAGCTTCGTCTGGAGTATATCCCAAGTTCAAAATAGGAAGTGTTATGCCATTTTGTCTAAGTTCAATTCCTTCAGCAGTTCTTGCCACTGCTAAATAATCTACCTTTTCTTTTTCTAGTAATTTTGCAACTTCTACCGCACCATGTCCATATGCATCAGCTTTTATTACTCCACAAACCTTAATATCTTCTTCTAATAAATTTTTAATATTATTTAAGTTAAATCTTAAGTTATCTAGATTTATCTCTGCCCATGTAGGCACTGTTATTTTTTGCATTTCTTTAGTCCCCCTTAGTTTCTGTATTCAAAATCTTTGTATTTTACTGTAAATCTTGGCACTCCCTCCTTATCCAATACTTCCATTTTTTCAGGACTTTTTGTGTCAGCATTTACATACAATACTTGCTTATTAAAATATTTATTATCCCCAGGAATAAAAGTCTCTAAAACCAAATGTCCTTTAGATAACTTTACTTTCATCTCTTCGTTTTGAAGATAGTTTTTTATAAAGTCTCCTATAAAAAGATATTGATTATTTTTTCCTGTATTAGGTAATTCCACTATATCACTGATATTCGGATTTTTAACTAATATTTTATCACCTTGATACTCTATACTTTTCCCTTTTAAATGTTTTGGGGAAATTACTTCTAATTTATAGTTATCGGTTTTTTTATAAGTATGAATTAAAACATAATTGTGTGGGCTTCTATTTCCAACTACTTCTACTTCAGCTTTACAACTGTAAGAATTCATATCAGAAATCTGCTTTTGAAAATATTTGTATACTTCTTCTTTTGTGGACTGTCGTTTTTGGCATCCTATTACAATTATAACCAGTGCCAAAAACATAATACATACTATGGTCCACTTTTTTCTCACATCACACCTCCTACTTTAGTTTATTCATTGTATAAAGCTTTTATTATATCATATCTACAAATTATACCTTTAATCTTATTGTCATCATCTACTACAGGAACTCTGTTTATTGATTTTTTAATCATTATATTAGCTACATCATCAAACTTATCATCTTCATGAACCTTTATTATATCTTTAGACATAAGTTCTCCAACCTTATAAGCAGCTACTTGTTTTATATCTTTTTCTACTTTTTTTAAATCATCTAAGAAAATCAATCCTTGTAATAGATTTATATAGAGAGGAGCTTCTATATATTTTTCTTTTTTAAGAATATCTGTTTCAGAAATTATTCCAACAACTCTATTCTCTGAATCTACAACTGGCAGACCTCCTATTTTTTCTGCAATTAGCATATTAGCTACATCTGCTATACTATCATCTTGTTTTGCTACTATTACATCTGTTGTCATTATTTCTTTTGCTGTTTTATCCATCATAATGTAATCACTCCTTAGTCCTTAATTATGGTTATCGCATTTGCTATAGCATAATCTTTTGAATGTGATATTGAAACTTTTATTTCTAAAACATTATAATCTATGCACATTTTTGCTAGATTATTATAAGTTTTTACTATTGGTTTTCCCATCTCATTTCTGAGAACTTCTATATCTTTAAAGTTAAACACTCTAATCCCTGTGCCCATAGATTTACTTATAGCTTCCTTAGCTGCGAAATTACCTGCTATACTTTCTGCTTTAAAATTCTTAGAATTAAAATACTCTATTTCTCTATTTGTAAATATTTTCTCCAAAAACCTATTATTTTTTTCTACAGCTTTTCTTATTCTGTCAATTTCAATTATGTCTACACCAATCTCAAATATATTCATTGTTCCTCCAGAAAATTTATAATACTTCTTTCAATAATTAATAATGAATTTATAAATTTACTATCAATAATACATATTATTATTTAGTTTATGTTACTTATCTTAATTTAATAATCATTATAATAAAACTGTAACTTTTAAAGTTATTTGTAATGAATATTATATACAAATCTATTATATTATTTATTATACTACACAACTAAGCAAATTTTTTAAATTTTATAAAAATTTTATATGTATTTCTTATATGAAGATGCTTTCATTTGCATAAAAGCTATCTAAACCTTCTTTATCTTATTAATTACAACATAATTTTGCAGCAAATTTAAACATTTTATGAATTTATTGTCACTAAAAGATTTCAATTTTCTCGTTATTTTGTTAACATTAAAATGCAAAAAAGTCATTTTATCCAAAATATTTTTGGTCAAAATGACTTTTTACATTCTAAATTAAATTACTAAATCCACTCAGCAGATTCTGTCAATATGACAGTTTTATCTTGAGCCACATTAACGAATCCTTCTGCTATTTTCGCCTCTTTAAAACTTCCATCTTTTTTTATCTTTAAAGTTCCTACAGTTATACCTGAAACAAATGGTATATGACCTTTCAATACACCTTTGTCTCCTTTTGTAGTTCTAACTACTATCATTTCAACGTCTCCATCATAAAAAGTATTATTTGGAGTTACAACCTTCAATGAAAATTCACTGGCCATGACTACATACTTCCCTTCGCTTTTTTAACAGCGTCTTCTATTGTCCCTACAAATAGGAATGCTGACTCTGGTAAGTCATCATGTTTACCTTCAAGAATTTCTTTAAATCCTCTTACAGTCTCTTTAACAGGAACATATTGACCTGGATTTCCTGTAAATTGCTCAGCAACTGTAAATGATTGAGATAAGAATCTTTGTATCTTTCTAGCACGTGCAACTATTAACTTATCTTCATCAGATAGTTCATCCATACCAAGTATAGCAATTATATCTTGAAGTTCTTTATATCTTTGAAGTATTGATTGTACTCCTCTGGCTACGTCATAATGTTCTTTTCCTACGATACTAGGGTCAAGAATTCTTGATGTAGATTCAAGAGGGTCAACTGCTGGATATATACCCAATGATGATATTTGTCTTGATAAAACTGTTTTTGCATCTAAGTGAGAGAATGTTGTAGCTGGTGCTGGGTCAGTTAAGTCATCTGCTGGTACATATACTGCTTGAACAGATGTTATTGAACCTTTTTTAGTTGACGTTATTCTCTCTTGAAGTGCACCCATTTCAGTAGCTAATGTTGGTTGATAACCAACAGCTGATGGCATACGTCCTAGAAGTGCTGAAACTTCTGAACCAGCTTGTGTGAAACGGAATATATTATCAACAAAAAGTAAAACGTCTTGTCCTTGCTCATCTCTAAAATGTTCTGCCATTGTAAGTCCAGTTAAGGCAACTCTCATTCTCGCTCCAGGAGGTTCATTCATCTGACCAAATACTAGAGCAGTTTTGTTTATAACGCCAGACTCACTCATTTCTCCATAAAGGTCATTACCTTCTCTTGTTCTTTCTCCTACTCCTGAGAATACAGAAATACCACCATGTTGTTTAGCGATATTGTTTATAAGTTCTTGTATTAAAACTGTCTTTCCTACTCCTGCTCCTCCAAATAGACCTATTTTTCCACCTTTCAAATATGGCGCTAGTAAGTCAACTACCTTAATACCAGTTTCTAGTATTTCAGCTGTAGTTTCTAGTTCATCATATGCTGGTGCTGGTCTATGTATAGGTAATTTAGGTGCAGATTTTGGAGCTGGTTTTCCATCAACTGGTTTTCCAAGAACATTGAATATTCTACCTAAAGTTTCATCTCCAACAGGAACACTTATTGGTTCTCCTGTATCTACAACTTCCATACCTCTTACAAGTCCATCAGTTGCACTCATAGCTATACATCTTACAGTATCATCACCTATATGTTGAGCAACTTCTGCAACTATTTCTTTATCTCCTAACTTTATCACTAACGCATTTAATAAGTTAGGTAGGCTTTGTTCACTATCAAACTTAACATCTAGTACAGCTCCTACAATCTGTACTACTTTACCTACATTTGCCATTTCCTAACCTCCCTATTTTAGAGCTTCAACTCCGCCAACTATCTCTGTTATTTCTTGAGTTACAGCTGACTGTCTTGCTCTGTTATAACTTAACTCTAAATTAGATAGCATTTCATTTGCATTGTCTGTGGCCGATTCCATCGCAGTTCTTCTAGCACCTTGCTCTGATGCAAAAGATTCCAAAATTCCACCATATACTGTACCTGATATAAACTGAGGTACAATATAACTTAAAACTGCTTCTGCTGATGGTATATATTGTACTTTTGATTTACTTTGTTTTTCTTCTTTTATTACAACTCCTTGTTCATCTGTATCTTTTTCAAAAACTAATGGAAGCAATTTTAAAATTTCAACTTCCTGTGATAAAGCTGACTTAAATTTTGTATAAGCAATATAAACCTCATCTACTTCACCTTTTTTATACAGGTCAATAATAGTTTGTGAAATTTCTATCGCATCTTCATATCCACAAGCTTCAACACTATTTATATCTTTTGCTATATTGTAGTTTCTTTTATTAAAAAATTCATGGGCTTTCTTTCCAACAGTAATAACTGTTTCCTTTTTACCTTCCATATGAGACACAGATTCCTTTAATACATTGGAATTGTATCCACCTGCAAGTCCTCTGTCTCCAGCTACTACTATATAGCATTTGTTTTTTACTTCTCTTTCTTTTAAAAATTCATTTCTAACTCCACGTGTTGTTTGGGCAATATCTTTTACTGTATCGTACAAAGTATTAAAATATTCTCTTGAATTTTCAGCTTTTTCTTTTGCTTTTCTAAGCTTAGAAGATGCAACTAGTTCCATCGCTTTAGTTATTTGCTTTGTACTTTCAACACTTCCCATACGTGTTTTGATTGCTTTAATTCCAGCTCCTGCCAATTAATTTACCTCCTTTTTTAAAAAGGATTATACTTCAACAACAAACTTTTCTTTAAATTCATTTATTGCATCTGTTAAATCATGAGTGAAGTCCTCTCCACTTAATATTTTTCTTGATATTTCTGGATAATTATTATCTACAAATGCATACAATTCTGATTCAAATCTAGCTATATTATCTATTGGAATATCCTCTAGATGATTATTTATAACAGCGTATATTATCATAACTTGATTTTCAACTTTTATTGGTTGATGCTCACCTTGTTTTAATATCTCAACGATTCTTTCACCTTGAGCAAGTCTCTTTTTAGTATCTTCATCTAAGTCAGAACCAAATTGTGAGAATGCTGCAAGTTCTCTATATTGTGAATATGCAAGTTTTAATGTACCTGCAACTTTTTTCATTGCTTTAATTTGCGCAGAACCACCAACCCTTGATACTGATATACCAGGGTCAACTGCTGGTCTTACACCTGAATAGAATAACTCTGGTTGTAAGTATATTTGACCATCTGTTATAGATATAACATTAGTTGGTATATATGCAGAAACGTCACCAGCTTGAGTTTCTATTATAGGTAAGGCAGTCATTGAACCTCCACCCAATTCATCAGATAACTTAGCTGCTCTTTCAAGTAATCTTGAATGTAAATAGAATACATCTCCAGGGTATGCCTCACGTCCTGGTGGTCTTCTAAGTAATAATGACATTTCTCTATATGCAACGGCTTGTTTACTTAAATCATCATACACTATAAGTACATGTTTTCCATTGTACATAAATTCTTCACCCATAGCTGCTCCAGCATATGGTGCTATATATTGAAGTGGTGCTGATTCAGATGCTGTTGCTGAAACTACTATTGTATAGTCTAAAGCTCCACCTTTTTCTAAAGAACTAACTAATTGAGCTATAGTAGAACGTTTTTGACCAATTGCTACATATATACAGATGACATCTTTTCCTTTTTGATTTAATATAGTGTCAATAACTATAGATGTTTTACCAGTTTGTCTGTCACCTATTATTAACTCTCTTTGACCTCTACCAATTGGTATCATTGAATCTATTGATTTAATTCCTGTTTGTAATGGTTCATAAACAGACCTTCTATCTATTATACCAGGTGCCTCAGATTCAACTGGTCTAGTTTTTGTACATGTTATAGGTCCTTTTCCATCTATTGGTTGACCTAGAGAGTTTACAACTCTACCTATTAAAGCTTCTCCAACTGGAACTTCAACTATTCTTCCAGTTCTCTTAACTATATCGCCTTCTTTTATTGTACTGTCATCTCCAAGTATAACAGCTCCAACTACTTCTTCTTCTAAGTTAAGTGCCATACCATATATTTCACCAGGGAACTCTAGTAACTCACCAGACATAGCTTTTTCTAGTCCATATACACTCGCTATACCGTCCCCAACTGTTAAAACACTACCTGTATCTGTCAACTCAACTTTATTCTCATAATTTTTTATTTGCTGTTTAATTATAGAACTTATTTCTTCAGGTTTTAAGTTCATGGGTTCACCGCCATTCTTAAGATATTACTTCAGATAGCTTTTCTTTCATCTTATCTAGACGAGTTTTTACAGTGCCATCTATCTGCTCATTTCCAATTCTAACTAGAACTCCCCCTAGTATAGTCTTGTCAACGACATTTTCTATAGTAACATTTTTGTTGTATTTATTTGAAAGTTTAACTTCAAGTTCTTTAATATCTGTTTCACTCATTGGAATAGCACTTATTGCTACACCATCAATTACATTATTTTTCTTATTTAATAATTCTTTATAGGCTAATTCTATATCTTCTAAATATGATACTCTATCCTTGTCTACTAAAACTTTTAAAAAGTTTTTCATATTAAGACTTACTTCTTTACTAAAAATAATTTCTACCAAGTTTTTCTTCTCTGATTTTGAAACTAATGGTGATTTTAAAACTTTGTAGAAATCTTTACTAACTTTAGTCATCATATCTACTACTTTTTCTAATTCTTTAAATAATACATCAGTTGAATTTTCTTCTTCTCCTAATTGAAATAGGGCTTCGGCATATCTGTTTGCTATTACATTTATCATTTAGCTTCCCCTACCTCTTTTATAAAGTTTTCTATCAATTCCTCATGTTTAGATTTATCTAGATCTTTTTCAATAACCTTAGATGCTGCAAGTAGTGCTATGTTAGATATATCATTCTTGATTTCATTTATAACCTTTTGTCTTTCTTGTTCTATATCTTTGTTTGCTTTATTTTTTATATCAAGAGCATCTTTCTTTGCAGTATTTACTATATCATCTGATTTCTGCTCTGCTCTTATAGTTGCTTGTTTTATGATTTCTTGACCTTCATCTTTAGCAAAATTGATTTTTGACTCATATTCTTTTTTCAAAGCTAAACCTTCATTTTTTGCTTTTTCGCCTTCTGCCAAATCATTTTTAATATCATTTTCTCTTGATTCAATTATATTTAATACTGGCTTGAATAAAAGCTTTCTCAGAAGTAAAAATATTATAAAAGTATTAACAATTTGGAACACAAATTCCCATGTTATACCTACTAGTGCTTTTTCCATAATTATCCTCCTTTCCATAAATCATAACTACTTATAATCACGAGATGATAAAGTTCATCTCATGATTATAAGTTTGAGATGATTTACCTATAAACCTATCTCAAAATATTTAAGGACTAAATCTACATTCCTAAGTATTTAAAGAATGGATTTACGAATAGAAGTATTATTGATACAACCAAACCATATATTGCTGAAGACTCTGCTATAGCAACACCTAGTAATAAAGTTGAAGTTATATCACCTTTAGCTTCTGGTTGGTTTCCTACTGCTTCTGCAGCTTTACCTGCTGCTACACCTTGACCTATACCTGCACCTATACCTGTTGCAACTGCTATTCCTGCTCCTATTGCTGATGCTGCCGCTACTATTGCTGTTTCCATAATTATTTCCTCCTTAAAACTTTAAATTTTTAAATTATTTTATTTTTTATCTTAATATAAGTTGATTTCTTAATCTAATTCTCCTGCACTTGATATAAACACCATTGTTAACATTATAAATATATATGCCTGTAACAATCCTGCAAATAAGTCAAAATACAAGTGTAATGGAACTGGTATTAATATCTGTCCAATTGGTATTGATAATCCTGGTATTAAACTAGATATAAAACCTAAAAGTTGATAAAACAGACCCATTATAATTGTTCCACCTAAAATATTTCCAAATGGACGGAAACTTAATGATATTGGTCTAGCTAGCTCACCTATAATATTAATTGGCAACATTATGGCAAGTGGTTGAGCCAATTCTTTAAAGTATGATAACCCTTTAAATTTAACTCCTGCAAAATAAATCATAAAAAATGTAATCATTGCCCATGCAGCAGTTGTATCTAGGTCAGTTGTTGGTGATCTTAATCCAAGTAATGGGCTTAAATTTGAGCATGCGAAAAATAAAAACAAACTTCCTATGTATGGTATCATATATGGCATTCTTTTTATTGTATTCTTGCCCATAACATTTGTAACCATTTTAGCAAGACCACCTATTGCAAATTCTAAAAATATTTGGACTTTACTAGTTGGAACTTTTTTTAAGTTTCTAGTTAAAAAATAAGATGCTATCGCTAAAAAGGCCATTATTCCCCAACTTACTAGTATTGTTTCACTAATCTTAAAGTTTCCTATGAGATAATAATGCGCTTGATTCATACTTATGCCTCCTTCCTCTTTAATTTATTTATAAAGTTTTTTGATAATATGACAAACTTTGTACTCAATAATCCCAATGCTGTTCCGATTATATTTAAATGTGGTACCTTAGCTGAAGCAATTAGAACAACTGCCATTATAAATAACCTAATGGTATATTGTGCTGACGCATAAGCTTGTGCCTTTCCAGCAGGAAATGTCACTGATTTTTCCAGTGATATCGCCAATAATCTAAAATTTAACATAGCTATTATAGAGCCAAATATAAGTCCTAATAATACTGGCTTACTTAATGTTGATGTTATCAACATTAGCACAATTAAAACTACATCAAATATTACTATACCCTTTGTTACTGACCTTACCTGGTTAAGTAATTTTATATCCAATATATCACTTCCTTCGTGTATATACTATTAGAGTTTTATAAACACCACTAAAAGCACCTCCAACACCTAGCAATAAAAATATTATTGTCAGAACTGGAGTAGTATTTAATTTACTATCTAAAAATTTTCCTAAGAAAGTACATCCTAATATTGATATCACAATCATCAATCCTATTTGACTTATTAAACTAAACAACTTTGCAATTTCCATATGTGTATTTTTTTTACTCATAAATAGTATCCCTCATTATTACAAAATAAATAACATGTAATTAATCTATCTCATAAATTTATTTAATTATAAAATATATCTTACTACTAATTTGATGATTTTTCAAATACTTTCTTTTAACCATTTTATTTCAGTGTATTTCAGTGTCATAATTTGACATTTATTGTCACACCAATTTTATCTACTAAAATTTTATGAGTTCTATTCCTGCTTCTTTTAATAATTCTGTAGACATATCATCTGGATAATCACCTTCATAAACAATTTTTAATATCCCTGCATTTATGCACATTTTTGCACACAAAACACAAGGTCTTGTAGTAACATACAAAGTTGCCCCATCCACACTAATACCATTATGAGCAGCTTGTATTATGGCATTTTGTTCAGCATGTAATGCTCTACACAATTCATGTCTTTCTCCTGAGGGAATATTTAATTCCTGCCTTTTACATCCAATATTTTCACAGTGTTCAAGATTTCTTGGGGAGCCATTATATCCAGTTGTTAATATTTGTTTGTCTCTTACAATGACAGCTCCTACTTGTCTTCTAATACAAGTTGAACGCTTTTTCACTACCTCTGCAATTTCCATGAAGTATTCATCCCATGATGGTCTCATAATTTACTTTTCTCCTCTTTGCTTATGTACTAGTCTTATATATTTATTAGATTTCAACCTAAATAAATACTTATTTTTATATTATATACACATGTTAATTGAATGTCCAATAAAAAAAGAGCATTTTTACCATTTAAATTTTAAATACCCGTTATATGCTCTCTTTAATCTATTAAATTTATTATATCATCTTAATAAAATATTAATAGCTTTATCTAATATAAATTAATTTTTGGGATAAATCCCATTGTTTAATATTGCTTCTAAAACCCCTCCAGCTATGCATCTAGCTTTATCTGATATTGTAAAAGCATTCTTAACTTCTTCTTTTCTAGGGTCTATGTCTAGTATTTTTAAATTTTTATTTACCTTTGCTCCATCTTTTAGTAATCCTCTAAGAACTCCAGATATTGTCGCTCTAACTTCATGTTTTTTTTCATAATCATTAATATAACAAAGTAAGTCTCCCTTTTCAACTACATCGCCTATCTTACATACATTTTCCATTATTCCATTGTACTGTGAATGCATTACCCTCTCTTTTGAAAAACCTTTTATTGCTCCTGGTACTCCTGTATTTTCTTCTGCTCTTCCATTAGTTATTATTCTTCCTAGATTATGACCTCTCATTGTCTCTATAACAATATCTACATCTTCTCCTGCACAAAACCCAGGACCTAAGGCTATTGTAAGTGGTGCCATATCTTTAGTAGTACCTAAATTTTTCTTAGCTAATATCCCATCAACCAAAACAATTGGATTTAGCTTAGATAATTTTTCTCCTTTGGGGTCTATAATTAATGCTACCTTACCTTGAGATAATGTTTCTTCTATTTCTTTTTCAGTATAGCAAAGTATACACTCTACGCCTTCAATGGTTACTTTTTTTTCATAAACAGCCTCACAAAAAGAAATTTGTCTTCTTATAGCTAATGGCTCTTCTATTTCTAGAGCAACTACTTTAAAACCACTGTTGTGTAATTTATGAATAACTGCTGTTGCTAAATCTCCAGCTCCTCTTACCACTATACAATTTTTCATGTATTACCACTCCCAATAATATTATTAATATTTCATTCTTAATTCAATTAATACATTTAACACATTTAATACATTTAATACATATCAATTTAATCGTAAGCAACTAACATGCCACATTAAAAAGAACTAATATTTTGTAGAATTCTATAAAATAGCCATTCTTTTTGAATTGGTAAAAACTTTTTATTCTCAATTCGAGAAATTTATCAATTCAAGAATTCCTATTTTGAGAAAAATACATAAAAAGGAACCTTCTTACATAAAATTATATACACTACATAAGAAAGTCCCTAATAAATATTTATGGTTATTTATTTTTATTTAGTTCCAAATAATCTATCTCCAGCATCACCAAGACCAGGAATTATATATCCATGTTCATTTAATCTTTCATCAACTGATGCAACATATATATTAACATCATCATGATATTTTTGTACTTCTGCTATACCTTCTGGTGCAGCTACTAAATTAGCTAATTTTATACTTTTAGCTCCTTTAGATTTAAGTAAATCTATAGCTGCTACAGCAGACCCTCCTGTTGCAAGCATAGGGTCAACTACTATTATATCTCTTTCTCCAATGTCTTGAGGAAGCTTACAATAATATTCAACTGGTTTTAATGTTTCTGGGTCTCTATATAGTCCTACATGTCCAACTTTTGCTGCTGGCATTAAACTTACTAATCCATCTACCATTCCAAGACCTGCTCTTAAAATTGGAATTATTGCTAACTTTTTACCTGCAACTACTTTAGATGATGTTTTTTGAATAGGAGTTTCTATTTCTACATCTTTTAATGGTATATCTTTTGTTATTTCATATCCCATTAACATTGCAATTTCAGTTAAAAGTTCTCTAAAGTCTTTAGAACCAGTATTTTTATCTCTCATTAAAGTTAATTTATGTTGTATTAATGGATGGTTTGTCTCTACCACTTTACTCATTTTGATAATTCCTCCTGATAAAACTGTAATTTTTATTATTTATTGTGTTTTTCTTCTATTGATTTAATCATATTTACTCTTCTAGCATGTCTATCACCTTCAAAATCTGTATTAATCCATGCTTCAACTATTTCAAGTGCTAGACCTTTTCCTAAAACTCTTTCACCTAATGATAACATGTTTGCATCATTATGTGCTTTTGACATTTTTGCAGAAAATACATCTGATACAACTGCACATCTTATCCCAGGAACCTTATTAGCAGCTAGAGATATTCCTATTCCTGTACCACAACATAATATTCCATAATCTACTTCTTTATTTATAACTGCATTTGCAACTGCTTCTCCATAAACAGGATAATCAACAGAATCTGTCGCATTATTAGTTCCATAATCTACACATTTTATACCTTTAGCTTCTAAATAGTTTATTATTTCCTGTTTTAAATTATATCCTCCATGGTCACAACCTAATCCTATCTTCATTTGTTTATCCTCCGTTTTATATTTTTTTTACTATTTCATTGACAGAATATATTATTTCTCTCATAGTATTTCTATAAGTATCTAAATTTCCTCCAAATGGGTCAGAAATATCTGACTCATTTTTATTTACAAACCCTTTAAAAGTATACACTTTTTCTCTGCATTTTGGAACTGCTTGTACTAAAATTTCTTTATGTGATTTAGTCATTGTTAGTACTATATCTGATTTATCGATTAATTCTTTGGTAATTACTTTACTTCTATGATTTGATAAGTCTATACCAACTTCTTTTAATGCTTCTATAGAATTTTTAGAAGCAGCCATTCCATCTACTGTAGATATACCTGCTGATGATATAGAATATTCTTCAATATTTTTTCCAGATTCTTTAATTGCTTTCTTTAATATAGCCTCAGCCATAGGACTTCTACAAGTATTCCCTGTACATACAATAAGTATATTCATATTTTACAACTCCCTTTTATGCCTTTATTACTCTATATCCTGCTGACTTCAGTAGTCTATTCATAATTGCTTGTCCAACACCAGTCTTAGGGAACTCCTCTGAGTATATGACATCAATACCCTTTTTATCCATTTCTATAAGGGCATCAAACAGATTACTTGCAACTTCCTCAAGAGAGCTTCCTAAATCTATTACTTCTCCATCATAAAACTCTCTGTTTCTACTAATACACATTACACCTGTCTTTAGACCTTTTTCTTTATTAGATTTTATCATATCATTAATCTTTGTTGCTACATTTTCTCTTTTTCCAGATATAATATATACATCTGCATTTGGAGAATAGTGTTTATATTTCATTCCAGGAGCTTTAGCTTTTTGATTATCTTCTTTTTTACTTAATGATGGGTCAAGCTTTACTTCTCCAAGAAGTTCCTCTAAAACTTCCTTGGTTATACTTCCTGGTCTCAATATCATAGGAGTTTCTTCTGTTAGGTCTAATACAGTTGACTCCAATCCAAAATTACAATCTCCTCCTAAAACTATTCCATCTACTCTTCCATTCATTTCTTCATATACGTGTTTTGCTTTTGTTGGAGATGGTCGACCTGATATATTTGCAGAAGGAGCTGCAATAGGTATACCAGATTCTTTTATTATTTCCCTGGCAATAACATTAGAAGGCATCCTTATTGCAACTGTATCAAGCCCACCACTAGTTCTATATGGAATTATATCTTTCTTATTTAATATGATTGTTATAGGTCCTGGCCAAAGCTTTTCTATAACAAGTTTAGCTTTATCACTTATATCTTTTGCTAAATTATATACCTCTTCTTTTTCATATATATGGACTATTAATGGATTATCACTTGGTCTTCCTTTAGCTTCATAAATCTTCTTTACTGCATTTTCATCTAACGCATTTGCACCTAGACCATACACTGTCTCAGTTGGAAAAATAACTGTTTTGCCCTCTCTAAGAAGTTTTGCTTGTATTTTTATTTCCTCATAATCAATATTATTTATATCAATATTACTTATAATAGTTTTCATCTTTTGTATGCCTGCTTTCATTTTAATTTTATATATAGTTTACAATCATTGTACCTAACAAAAAACCAATTATACAATACACACTTTTTGAATGTGGAAAAATTTCTTCCAATACAACATACATCATAGTACCTCCTGCTGTAGCAAGAAATACTCCTATAAGAGAAGTGAATACTCCTCCAAAATAAACACCTAAAAAACTTCCTAAGCCCATAGGCAATCCAGCTATTACAGTAAATAAAATAACTTTACTTAGTTTCATTTTATTACAAACTAAGCCCAATGCCATAGCCAATCCTTCTGGTATGTTATGTAGACCTATAACTATAGCAAGAGTAATACCCAAACTTTCAGTTGACATAAAAGAAGAACCAATAGCTAGTCCTTCTGGTAAATTATGTAGTAATATACTTATGAATATAAGATACCCAGATGCCATACTTCCAGATACATCTAATTTTGTTTTTATGTACATAGTTATAAGAGCTCCAACAAATGTAAATATAACTGTGTTGATTATCCCCATTTTGTCCATTGATTCTTTCATCAAATCAAACACCACTACAGCCAACATTATTCCGCCAGATAATCCCATAAAGAAATTTAGATATTTATCAACTTCTCTTTTAAAAATAGCTGATATTACTCCTCCTAATCCTGTCCCTATAACACCTGCCAAAAGACCAATCATTGTTACTTTTAGTATCATATAACCCTCCTATACTTGTATATAACAATTATATACAGTAGAATATGATAACATGACCTAAAATGCAAAATAGCTGTTTCAAAATAGAAAATAATTTCTAGAAAGAAACAGCTTCTTTAAAACATTACTTATATTGCAGTCATTTTTTCTGTTTGGTCAACAGTAATTAAAGCATCTATCATTTCATCTATATCTCCATCTAAGAATGCATCTAGCTTATATAAAGTTAAATTTATTCTATGGTCACTTATTCTACCTTGAGGGAAATTATATGTTCTTATTCTTTCCGATCTGTCTCCTGTTCCGACTTGGCTTTTTCTTTCTGCTGCTATATCTTTGTGTTGTTCTGCCAATGCTTTATCGTAAAGTCTAGCTTTTAATATTTTTAAAGCTTGCTCTTTATTTTTTAATTGTGATTTTCCATCTTGACAAGATACTACCTCACCTGTAGGTATATGTGTTACCCTAACCGCAGAGTCAGTAGTGTTGACACTTTGCCCTCCATTACCTGAAGAACGGAAAACGTCTATTCTTAAATCATTTGGATTTATTTCAACTTCTACATCTTCAACTTCTGGTAATACTGCAACAGTAGAAGTTGATGTGTGTATTCTTCCACCAGATTCAGTTGATGGTATTCTTTGAACTCTATGAACTCCAGATTCATACTTTAATCTTGAGTAAGCACCTTTACCTTTTATCATAAAAGATACTTCTTTATATCCGCCAACTCCAGTATCACTTGCACTTAATAATTCTATTTTCCATCTTCTTCTTTCAGCATATCTTGAATACATTCTAAATAAATCACCCGCAAATAGAGCTGCTTCATCTCCTCCAGCTCCACCTCTAATTTCAACTATAACGTTCTTGTCATCATTAGGGTCTTTAGGTAATAATAGTATTTTTATTTCGTCCTCTAGAGGTGCTACTTTTTCTTCCATCTCAGCTAACTCCATCTTAGCTAATTCTCTTAATTCCTCATCTGACTCTTCTTGTAAAATTTCTTTTGATTCTTTTATACTATCTAAAACACTTTTATACTCTCTGTATTTCATAACAATAGGCTCTAAGTCAGCATGCTCTTTTATATACTTTTGCCAAACTTTTTGATCATTTATTACATCAGGATCACCTATTTTTTCACTTAAGTCTTTATATGTATCTTCCAATACCTCTAATTTTTTTAACATACTTTCACCTCGATTAAATGTAACATATCAATTGTTGATTATATCATATATTGTAACCTATAACAACTCTATCAATGCCTTGAATATCCTTCTTTGTATATATTTTTTTATATCCATTACTTTTCATAATATTAATTACATCTTCAGCTTGATTATGACCAACTTCATATACTAATATTCCACACCTATTTAAATATTTCTTCCCTTGTTCTGTTATTTTTCTATAAAAGTCCAATCCATCTTCTCCACCTTCAAGAGCATTATATGGCTCATAATCTTTAACTTGTGTGTGCAGCGTTTCTATATCTTGTTTTTTAATATATGGAGGATTTGAAACTATTATATCAAATTTTATGTTACTATCACTTATTGCTGTAAATAAATCGGAATTGATATACTTTATTTTTTCACCAACTTCATTTATAATAGCATTTTTTTTAGCTATTTCTAAGGCTATTTCTGATATATCAAAAGACATGATTTTAGAATTTTCAATGTACTTCGCCAAACTTACTGTAATAGCACCAGAACCAGTACCTATGTCTAGTATACTTACTTCTTTTCTTCCTTTACATATTTCAATTATTTCTTCTACTAAAGTTTCTGTATCGGGTCTTGGAATCAATACACCTTCCTTAACAAAAAAGTCTAATCCCATAAACTCTCTATTTTCAACTATATATGCTATTGGTCTTCCATTTAATCTTTCCTTTGCAAAACCTATAAATTTTATTTCTTGTTCTTCAGTTAGCTCTTTATCCAGATTTAAGTGAATATATAGCCTGTCAACATCTCCCAATGCTTTTTGTAACAATAACTCTGTATCTAATCTTGGAGTGTCACTTATATCTTTAAATGTATCTGAATATTTAATAATTATATCTTTTATTGTCATAATAAATATCCTTTTCTTTAATCTACTACTGCCTTTAATGCTTCTAAGGCAACCTCTAATTGCTCATCATCAGGTTCTTTTGTTGTAAAATATTGCAACATCATTCCTGGATATGCAATAACTTTAGTAAATCCATTATCATATCTTCCAAGAATTCTAATTACTTCATAAGATAAACCTGCTACTATAGGCACGCATATAATTCTCATAAATATTCTAAGGATTGGATTTGGCCAGCCGAAAAATGCAAACAATATTATTGATACAGCCATAACTATAAATAAAAAATTTGTACCACATCTAGGATGTAGCCTTTTAAATTTTCTAGCATTCTCTACTGTAAGTTCTAAATCATTTTCATAACAATATATAGATTTATGTTCTGCTCCATGATATTGAAATACTCTTTCTATATCCTTACTTCGTGAAATCAGTATTATATATGCAAATAATATAGCAATTCTTATGATTCCTTCTATTAAATTAAGCATAAAGTCATTAGGCATTACCTTAGAAAAAGCTCCTCCTACCAATGTAGGTATAAAAATAAATAATCCAGCAGAAAGTAGCATTGCTATGACTAATGAAAATATTATAATTATATCATTTGCCTTATCTTTAAAAATTTTCTTTATGAATAAATCAAATTTATCCTCTTCAGCCTCTTCCATAAAAAACTCTGAAGAAAAATTTAAGCTTTTTATACCTTGAATCATTGTATCTATCATAACAAAAGAACCCCTAACAAAAGGTATCTTATCTATATTCTTATCTCTTACCCAACTTTTTATTCTATCTTCTTTTAGTGCTATTTCTCCGTCACTTTTTCTAACAGCTACTGCTCTTTTGTCTTTTGACTGCATCATTACACCTTCAATAACAGCTTGCCCACCTACAGCTTGTTTTGCCATCCACTCACCTCATTTTATTGTATTTAAAATACTCAATTTTACATATTTATTATTATAATACAAAAAGACAGTTTAAAGTAGAATATGAATGTTTTTTTGTAATAAAATAGGAGTTGGCTTCCTCCAACTCCACTTTTATAAAAATTAGTCCATTTTGAATCTTTTCTTGAATTTGTCGATTCTTCCACCTTTTTCTATGTTCTTTTGTTTTCCTGTATAGAATGGATGGCATTCTGAACATATTTCAACTTTTATTTCGTCCTTAGTTGAACCAGCAACAAATGTGTTCCCACAAGCACAACGCACTTCAACTGGATTGTATTTTGGTTGTATTTCCTTTTGCATTATAGTCACCTCTTCTCTTTATTTAAAAAAATTAATTATATTAACTTTCTTTTTACATTATCAACTACATTATTATAGCATAACTTATTATGCCATTCAAGTGATTTTTCTATTACTTTATATAATCTATATTTACATTTATATTACTGATTTTACAAATTCTTTATTGATTTTACAAACTCTTTATTGTCCTTAGTTCTTTTTATAAGCTCAATGACTTTGTCTGTAATTTCCATTACTGAATTATTACTCATTTCTCTTCTTAATCTCCAAAGAGCTGTCTTTTCTTCGTCATCAAGCAATAGGTCATCTCTTCTTGTACCAGACTTATAAATATCAATTGCAGGGAATATTCTTTTTTCAGCTAATTTTCTATCTAGATGTAATTCCATATTTCCTGTACCTTTAAACTCCTCAAATATTACATCATCCATCCTAGAACCAGTTTCAACTAGTGCTGTTCCTAGTATTGTTAAAGAGCCACCTTGTCTAATGTTTCTAGCTGCCCCAAAGAACTTTTTAGGTCCATGAAGTGCACCAGGGTCAATACCTCCAGATAAAGTTCTACCTGTAGGAGATATTGTAAGGTTATATGCCCTTGCTAGTCTAGTTATACTATCTAGTAAGATTACTACATCTTTACCATGTTCAACTAATCTTTGAGCTCTATTTAACACCATCTCTGCAACTTTGACATGATGACTTGATACTTGGTCAAAAGTAGAATATATAACATCTCCTTCAATCGATTCTTTCATATCAGTAACTTCCTCTGGTCTTTCATCTATAAGGAGTACTATAAGTTCAACATTTGGATGATTTTTGGCTATGCTATTTGCAACACTTTTTAAAAGAACTGTTTTCCCAGCTTTTGGAGGTGCTACTATCAATCCCCTTTGTCCTTTTCCTATAGGAGAAATTAAATCTATAATTCTTGTAGCTATCTCATTTCTATTTGTTTCCAATGTAAGTCGTTCTTCTGGAAATATTGGTGTCAGTGTCTCAAAAGCATTTCTTTGTATAGCTGTGTCAGGATTTTCGTCATTTATTTTTTGAACATATAAAAGTGCTCTAAATTTCTCTCCACTTTTTGGATGTCTAGTTATCCCCTTAATCTTATCTCCTGTCTTCATATTAAATCTTCTTATTTGAGATGGTGAAACGTAAACATCACCTTCAGTAGATAAATAATTTGAACCTCTTAAAAAACCAAATCCATCTGGCAAAATTTCAAGCACACCTACTACTTCATCTTCTTTTGATGTATTGAATTCATCTACTATCTTAGACTCATCAACTTGTTTAGGCATATAATAATTTTTATTATTATTTCTGACCATTCTATTAGATATATTTGATGCCTTATTACAATCATTTACATTTGTTGTCTTACTATAATCACTTCTTTGGCTTCTGTTTTCTTGGTTTTGGGAAATATTTTGAGTATCTATTTCTTTCTTGTTGTATGATTTGGTAGGGCTCTTATATTCAACTTCTTTTTCTATACTTTCACGCTCTATATTTTCTTTTCTATCTTTTATGTCTTCTTTAATATCTTCATTTTTTTCTTTACTATCTTCACTTATTTTTTCCTCATTTTTACTTTTAGAATTTATAATCTCAATTAACTCATTTTTCTTATATGTAGTAATTGATTTTATTTTTAATTCTTTAGCTATCTCTCGTAGCTCAACTAAGGTCTTACTACCTAATCCTTCTAATACTTTATCATCTAAAATCAAAAAAATCCTCCTCATCTATATATTCATTTATATACATACTTATTTTGGAAATTGAAGGCATGAAAAAGAAAAGTTTTATTTAAACAGTTAAGTCTAATAATATCACTATTTATACATTATGGTCAATAAATAAAATTTAAAACATTATTAACTATTATATTACTGTATCTCAAGTCCAATCTTAGCACGTTTTTATAAATTTATTACTATATTATATTTTATAATAATATTTTCCATCAAAATATGCAACTATTATAAAAATTTTTTTTTACATTTATAAATTCTAAAAACCATATATAACTAAAATGTTGTAAGTTTTTAACTACATTAAGTTATATATGGTTTTTATATTTATGTATATCAACTTCAGTTATTTATCCATATTACATAGTTGCAATCATACTCAAAACAGCTGTTATGCTAGTTAATACAAGAATTCCCACGATTCCAACAGCTATTATTCTATTAATTTTTTTCTGACTTGATTTTGCCACCATACATCACCTTTCATTAATTATTTTTGAATTTCAAGTTCTCTAACTTCATTGACTTCATCTAAATTCATTTTTTCACCTATATTATTGTATAACACATCGTTATCTTTATCAAATTCATTACAAACATGTTTTAAATACTTTATAAAATCTTCCTTAAGGTCTTCTTTCTTTAGGGCGAAATCAACAGTAGCTTCTAAAAATCCTAGCTTATCACCAACATCATATCTCTTACCTTCAAAATTATACGCATACATAGCTTCTTTCTTAGATAATATTTTTAAAGCATCTGTCAGTTGCACCTCTCCACCTTTACCTGGTGGTAAATCCTTAAGAATGTCAAAGATTTCAGGAGTTATTATATATCTACCTAAAATAGCAATATTTGAAGGAGCTTTTCCTGGTTCTGGCTTCTCTACCATATCTTTGACCTTATAAACTCTACCTTCTATATTTTTTGCTTCTATTATCCCATATTTATTAGTATCTTCTTGATTCACTTTTTGAACACCTAATATTGTAGTTCTATACTCTTCATATGCATCTGTTAGTTGCTTTAAACAAGGTACATCATTGTCTACAATATCATCACCTAACATTACTGCAAAAGGCTCATCACCTATAAAATGCCTAGCACAATAAATTGCATCTCCCAACCCCTTTGGCTCTTTCTGTCTTATATAATGTATGTTAATCATGTTAGATATATTTTGTACTATCTCTAATAGTTCTTTCTTACCTTTTTTCTCTAAATCAAGTTCCAATTCTACGGATTTATCAAAGTGGTCTTCAATAGACTTTTTATTTCTACCTGTTATTATTAGTATTTCCTCTATTCCTGAGGCCACAGCTTCTTCTATTATGTATTGTAGAGTTGGTTTATCAACTATTGGTAACATTTCTTTTGGTTGTGCCTTTGTAGCTGGCAAAAATCTAGTTCCTAAACCTGCTGCTGGTATTACAGCTTTTTTAACTTTAACTTGCATAGAATCATCTCCCACTAATTAATAAATAAAAAGCCCTATCTTGATAGGACTTTAAACTTTTAGTATATTTTATCATTAATTCGATATATTTACCATGTGGATTATAATAATCTTTATAATAGCTTTTCAAGTTCTGCTACTAAGCTGTCAAATTTTTTGATTGTATTTTCTATAGGTTTTGTATTAGTTAAATTTATACCACTTGATTTTAACAAATTTATTGGATAATCTGAACTTCCTTTTTTAAGAAAACTTATATAGTTATCTGAACCATTTTTTAATATGTCTTGGGCAAAACTTACTCCTGCACTACAACCTGTAGCATATTTATAGACATAGAAACTATTATAAAAATGTGGGATTCTCGCCCATCCGACCTTAGATAATTGGTCTAATTCATAGCTTTGTCCATAATATTTTTTAAGAAGTTGTCCCCAAACATCATTTAATACTAATGCATTTACACTTCTTCCTTTTTCTACTAACTCATGTATAGTTTTTTCAAATTCAGCATACATAGTTTGTGTATAAAGAGTGTCTTTTATCAAATCTAAATATTGTGTTATATAATAAGCTTTTTCATCGTTACCTTTAGCCTCTCTTATAAGCATCTCATAAAGTAATGCTTCATTAGTTGTGGATGCAACCTCGTGAGTAAATATAGACGGATTTGAATTCAAATAATTCTGATTCTTAGAGCTTAGGTATTCGTATACAGCATGACCAAGTTCATGCGATAAAGTTGAAACTGAACCTAATGAATTATTATAATTTAAAAGTATATATGGATGATTTTCATAAACAGATAGGCAGTATCCACCACTTACTTTATTTTCATGTGAATAAACATCTATCCATTTTTCATTGAAAGCTTTATATACTACATCATTGTATTCTTTTCCTAAAGGTGATAATGCTGAATATACTATACTTTGTGCCTTTTCATAGTTAATATTATTATCAGCAGCCTTAACTATAGGCACAAACATATCATATGAATGAACCTTGTCTAACTTTAAGACTTTTTTTCTTAAATCTATATATTTGTGTAGACTGTCCATATTGCTATTTACAGTCCTTATTAAGTTATTATATACTTTTTCATCTACATTATCAGATTCCAAATACATCTCTAAAGAAGACTCATAACCTCTCTCCTGAGAATAAAAAATATTTTTTTTAACTTGACCAGTAATCAAACCTGCAATTGTATTTATATTATCATTGTAAGTTATGAGTTCATCTTGATAAGCTTTTTTTCTATTTTCTCTATCTGGCGATTCTAATTCACTCGCATATTGAGCTGGTGTCAAATTAGTTTTTCTATCCATATTTCTAAATAACTCATATACTTGACTTGGAAGATTGCTTATTGAAGATACTTTACTTAGAATATCCTCTGATTTATCGTCTAAGTAATGTACTTTATTTCTTCTTATATCTCTTAAATATGCACCATATTTTCTATTTATATTTTTATTTGAAACAATTTTCTTATAATCTTTGTTTGATAATTTTAGTATTTCTAATTCTAAGTCTGAACAAATCCCCATATAATTACCATAAGATTTACTTATGCTATCACTCATATCTAAGTATTTATATGAATTTTTATTAGTATCTTGTTTTAGTTTTACATAGGCAGAAAGCTTATTTAGTCTTATATCAAGTTTTTCTTTAATATTTAAGGCAAAAGACAAATGTGTTGGTGATTTTGTTACTTTACCTATGTAATTTTTCAACTCTTTAGTATCTTTATCAAAACTCTTAAGTTCTTTTTTCCATTGGTCATCACTTTTAAACAAAGATTGCAAGTTCCAACATGTTTTTTCATAATCTATTTCTTGTTTTTTTTCAGCATCATCTTCAGTATCATTATTATTCATGACAGTCATTGCTCTATCATTATTCTTTTGATATCCTTGGTCAGCTTTTATACTTATTATTAACATGCAAAAAATAGAAATAAATAAAGGTATTATTGCTTTGCACAATTTTCTATTCATAAAAAGCCATCCTTTCAATAAATTTACTTAATAATAGGATGGCTTTTTTTAGATATATTATTCAATTATTCATACTATATAAATAAATATCGAATTAATAGTTATCCACATAATAATCAACATATTCACAGGCTTTATTTACATAGAAATTTAGTTATTTCAACATGAATCTCTTTTAATAATAGCTTTTGTTTTTTCTTTTTTTACATTTTATTAACATTTATGCCATACTTATCAACAAATTTTGTTGATTTATATGTTTTTTTTGTTAATAACTATACTTTTTTCAAAAGTCTATTAACATATTATACACAAGTTATCCACATCTTATACACAGAATTTTGTAAACTTTATTTTGTACATATTTTCGTAACTAAAACAGTCATGTCATCTTCGATTTGTAACGCTTGTAACTCTAATGCTCTATCTAATATTAAATTTGAAATTTCCTTTGGATTTGTAGTCTCTATATTCTTTAAGAAGTATATTAACCAATTATCTCCTAAATTGTTATTTCTTCCTGCATCTACAATTCCATCAGAAACCATTATAACATAGTCTCCTTCCTTAACTTTTACATTTTTTCTATCAATTTTTACATCTGATAATATACCCACAGGCAATGATGATGATGATATTAAATCGACTTCTCCATCTTCTCTTTTTATATAGGTAGAACACGCTCCCATCTTTATAGTTTCTAAGCAACCTCGTTTTAAATCTAAAATTCCCAAATCTAGAGTTGAAAACATCTCTTCTGAAGACTTTAATAACAACATATTATTTATAGTATCAATAACTATTTCGTCTTTAATTTTTGCATCTATCATTTTTTCCAATATATCAATAGTGGCAGAAGATTCTTCATATGCTTTTTTACCTTTTCCCATACCATCACTTATAGCCATCATATATTTACCATCATTTATCTCCATGTATGTGTAATTATCTCCACAAAGAATATGTCCATCCCTTGACATTGCTGAAACTTCTGTAACAGCCTTATATTTTTGGGATTTAACGAATGTTGCTTTACATTTACCTCCTAAACAATGACACCCTATTTTTCTAACAGACATACTCTCACCTACTAAGTCTGAAATTATGTTTACAATTTTATCTTCACACATACATCCATCATGGCAAGTTTTCTTTTCTATTGATATTTCAAATTCACTGTTACTCTTTGTTAAATAACTTACTTTATCAACTGTTATGTCATATCTTTCTAATTGCTCATATATATTTTTTTCTTTTTCTATATCCAACATTATATCGCCCTCTAAATCCTGAGATAACGATTTAATTGATTTTGAAATACTTCTTATCTGATTTGCTATTAACTTTCTACTTTCTGAAAACTTCACACTCCAATCATAATCTAATACAAACATTTTGTAATAGTGATTTGATATTTTCACTATTGACTCTGGTTTCATACATTCCTTTCTAAAATTTTTAGGTATATCGTTTAGACTTAACTCTCCTTTCTCCTCAATTTTTTCAAGAATGTTATATATCATAGTGTATGTATGATTAAATCTTGATTCCCAGCACATTCTTCTCATACTACAACTTTTACATTCATCATTATGAATCATATCTATTACATTAGCTATATCCCTTTGGTCTAGCACCTTATCTTTTTCTCTTATCTTATCAAATGTATCTGCAAGGTCGTCATAAGTTTTATAAATACTGTTCAATCGACTATTAGTTAAGTTCTTGCTTCTCATAATATAATCGTATACGATTTCATTTGAAGCTACATTACTTTTTATTAATTTTTCAATCTTATTAAATAACCTCTCTGGCAACACTATAACTATTAAACAACCCAATAATATATCTCTTAATTGCATCATATTAGAAGCAATACCAGAAGTATATAGGTATATTATTGTCCAACTTAGAATATATCCTAGTATACAGAAATATTTATTTATTTTATTAAATGCACCACTTATTAATCCTGAAAAAGAATATATCCCCATATAAATAGCTGATGTCATATTATTTAAAATAGATGCTACTCCAATAATTACACCACTAGATGCTCCCATGGTAGCTCCACCTACTATTGAGGTCAGTAGTATCAATACGGTTGATAAAATGGTCCTTATTGATATTCCAAACAAGGATATATCTCCTATCCCCATTATGCTAAAGGTTAGCAGCAAGCTTATTGATATAGCTTCTTCTGTCCGTACAGACATCCTATTGTTGACATTGGCCATTAAACCTATACCATAAGAAAACACATATATAGATATAAACATTATTATTGCTTCTACTCCTGCTATAAGAAGATTATACACATACCTATTTGAAAAGAAAGCCTGTCCCATGGAGATTGGAAGTAATACTATTGCACCTATAAATGCAACCTTAGCAATTGAATCTGACAATTTTAATTTTTTATTCATAGCCATAAATATTGTAAGGCACACAACATATTTTGCTACATTTCCAAAATCATTAGATGATAACAATATTCCTAATAATGTTGATATGAATACAGGTATCTTGTACTTATCAATCTTTGATGCACATATAAAAAAGGCAATTCCTAAGGGAGCTACAGAGTCTACTATAATAGACCTACTAAGTAAAAATCCCATTACAGCGAATGCCGCCGTAGTAAAATCAATATATCCGCTTATTAATTTTATGACATTTGGTTTTACAGTCTTATTCTTCACAACTGCTACACTTCTTTGCATAAAAAAACCTCCTCTTTTGTTTATATTAAGAATTGTAACAAAGAGGAGTAATTTTTTTTGTCATAATCGGTTTTAAAAATCAAAAAATATTAATACATTTTTTTTGACTTTTGACATATTAAGCCTTCCAAATTATCGTATTCACTTACGGTTATTTCTTCTATTTCTAATTTTTCCATTATTATATTCAATATTTTTACACCAGCAGTTATAATATCCGCACGTTTTTCTTGTAGCCCTTTTAAGTTCTTTTTATCACTTAATGTCATCTTTATTAATTTTTGTAGAATTTCTTCTATTTCTTTTTTGTGTATTTTACTGTTATGTATTTTTTCCATAGAGTAAATTTCTAATTCTTGATTCATTGCTGATAATGATGTAATCGTGCCACCTATACCTATAAGAGTTTTTAATCCTATTTCTTTTATATAATTTAAAGTTTCATCAATCTCATTATATATAAATGAACTCATAGCCTTAAACTCTTCATCTTCAATAATATCATGTTTCAAAAATCTCTCTGTCATTCTAAGAGCTCCTACATTTTCACTTTTATTAAATTTAATTCCCTCTGAGTCGCCTATAATAAATTCTGTTGAACCTCCTCCAATATCTATAACAATAATAGTATCATCACCTTGTATTCCTTCTAAGACCCCCTTAAATCCCAAATTTGATTCTTCTATTCCTGTAACTATATCAATATCTATTCCAGTTTCTTCTTTTGCCAGTTTAACAAAATAATCTCCATTTTTACTATCTCTAAGAGCAGATGTCCCCATACAATAAATTTTTTCACACTTTTCATCATTGCACTTGTCAGAAAATTCTTTCAATGCTTTTATATTTCTTTGAATAGCATCTTCCTTTATATATCCTTTACTATCTACACCATGACCAATTCTAGTTGTATTAACAAATTTTTTTCTGTTTATGAAATTTCCATCTCTATAATCTGATATCAATAATCTCATTGAGTTTGTCCCAATATCTATAGCTCCTACTTTCATTATAAAATGCCTCCTCAATAAAAACAAAAAGCCATCCTTAACTGAATGACTTTTTTATTAAATCTTAAATTTTAAAATCAATACATCTGTAAACTTATTAGCAAGTTTTAATCAACGATTTATATCTACATAAACTGTTTCATTAGACTTTACCATATTTAATCTTTTTCTTGCTATTTCTTCTAAGTCTCCTTCATATGATTTTTCATCTTTCTTTAAGCTGTTTATTTGTATTTCAGTCTTTTTTAATTGTTTATTTAGACTTGCTATTTCTTTTTTATATTCATTAGCTTTTGTGTACTCAAATACAAACCCTGTCATCATACTAAAAATTGATATTCCTAAAAATAAACTGATAACAACAATCTGTCCTGAAAATTTTTTTCTTAAGTTCATTTTTCCTACACCCTTTTTTTAGTTTTATTTTTTTTCTTCTTAGGTTTTGATTTTTTCTTGTTCTTTGATTTTTTACTTGATTTTCTTTTTATACTTTTTCTTGTTGCTATAAATATGTTTGGTATATAAAATATAATATCAAATAGTAGGTGTAGTGAATAGATTATAACGTAATACAAATTGTTTAAAAAACTGACTATGTAGTGTGTAACTTTTTTAAAAGAATTCCTCACAAAACGAATTATTTTATTGATAATTGATAAAACAATTTTACTTATGGTGTTGTAGTATAAAATAAAACCAATAAACAAAGCCACAAAATGGTAATATCTTAAATCAAAAAACTCTGTAAGGTTTATTGTCACGAATATTATAACTGTAGCTAGAAACCAAAACAATACATCAAATATTATCGCAAAATAATTGATGGATTTAAAATTTCCTCTTAACCCTCTATAAAAATCAAACAACACCCCTATGAGTATTCCACCATAAATAGTAGCATAAAAAATGCTTACATCTTGAGTGAAAGGTATCATCTATCTAAATACCTTTTTCAAGAAACTCTCTTGTGGCTTTTTAGGCTTTGCATATACGATAGAATTTATAGTTCCATCTATGCTAATTATATTTTCGTCGATACTTAGCTTGCTCATATCTAGGTTCTCGCCTTCAATTACCATCTCACCTACAGAAGTTTTAAGCTCTACTCTTTTGTCATTAAAAGAATATATGTGCTCAACTCCTGAAATAACCAGCTTTGATCTATCTTTCAAAGTTATGTTCTGTTCCATAATATCCCCCCAGTAAATATTTCACTAATACTACTATTAATATACTAGAGGACTATTAATTTTATTCTAAAATTTCGTACATTTCTTTTGCATCATTTTTTAATACATGCTCTTTTACTTCATTTATCTTAAACTTCATCTTCTTCTCTCCAAATTGTATTTCTAATGTGTCTCCAATATTTACTTCTGAAGAAGATTTAGCAACTTTTCCATTTATAGTGACAATTCCTTTATCGCATGCATCTTTAGCAACAGTTCTTCTCTTTATAATCCTAGATACCTTTAAAAACTTATCTAATCTCATAATTATCACCTTCCTTAGTTCTATAGAAAAAGTGTGGTAAATTTATCCACACTTTTTCACAAGATTTCTAATTATCCATTTATTATATCCTTTAATCCTTTTCCAGCTTTGAAAACTGGTGCTTTAGAAGCTGGTATATCTATAACTTGCTCTGGATCTCTTGGATTTCTTCCTTGTCTAGCAGCTCTTTCTCTTGTCTCAAATGTTCCAAATCCAACTAATTGAACTTTTTCATTATTTACTAGTGCATCTTGAACAGAACTCATAAATGCGTTTAACGCAGCTTCTGCTTCCTTCTTTGTTAATCCACTTTTTTCTGCCATCTTTGATACTAATTCAGCTTTATTCACGATATTTACCTCCTAAAAATGTTTATAATATAGACTTCTATCTTTGTGATAAAAGTTCTAGATTTTTGACAAATTTCCTTCCACAATTTTATTGTTTTTTAGCCTGATTCCAAAATTCATCCATCTCTTCAAGTGTCATGTCTTCTAATTTTTTATTTAAGTTCATTGCACTTTTTTCTACAAACTCAAATCTATTTATGAATTTATCTGTAGTACAGTTCAAGGCTTCTCCTGAGTCTATGTCTAAAAATCTAGCTAGATTTACTATCGAAAATAATAAATCGCCTAGTTCTTCCTTTATGTATTTTATATTCCCGACCCTGTGTTCGTCAAGTAATTCCTGATATTCTTCTTCAATTTTTTTAAATACATCTTCTACATTGTCCCAATCAAAGCCAACAAGTGCTGCTTTATGTTGAACTTTACTAGCCTTCATAAGAGCTGGTAAATGTTTTGGTATCCTTCTAAGACCATCTGTTATAGTACTTTCGCCTTTCTCTTCTTTCTTTAATTCTTCCCAAGTTTTTTCAAACTTAGACATATCTAGTTTTACACCACTAAATATATGAGGATGTCTATGAATTAATTTTTTACATATTCCATTTACTACTTCTTTTAAATCAAAGTAGCCTTCCTCATTTCCTATCTGACAATGGAATATAACTTGTAAAAGAACATCTCCTAGTTCTTCTACCATTTCATCTATATCATTATTATCAATTGCATTACAAAGTTCATATGCTTCCTCTATAACAGAGTTTTTTAATGATTGATGTGTTTGTTTTTTATCCCATTCACATCCAGATGGACTTCTAAGTGTATTAACTATTATTTCTAAGTCATGTACTGTATTATACATCTTTTTAGAACTTTTGGGTATATATAAGCTAGTTAAATAGTCAAAAAAGTTTTCATTTCTGTCTAATTCGCAAAGCTTTATAAACTTTTTACTTTCTAAATCTTTGACACCTGCTCCATTTACTATACATACTTCTTGATTATAGTCATAGTATTCCATAAGCTTTAATTTTACATTAGATGCTATAAATTTATCATATACTTGAGTTATTATCATGCTCGTATCTAAATCTATATATGAATTTTCTATTTCAAAAGCATCTATCAATTTAAATCCCTCAGATGGGTCTATAGCCAAATAGTTAAACATAGCGTCTACAAAGCTCATAGAAGGCAATATTTCTACTGCTATGTGTTTTTCATTGGCTAATCTCTCTATTATACTTACAGTCTTTTCTGCGACTCTTGGATGACCAGGAACAGCATACACTAAATCACCCTTTTTAGATTCTTCTATAATAAATTCAGATATTTTTAAATAAACATTATCAAAATTTTCCTCTTTTTCATAAAAGTAGTCTAAAGAAGTGTATTGTATAGTTTCTTTAAGTTTATCAATTATTGGATGTTTCTCTGTTCTAAAAAAAACTCTAGGGCTCTTTTTTAAAGATTCTAACACACCTTGGCTTATAAGAGAATAATCTCCTGGCCCAAGACCTACAATACTTATCTTACCCATAACATCACTCCTATTAGCAAATTTCACTTTATTTTTATATTATTATACAAATAAGGAGATTTACTATTTGTATAGTATTTCCTTTATTTGCATATATATTCCTATATTATCTTATAAGTTTAACTTTTTTTAACAATTTATATAATTTATCACCTTTTGGCATAGTCAAAATTTCTTCTTTTTTAATTCCACCTATTCCAAGTATTACTACTACATATACAATTCCACCAACACATATTGCAATTATTGTAGATATGCTATTTCCCAAGAATCCAACTAAAGCACCATAACTCAACTTAACCATTATAAACATTGTCATAACTGTTATAAATGGCTTTATTATAAATTCTTTTTTAGGAAAGTTTACATTCATGTGTTTTTTAACATATAATAAGTTAATCATGGCTGCTACAAAGTACGCTGTAACTGTACCAAAGGCTGAACCCAATACATTAATGTCTGGTATACCTGTTAAGGTATAACTTATCACAATTTTACATAGCATACCAATACATAAAGCAATTACAGGTACTATTGGTTTTCCCATTCCTTGAATTATACCAGTCAAGGTCTGTATTAAGCCCAAAAATAATACACATGGAGTAAGAGTAAACAAAATAGTTCCTACAGAAGATGGTTCATGTGGAAACAAAAGACCCATTATTGGTATCGCTAAAGAAGCCATTCCAAACGCACAAGGTAATACTATAAGTAAAGTTACCTTAACTGCACTCTTAGTATCTTTTCTAGCTTTTGACTTATTTCCTAATGCATATGCTTTAGAAATTGCTGGAACTAAGCTCATACTCATTGCTGTTGTTATGACTGCTGGTAGATTTATTGTGGCCATTGCCATACCTGTTAATTGACCAAACATTGAATTTGCTACTTTGTATGTAAAGCCTGCTTCCATAAGTCTTCTTATTACAATAACATTATCTATCATATTGACAAGTGGCATTACTGATGCTCCTATTGTTATAGGAATAGCAACAGTTAAAAGCTTTTTAAAAATATAAGAAACTCTCTCATCTTTAAATCTTTGACTTGCATCTATCTCTACTCGACGCTCTTTTCTCCCTAGCATATAAGCAAACACCAAATAAAGCATAGATGCTATTGAACCTATTGTAGCTCCTGATATAGCACCAGCTGCCCCAAAAGTCTGACCTAGACTCTTCATAAGCAAGTAAGCCAAAGTAAGACCTAATACAACTCTAAAAAATTGCTCTGCAACTTGAGACACAGCAATCTTAGTCATATCTTGTCTCCCTTGAAAATATCCTCTATATGCAGACATTGCAGGAACAAATAATAATGCTGGAGCAATGGCTTTCATAGAGTATAATGCACCTGGATTTTTCATTATGTTTGTTACTATGTAGTCGGCTCCAAAAAATAATATACAAAATGATATTATTCCAGTAATGAATAAAACTGTATGTGATACCTTAAATATCTTGTTTGCACCTTTAAAATTTCCAATGGCAACTTTTTCAGAAACCAGTTTTGCCACGGCTGTTGGAAATCCAGCAGTAGCTAATGTTAAAAATAGAGTATACACAGGATAAGCAGCCTGATAGTATCCCATACCTTCTGAACCAATCATGTTTCCAAGGGGAATCCTAAAAAATCCACCCATTATTTTTACGATTACACCTGCTAGCCCAAGTATAAGGGCTCCTTTTAGAAAGGAGTCTTTATTTTTGTTATTGTTCATAACATAACCTCCACACTGTTTATATAACAAACTTTAATATACCATATTTTTAATGCTATATTCAATATTTTACACAAAAACTTCAAAAGACCTTCATGTAAAAGGTCTTTATGATAAAATTATTGAACTTGTTTTCCTAAAAAGTTAGCAGCAATTTTTAAAGATTTTTCTTCACTTTCTGCAATTGTATCTTTGTCTTTCGAAACAACTACAATTGAACCTATACAGTCGCCAGATGCACTAATTATAGGCATAATAACTTGACTAGTATATTCTTTTTGGTCTTCTTTGAATAAAGGTAAAATGTTTTTATCTTTTGAATATTTTACTGTTCTTTCACTTATTATTGCTTCTAACTCATCACTTATACTTTTTTCTTTATAATCTTTTTTAGGAAGTTTAGATACAGCTATTATAGAATCTAGGTCTGTTATCAATACACCATATCCTAGTACTTCAGCTAATGTTTCAGCATATTCTTGTGAGAATTCATTTAATTCTCCTATTGGAGAGTATTTTTTAAGTATGACTTCTCCATCTTTTGCTGTGAATATCTCTAAAGGGTCTCCTTCTCTAATTCTTAATGTCTTTCTTATCTCTTTTGGGATAACTACCCTTCCAAGATCATCTATTCTTCTAACTATGCCTGTTGCTTTCATATTTTTTAATCCCTCCATAAATTACTTTAAGTTTATTTTTACCATTGTTAAGAAAAATATACAAAAAAAGCTATATCTTATCTAGATATAGCTTTTTTAAGCATATTACTCTTTTTTAGGTTTTAAATTGTGATTTTATTTATTACTTTTTCATCTTTTTCTACTTTAGCTTCTTTAGTTAATTTTTCTATTTGCTCTTGATATTTATTTTTTAACAATTGGTCTTTTATAGTTTCTTTAGCATCTTCAAATGATGTTTGCTCATTTATCCTGTCTGTTACTTTAATTATATGGTATCCATATTGAGTTTCAACTAAATTAGATATTTCACCTTTTTTCATAGAAAAAGCAGCGTCTTCAAATTCAGCAACCATTTGCCCTCTTGAGAAGAATCCTAATTTACCACCATCACTTGCTGAAGCATCTTGTGAATATTTTTTTGCCACTTTTGCAAAATCTTCACCTGATTTAACTTCTTTAAGAGCCTCTTCAGCCTTTTTCTTAGCTTCAGCCTTTTCCTTATCTGAAAGTGGCTTGTTATTATCATCTACTGTTTTCAATAATATATGAGAAGCTTCTACCTCATCTTTTTTGAATTCATCTTTATGTGTATTATAGTATTTTTTCATTTCTTCGTCTGATATTTTAGTCTTTTTAGTAAAGTTACTTTGATAGTTTTGCATTGCTAAATCTTTCTCTTGTTGGTCTTTTAAAAACGCATCATCTATTCCTAACTTTTCAAGCTGTTCTTTATATTTTTCATCTTTACTCATAGCATCTTTTAAATCTTTAAAACTTTTTTCAACATCTTCTTTTTTAGGAAGTAAGTTGTCTTTTTTAGCTTGAGAATATATTACTTCTGTAGTTATAAGTTGATCAAGAATTAAGTCTTTAAACTTGTCCTTATACTTTACTCCTTTTTCAACTTCTTTGTCCCAGATATCTTTTCCGTAAGTTTGTTCCATAGAATCTTTATAAAGAGCTATAGTTTTTTTAAATTCATCTAATGATATTTTTGTACCATTTACTGTTGCTACAGTTCCATCTGTGCTTGCACTACAAGCTGTTATTGATACTACAACTATCATAGCTATTACTAACGTTATTACTTTTTTCAAATTTAAAACATCCCTTCTTAAATTTACAAGTTATTTGACCTTGCACATTTTTTCTAACAGTTCTTCTAATTCTGTAACTATATTATAACCTATTTTTTGTTTAGTTCTATACTTTGTTATTGGAACTAATAATATTTCATCTTTTACTTGTCTAATTTTTTCTATTTTCAATATCTTACACAATGATTTTATATAAGCTATTGTAAGAAGTGTTTGAACTGGTTTAGGTATATCAGAGAATCTATCTTCAAGTTCTTCCTGTATATCCAACATATCTTCTTTATTTTCAATAGAAGCTATTTTCTTATACATTTCAATCTTAATCAGTTCATCTTTGATATAATTATCTGGAATGTATGCATTTACACTTAAATCTATTTCAACATCAATTTCTTCCACAATAGGCTCACCTTTAACCTTTTTAATTGCATCATTAAGCATTTTAACATACAAATCATAACCTATAACTGCCATATGACCATGTTGTTGAGAACCTAAAATATTTCCAGCTCCTCTTATTTCAAGGTCTCTCATTGCTATTTTAAAACCTGAACCAAACTCTGTAAATTCTCTAATGGCTTTTAACCTTTTCTCTGCTATCTCACTTAGAGTTTTATCTTTTTCATATAAAAGATATGCATATCCTTGTCTTGAGCTTCTTCCAACCCTACCTCTTAATTGGTAAAGTTGAGCTAATCCCATTTTATCTGCATCATATATAATCATTGTATTTGCATTGGATATATCCATACCAGTTTCAATTATTGTAGTACAGACTAATACATCATAATCTTTATTTAAAAATCCTAGGATTATATTTTCTAATGATTTAGAAGTCATTCTTCCATGAGCAACAGCTACTCTAGCATCTGGTACGAGCTTTTGAATCATACTTGCCATCTCTTCAATGTGTTCAACTCTATTGTATACAAAAAATACCTGTCCACCTCTACTTAACTCTCTCTCTATCTCATCTTGAATTACACTTTCCTTACTCTCTGTAACATATGTTATTACAGGGTGTCTTTCTTGTGGAGGTTCTTCTATAACACTCATATCTCTTATTCCACTTAAAGACATATGTAAAGTTCTTGGTATAGGAGTTGCTGAAAGCGTAAGTACATCTACTGTAGATTTAATTTTCTTTAGGGCTTCCTTATGTTTTACCCCAAATCTTTGCTCTTCATCAATGACTACAAGACCTAAGTTTGGTAAATTTATATCTTTGGATATTATCCTATGTGTTCCAATTAAAATATCTACTAATCCTTTTTTAGCGTCTTCAATAATTTGTTTTTGTTGTTTTGGAGTTTTAAATCTACTTAAAACTTCCACTCTCAAAGGATAATTTTCAAACCTCTCTTTAAACGTATTATAATGTTGTTGGGCTAATATTGTTGTTGGAACCAATACAGCAACTTGTTTTTGATCCATACAAGCTTTAAAAATACTTCTAATCGCCACCTCTGTTTTTCCATAACCAACATCCCCACATACAAGTCTATCCATTACCTTGCTTGATTCCATATCTTTTTTAGTTTCTTCTATTGCCTTCAATTGGTCTTCTGTTTCTTGATATGGAAATAACGATTCAAACTCTGCCTGCCAAGGTGTATCTTTTGAAAACTTGTATCCTTGTATTTTTTCACGTTTTGCATAAAGTTCGATTAAGTCCTTTGTCATATCTTCAATTTCTTTTTTAACTTTTGCTTTTGCCTTTGTCCATTCGTTTGTTCCAAGCTTATTTAACTTAACTTTTTCTACCTCTGCACCAATATATTTTTGCACTTTATCCATCTGGTCTATTGGCACATATAGGTTATCTCCACCTTGATATACTATTTTCATATAATCTTTTTTAATAGCATTGACTGTAATTTGCTCAATTCCTGTGTATCTACCTACACCACTATTTTCATGTACTACATAGTCTCCAACACTTAAATCTAAAAATGATTCTATCTTCTTTCCTTTTTTAACCTTTTTATTATTAGTCTTAGATGCTCTTTTATAAACACCTATCATTTCATTGTCTGTTATAACAACAAACTTTATAGATTTATATTGGAAGCCACTATTTATATGTGCAGGCACAATCACAACTTGAGAAGATTTAATTTCAATGTTTCTATCTTTAGAAACAGTCGTTTCTAAACCTTTATCCAATAAATCTTTTCCTAATTTATTTGCTCTTTCTAATGTATTTGTTGCTAAAATTATTTTGTATCCATTATATTTCAGCCGATTTAATTCTTCTACAAGCAACTCTACTTTTCCATTAAATGTAGGAACTTCTCTGCTTTCAAAGTTGATTATAGATTTTATGGAAAAGTTGTTTATAGACTTTGGCAATAGTGAGTTTAATACTACAGACTTGTCTTTTACTAGATACTCTAAATCTGTATAGTGATACAATAGTTTTCCTTGATTTTTAATAGCCAGACCTCTTTCAAGATTCAGTTTATAATTTTCTCTAAACTCATTTATATAATTTTCGCATCTTTCTTTAAGCCTTGTTATATCATTGATAAATACTATTGCATCATCTGATAGATAAGTAAATATGCTTTTATTTTCTTCTGGATAAATATAATCTATATAATTCTCTACACCTTCAAAATAAGTCTTACTAGATATATAATCTATATTTTGAAATGTACCTTCATCAGTATTTTTAGTTGTTTCTTTTTTTAGTTTAACTAATGCATCTGTAGTCTTCTCTGGATAAATAAATTCCCTAGATGGAGTTATAGAAAACTGTTGTAATTTATCAATTGATTTTTGTGAATATACATCAAAAGTTCGTATGGAATCTATCTCATCATCAAATAATTCCATACGAATTGGATTTGTATATTCAAGTGAAAATACATCAATAATTCCACCCCTTATACTAAATTGACCAAACCCCTCTATTTTTGAAACTCTTTCATATCCTAATGAAACTAATTTCTCAGTTAATTTTTCTAAATCTAAGCTATCTCCCACTTTATAGCGAGATACACTATCAAGTAAAACTTGTTTTGGTATGTATTTTCTTAAAACAGCCTCAATAGAAGTTACTAAAATTATCTTTTCCTTATTTGCTAGTTTTAACAATACCTTTAATTTCTTTGCTTCTTCGTTTCTGTCCTTTGCATCTAAGTGATAAAAATAAATATCTTGAAATCCTAAATATTCAACTTTATCTTCAATATAAAAACTTAAATCTTCATATACTTTCTTTGCTTCTAAATCACTACTAGTTATAAAAATTATTTGTCGTGATAAATCATTAAATATAGAATACGATATATGAGGTTTTTGTACTGGTAAAAGTCCATTAACCAATAATGAGCCTTTTGTATTTTTTATACAGTTTATTATATCTTTATACTCTTTTGAATTTTGCAAAGGATATAAAAAAACATCATTCATTTAAATCTCCCTCTCACTATCCATTGTATTTGTTCATAGACATATCTATATTTTCTCTTATTATTGAGTCAATAGCACATGCCGCTTTTTCTAGTGCTTCATTTATATTATCAGATTCTTCTTTTCTAAATCTAGAAAGTACAAAGTCTGCTAAGTCTTGACCAACTTCTGGCTTAGACACACCTACTCTTACTCTTGGAAAATCATTTGAACCTAGGCATTTAGTTATGGATTTCATACCATTATGAGTTCCTCCACTTCCTTTTTTTCTTATGCGTATCTTTCCAACATCTAAATCTATATCATCATATACTACTACTATATTACTTAAATCAACCTTGTAATATTTATATATATCTATTAATGTTTCTCCACTTAAATTCATATAAGTTTGTGGTTTTACTAATAATACTTTTTCAGTTCCTACTCTACCTTCACCAATTAAGGCTTTATGCTTTATCTTAGTAACACTAATGCTGTATTCTTTTGCAAGAATATCTATGACATCAAATCCAACGTTATGTCTAGTCTTCTCATACTTCTTCCCTGGATTACCTAACCCTACTACTACGTACATTTCTTACCTCCTGTTATATAAATTTGTATAACAAACTATAATAAAAATTAAATATATTATACTCTGTAAATATTATTATAATTGTCGCTAGAGAAATAAAAGGTGTAAAAGGAATTTGCTTTGTTATATTTATACCTTTAAATATTTTAGTTATGTATAAAATAACAAAAAACAAAAACGCTAAAATAAATGATAAAACTATCACATAAAACCCATAATTATTTCCCAATGCAAAGCAACATAAGCTATAGAGACCTACATCTCCATAGCCTAATCCTTTTGTTAATTTAGCAATAATATAAGGTATAATAAAGCCTATTGCTAGTCCAATTATATGATTCATATAGTCAAATTGCACAATATTACAAAAGACCAAAAAAATTATACCTTGAACTATTATACCACTAACTATTGTTATATCATATACATATATTGTGTAGTAATCTATAATGGATATAATTATTAGAAATGGAATTAATACCACATATTGTACACATTCTACACTAATTCCAAATTTTAGATATATTAATACAGATAAAACTACAGTTATTATGTAAATAAAAAACATATTATATAGATTTTTCTTTTCTCTATCACAAAAAATAGATAGAGATTTATTTATCAAATGTGCAAAAAATAAGGAAATTATTATTATATACTCCATAGTCTACAGCACTTTAGTAATAGGGTTAATAATAATATTGTCCTTATTAAATACTTTAATTCACTTTTATAAAAATTAAAACTTGCTTAAGTTTAACTATTGTTTACATAATCATAGAAAAATAAAGTTCAAGTAATTGTCTTCCACATAAGATTGTTATTAATGTTCCAATTGATATAAACGGACCATATGGTATAACAGAATTGTATTCCTTTCCCTTTATCTTACTTAGAATTATCACACAAATTCCATATACTGCTCCCACATAAACACTTAGTAGGGCTGTCAAAAGACCATTTTTGGCACCCATGTAAAGACCTATCATTGCAAATAGTTTAATATCTCCTCCGCCCATACACTCTTTTTTTATTATAAATTCAATCAGAAGCACTATAAGCCAAACGCTTCCTCCACAAATAAAAGCTCCTATAATTGAATTCTTAATTGGGATTTCTTTAAAAAGAAGATTAAAAATTATAGCAAATATAGCTCCAAAAACCAGTATTTTATCTGGTATTATAAAGTGGTCAATATCTATAAATGTTATTATAATCAGTAAAGATACAAGAACTAAATAATAGATGGTTGCTGTGGATATTCCATATATTATAAATACTGTTAAAAATAAAATTCCTGTAATTAATTCTACTATAGCATACCTACTAGAAATTTTCTCACAACAATATCTACACTTTCTTCCACTCATTAAATAGCTTAGTACTGGTATTAAGTCTATCGGCTTTAGTCTAGTATTGCAACTCATACAATGGGATGGAGGTCTAGAAATAGATATACCTTCTGGAATCCTAAAGATGCAAACATTGAAGAAACTTCCAAACACTAGACCTACCATAAATACATACAAATTAACGATTATAATGTCCATTATAATTTACTCCACCTATCATTCTTGTCATAAACTCTTGGTCAGTACATCTACTAATTGCTATATCTTTTGTAATCCTTCCATTTTTATAAAGTTCCATTAAATCTTGGTCCATAGTTTTCATACCAGCTTTAACTCCAGTTTGTATCATGTTTGGAATTTGATATGTTTTGCCTTCTCTTATCAAATTTTTTATTGCTGGAGTAGCAAACATCAATTCAATTGCAGCTATTCTACCTTTTCCATCTGCTGTAGGAAGTAGTTGCTGTGATACTACACCTTCACAAACTGTAGATAGCTGTGTTTTTATTTGTTGTTGTTGAGATGGTTGGAACATGTCCACTATTCTATCGATTGTCTTGGCTGCCCCAACTGTATGTAGTGTTGAAAATACTAGATGACCTGTTTCTGCTGCTGTTAATGCTATTGATACAGTTTCAGGGTCTCTCATTTCTCCTATTAGTATTACATCTGGGTCTTGACGTAAAATAGCTCTAAGAGCTGAGTGAAAACTTTCTGTATCAGTTCCTACCTCTCTTTGATTTACTAAACTTTGTTTGTGGTGGTGTACATATTCTATTGGGTCTTCAAGTGTAATTATATGTTTTTGTTGTGTTTCATTTATTATATTTATCATACTCGCAAGTGTTGTACTTTTACCACTTCCTGTTGGTCCTGTAACTAAAACTAATCCTTTGTGCTTTTCAGTAAATGATTTTATATTTTCTGGAAGACCCAATTTTTCAAAAGTAGGTATTTCTGCTGTTATAGTTCTTATTGCTATTGCATAATTTCCTTTTTGTCTATATGCGTTTACCCTAAATCTTTCACCTGTTTTTAGTGAAGCTGAAAAATCAGCTTCTCCATGTTCTTTTATCACTTTAAACATAGATTCCCCTGCTATATCTTTTGCCATTTGCATTGTTATCTCTGGTGTCAGTATCTGTTCACTTAGTTTTACAAATCCACCTTTTACTCTAGCCACAGGATTTGTTCCAACTGTTATGTGTATATCTGATGCGTTTAGTCTTATACCTTGCTCCAATAAATCATAAATATACATAATATTTACTCTCCATATCTTCTATTAGTTTGCTTACTCTTTTAGTAATAAATTTATAAAATTATTTTAGTATTTATTTGTTTATACTAAATTACTTTTTTGTATTTAGTTTATTTTTTTATATGAGCTCACATCATGACTAATTGAAATTATATCTTTTATTTCGTCACTATCTGTCTCATTTTTTTTAATTTTAAAGTTCACAATAGCTTGGACTTTATATTTTGATTTTGAATTTATCTCTTCACCCAATCCAGGAATAGCTTTTTCAAGTCTTTCTGGTTCTATCTCAGTTATCCCATTTTTATCACCAGTAACTGTAAGGTTCATTTCTGTGCTATATCCATTCTCAATTAGTTTTAACCAATCTTCTTTTGTCGAATTATATTCAGCTTTATAAAAAGGTATCTTTAGAGATATATCTTCTGTTTTAGCCACCTCTTGAGGTTTTAATTCTTTTATTCTACATTTTATCTCTGTTAGTGTCTCTCTTTGAAGTTGTTTCAAAGTTTCGCTTAATCCAAATGCATCAAAGTCTGAAGGTAATTCTCTATACATCTCAATTTTAATTTTATTAAACTGCTCGATAATCTCATATAATAAACTCTTATATTGTTCATAATTTTCTGCTGTATTGTTATTTCCTTTAGAGATATTTGAGCTTAGAACATCAAACTTTTGTACATTATCAAATAATTTAGATTTCAGATTATTTAATTCTTTACTTCTATTTGGAATTTTTTCTATATATTTATTCAACTCATTCCAATAGTTACTCCAATTTCTATCAATCAAATCTCTTTGTATCAATTCTAAATACTGTGTTTGATTTGGAATTCCATCTAGGACTTCTACTTTTGATGCATTGCGATGAAATATTGTATGTCTATATTCATTCATATTTTGTATAGCTAGAGAGATTTTATCTAGAGCTTTATATGTGTACATAAACGCATTATCAATATGTTCATCTTTTTCAATACTACCATCTTCCAAAAAGTATTTAAACATCATATCATTTCCCAAAAGTTTTGATTCATAGTTAACCATCCTATCAATGTCTGATTCTAGTTTTTGTTGTGTTATATTAGAAATATCACCATTATTATAGTTGCTACTTAACTCTAATATCAAATCTTTGTTTGAATTTATAGAAGAATAAACCATACTAACTTCATCACTTTGCATAATACCTAGTTTTTCTATTTCTATTAGCTCATCTCTTGCTTTATCTAAATCTTTGCATGCTGTAGCTATATAATATTTTATATTATTCATATATTTAAGCTGTATTTCTTCAAGACTTTCCTCTTCATTTTCATTCGATACTGTCCTTAAAGTTACTTTATCATTCTTATCATTCTCTTTTTTAAAATCATCATTTATTTTTTCAAGCTCATCATATAATTTTTCATATGCTTTATCAATACTATTTTCCACACATGTTTCTGCTAAATACTTTGCTTGTATACCCTCATTGGTCGTCTTTGTAGATTTTATTCTATTAGCTATCTGATTCGAAAATGTCAATCCAACAATAGAAAGCAATGCTACTACAACCAGAACTAAAACTAAAGCTGCCCCTCTCTCACTTTTAAATTTATTCCACTTCCTCAAAATCTCACCCCCAAGTAAAATTATTTATCTTTAAATATTTCAGTTACAATTTTAACTTCTTTTTTACTTGAATAGTCATTCATGCTTTTTCCAGTTGCAGTTATTTTATATATCTGACCATTTTTATCTTCTACAATAATCTTTATCTTATTTGTAATATTTTCTTTGTCGATTAAATTACCATCTTCATCCTCTATTGTTGTAATCTTTTCATATGGAGTATCATATAGGCTCACATCACCCTCACTAAGCACTTTATCATATACAACTTTTTTTGACTTATCTATTAGTTTTTCATATATGACAGTTCCATCTTCTTTTTTATCTAGACTATCAAAATCAAATTCTCCACTTTTTATTTTTTCTCTTAGATTTTCTATTTCACTTTGAACATAGTTTAAGGAACTTATATCTGTTTCATTTTTAGTATTGACTTTATTATTAGTATTGATAATATTAAAAAATGCAAATAGTATAATTCCCATAATAGCCATAGCTACTAATACTTCAATTAAGGAAAATCCTTTTTCACTACTTTTTTTACCCATATTTTATCAACCTACTTATTTTTAAATAAATTCTCGTTAACCAATTCTCGACATAACATCAAATGTATAAGTCTTGTTATTTAAATCACTATTTTTATGACTTTCTTGCACTGATTCATTATAATATATATTTACAGTATAAATAGATTTACCAGCTTGTTTTTCTATTTTAAATGGTGTTTTCTTCATTTCTTTATTATTTTGAACTAGTGGTTGATTAGAGATTATTTCTTCTCTAAGTGTATTTTCAGCATCATTTGCATTTTCTTGAATTCTTGTTACAGAGTACACACCTGTATTATTTTTAGTTTCTATAGAAACTTCATATTTTATAGTTTTATCTGGAGTCTCTACACTATATTCATAATTACTTCCCAAACTAGTTTTAGTTATCTCCTTGCAGTTCTCCAAATCTCTATTTAGATACTTATTAATTAGATTAACATTCACTTGAGCATCTGTAATGATTTGTTGCTTTTTTACTGCTGATGTTATACCATTGAACACTTTATAAGAAATGCTTAAAACTATTGTCAGTATAAACACAGCTACTATTATTTCTAATAAGGTAAGACCCTTTTCATTATTTTTGTACAAACTCATCACCTATCTTTAAAGCCCATTTAACTTTATTTCACACTAGACTTAAATGGATTATATTTTCCTGGTTTCCATAAAGATGGATTATCTGTATCAAGTATCATTGTAGTATTATCTTTAGTGTATATTATAAATTTAAATGTAGCATCTACTACACCTTCTGCTTTTGGAGCTACGATTTCTTTCTTTGTTTCTTTTTCTGTTGCAGCTCTAAGTACACATGTATTACATAAATAACTAGTAGACCTATCTAAAAGTTTATCATTTTTTAGAATTTCTCCCTCTTTTATCAGTGGACAGTCATTGTATAAGTGCCACTTATCTTCGCCTTCTACCCAATATATTTTTGTATCTTTATTTATGTTCACATTTTTGATTAAATCCCTATTACTTGTCGTTTCCTCTTCTTCTTTTTCTGGCTCTATATATGAAGTCATTGTATAATCTAGTATCTGAGTAACATTTTTTTGTTCTTCTAAATAAGCCATTAATTTTTTGACATTTCTATAATCACCTCTAACACTTATTGTTGTTGATATACCATAAAAATGTTCATATTCTCTAACGCTTCCAACATCATAACTAGTTAAGTCAATATTATAAGCTTTCATTTTTTTATCTAAACCTATTAAAAAAAGTCCATCTTGCATATCATATAAAAGATTTTTGCTTTTTTCTCTTAATTCACTTTCAACTTCCTTAAGTTGTTTTTCATACTTTGGCATAAGTGCTGTTTTCTCTTTATATGTATTTAATTTCTCTGTAGCTTGTTTTACAGAATTTTTTGTAGCAACGTATTTCTGATATTGAGGATAAAGTCCAAAGTAGCCATATGATAAAATAGCTAATAAAATTATAACCTTTATAAGAATTCCTTTTAGACTAACTTCCATTTTAAGTATATCTTTTATGTCTTTTTTAAATATATCTTTATTCATTAGTTAATACACCTTCTTTCAGGTATAATGTCATACTAAATGTATAGTTAGAATCTTCTCCATTACTTTTTATACTATGTAATTTAACATCTTCGAAATAATACAATCCCTTTAATTTATATAAAAATTGACCTATATAAGAAGAATCTTTAGCATTTCCTTCTATATTTATAACATTTGGTATTTTATCATATAATGGAGTTTTATCATCTTTATCTGTGTCGGTATTATTAGTCTCACTATTTCCAGTTAATGCTTCTGATACATTTGTAGTCTTACCTTCATTTAAATCATTATTTGTTTTATCTCCATTACTATCACTTTTCGTATTTGATTTTGTTTCATTATTACTTGATTTATCTGTTGTAGTTTTATTGCTATTTGAGTTATCAGTTTTATTAGTAGTACCAAGATTTTGATAAGTCGTCGATAAACTTGTTAGTTCAACTTTACTTGGAGTATTTTTATCTATATCATCCAATAAATTTTCCCATTTTACCTTTTTTCCAATTAACATATCATATACCTTTATTTCTTCGCTTTTGCTTTGTATCATTTTTTCTATATTCCCAATCTGATAATATGCAGATTCAATATTTCTTATTTCACCATTAACATTTTCAAGTTCTTTATTAACTAAGCTATTTGAGAAAATTAAACATAAATAAGGAATAGCAAGTACTAAAATAACTATTGGCGCGATTTTCAATATATTTTTCATCTGTTTAGCTTTCATCTGTTTTCTAAGTATATCTATTGGTAAAAAGTTTATATTTTCAAAATTCCTTTTACCTTTAGGCTCTATCATACTTCCTAAAAGCTCTACAATTGAATTTATATCATCTTCATCTATATCTCCAGTTATCATATCAGATATATCCATTATCTCAGTAAGACCTTGAGAAATATAATTTGAAAATGCAGAACTAAAAGCTTCATAAATTAATTTATTGGAATATCTTTTTCCTAATATTAATATAGTATCTGTAACCTTACCAAAGTTTCTTGACGAATAGTAATTCATAAGACCTTTTGATTCTTCTACTACATTTAATAATTGCATATCCATGTCTTTAGCAGTTATTCTTATAGGTATATTATCACTAATAAATAAAGTATCTTTCTTATATATATTTATAATTGTACTATTGTCACTTATATTGGTTACCATTATATCGTTATAATCTAAATTTTTAAGAATTCTTAAATAAGCTGTTGATAATGTATCTATCCTATCTAATATCAAATCAAATTCATGTATTATCTCTACAATTGCATTTACTTCTTCCTTTTGTATAGCTCCAATAATAAGATTTAAACTTGCCTCATCACCATCTGAATTATCATATGTTTCACTAGATACTTCATATGAAAACACATATTCATCTGATTCCAAAGCCATCATCTCATCCATCTCTAGCTTCATAAATCCATCTAAATCCTTTTTCTCCATCTTAGGAAGTTTTTGGGGTTTTAGAATTACATCTCTTGTATTTAAACAAAAAACTACATGTCTTGATTTTAATTTCACATTTTCTAATGCGTACCTCAATAGAGCATACTTTTCCTTAGAAAAATCTTGCACAATATCCTCTATTGAAAACACATTAAGATTTTTTACATAAAACTTATCTTTATCATGTTTATATCTGCCCTCAACTATGGAAATAGAATCGCCATAATATGATACATAAACCTTGTTCATTTGTCCTTTCCCTCCTACATAGCATCATATATACTAAGCATTGGCATAAATATTGATACAACCAGTACCGCAACTATAATACCAACTGCAATTATTAAAACAGGCTCTATCATTGATGCCATCCTATTTAAATAAATCTCGGATTCATACTCATAGAATTCGGCCATCTGTCTACTTATATTCTCTAATTCCCCTGTCTGCTCCCCTATAGCTATCATCTGTACCAATACAGAATCAAAATATGTATATCTCTGTAAATTTTCTGCTAAGCCCTCACCTCTTGTTATTCCATCTTTAGCTGATGCTAAAATCTTTTCTGCCATAGTATTATTTACACTATCTATAATGTAATCAAGTCCCTGAACTAATGGGTACCCTGTTGATACAAATAGATACAAGGCTCTTGAAAATCGTGTAGCTACCATACAGTTTATTCCTTTTCCTAAAACAGGTATCTTATTTATGACTCTATCTTTATGTGCTCTCCCAACTGGTGTTTTTAGATACTTCTTAAATTGGTAAATAGATAGTATAATAGCTAAAAGTACTATTATCCAAAACTTTTTCATAAACATACCAAACCACATAACAATTCTCGTTATAAGTGGAAGAGTTGCACCTACTGTTGTAATTGAATTAATCATCTTAGGCACCATAAACGCTGTAAATATAAAAATCATTATAAATGAAGAAATCAAAACTATTAATGGGTATGTCGCTGCATTTCTAAGCTTTTGCTTAATTCTATGTTCACTTGAATAAAATGAAGCCATACTTTTTAGTACTTCATCTAATTTACCTGTAGCCTCACCTGTAGCTACCATAGCACCAAGTAACTTTGGAAACTTTGATTTTGGTGAAAGCATTGAATCTGCAATAGTAGAACCTACCTTTATTTCTGCCACTACACGATTAATTTCTTCTCTCAATGTAACATTGGTTGACCTTCTAGCTAATGTTTCTAATCCTGAAATACTATTTATACCAGAAGATACTATAATCGCAAATTGTCTACAAAAGTGGCTTATCTGGTCAGCTCCTAAGTCCTTTTTTCTCTTTCTACTAAATACACTTATGTTTTTACTCTTACTCTCTTTAATTTCAAGAACTCTAAGATTTCTTTTTCTAAGAAGACTTCTAGCTTCGTTAAAATCATTGGCTTCAATCACATCAGTTTGCTTTTTTCCATCCTCTTTTATTACTGTATACTTAAAACTTTTCATAATATCATCCTTTAATCAGTCATCAAAATTATTCTAATCATTTCTTCTACTGTTGTCTTTCCATTTAAAACCTTTTTAACTATATCCTCTTTTAAACTAACCATACCTTGTTTTCTAGCCATCTTTAAAATTTCTCTTTGATTTGCAGATGAATCTATTAACTCTTTTATTTCTGGAGTGATTTCAAGCATTTCAAATATACCTAGACGTCCCTTATATCCAGTATTATTGCATCTTTCACAACCTTCCCCTTTATAAATAGTTACTGATTCATTTACATCAATGCCAAGAGCCTTTTTTTCTCCAGTATCTGCTTCATATGAAACCTTACAATGCTCACATATTTTTCGTGTAAGTCTTTGAGATATTACCCCTAAAACAGATGAAGTTATCAAAAAACTTTCCACATCCATATCTAAAAGACGTGAAATTGCTCCAACTGCTGTATTTGCATGCAATGTACTTAAAACTAAATGTCCTGTAAGAGAAGCTCTAATTGCTATTTCTGCTGTTTCAGTATCTCTTATCTCTCCAACCATTATTATATCTGGGTCTTGACGCATAAAAGCTCTAAGTCCACTAGCGAAGGTAAGTCCTGCCTTTTCATTTATTTGAGATTGATTTACACCAGGTAATTCATACTCTATAGGGTCTTCTATTGTTAATAGGTTTCTATTCTCTGTATTTAATTGATTTAACATTGAATACAATGTAGTGGTCTTTCCACTTCCAGTAGGGCCAACAACCAATATAAGACCATAGGGAGTGTTTATCAGTTCATCATATATCTTAGAGCCATGTTCGTCTATTCCTAGTACTTCTTTACTAACCATAAAATTACTCTTATCAAGAACCCTCATGGCTATCTTTTCATCCCTGTTAGTTGGCATTGTAGAAACCCTAAAGTCTATAGGCTTATTATCTACTTTTAAATAGATTCTACCATCTTGTGGGATTCTCTTTTCAGATATATTTATATCTGACATTATTTTGATACGGCTTATTACTGCCTTATATGGTGCTGAGTTCATCCTCATATATTCCCTTAACATCCCATCTATTCTAAATCTAACACGCATATAATTTTCGCTTTGTTCTATATGTATATCACTTGCTTCCATTCTAACAGCATTTTCTAATATGTTATTTACTAATCTTACTATTGGAGCAGAATTTACATCTTCTTCGAGTATTACAGTTTCTCTTACTCCACCAGTTCTATTTTTGTTGTACTCAGTCATTGCTTTATTTATTTCTGAATGTGCATAAGCATGACCTATTGCTTTGTTTATATCGTCTGCATTTGATATAAATATCTCTACGTCTTTACCTGACATACGTCTTACATCTTGAACTGCTTCTCTGTCTTGTGGGTCTGACATGGCTAGACATATTTTATTTCCATCAATTTTGAATGGAAATACAGTATATCTTTTGCATATATTTTCTGGAACCATTTTAGTAGCTAAGGTGTCTATTTCTGTTCCTTCTAAAAATACACTTTCTATATCTAAAAGTTCTTTTAATACACTTATTAATAAGTTACCATCTATAAGTCCTTCTTGTACTAGAATTTCTCCTAGTCTTTTCCCTCTGTTTTTTTGCTCTGATAGTGCCCATTTAAGCTGGTCTTCTGTTATGTATCCTTTTTCGACCAGTTTGTCTCCTATTCTAACTTTTTTAGCCACAGGTTTCACTCCTTTACTATCTCAATTATATCATCATTTGTGATTGGAGATTAAAGAAAATAGTATAAAAGACAGGAAGATTTTCTTCCTGTCTTTTATATTATATTTTTCATTAAATTTATAATATTCTTTATAAAAATATAGTTTTAATTATTTTGTTGAATCCATCTCAGCATTATCTATAAGAACTAAATATAGAACCTTATTGTCTACTTTTTCATTATCAGCTAATTCATCTTTAAGCTTACCATCGCTACCTATAGTTTTGTATATCTTATCTTTACCTAAATCACTCAATAACTTTGTTGATTGTGCTCCTGTTAATGTAGCCTTATCTATTTGTAAAACTAATTTATTCCCAGCCAAAAGTAATTTATACTCTCCACCTATATCTGCTTTATCAGGAAGAGTTTCCATATAAGTTTTTAATTCTTCTAAATTCACAGGAGTTGATGTTGTAGCAGGCATCTTATTAGTATCTGAATAATAAGATAATGCTGCACTCTTAACTGAACTATAATCAGACTCAACACTTGCTACCTTAGCCTTATTTATATTACTGAATAAAGCTGGAACTGCTACTACTGCTAATATACCTATAATTGCAATTACTACCAATAATTCCACTAAAGTGAAACCTTTTTTATTCTTTCTTAACTTCATTTTTATTCCCCCTCAATTTTTAATTAATATTTATTTATAATATATCTGGTTAAAAATCTAAGTAAAATTATTTACACGTACTAACCAGATTTATTTCTAGCATATAACCATTTTTAAACAAAAAAACTATGAAAATAGAAGTATCTATAAATAAATACAATTTCATAGCCGGTTGCACCACTAACTCAATATGTTCCAAGGTGCCCACATCACAGAACATACATCAACGTTTCTATTTTTTTAAATTCAGAATAATATATAACTCATAATAGATATACATATCCACATATATTATATAATAGTTACCACATTTTAGCAACACATGTTATATTATTTATATATACCAAAAATTTACATATTGAAACATGATTTCTAAAAATAACTATACTCCACAAAAAGAAACATCTCCCTACAATCATCATATATCGTAAGGAGATATTTATAAATTATCATTTAGTTTTATCATTGTCATTTCCATCCTTTGCTAGTATTTATTTGAAAGCTAAAAGCTATTACAATATAGTATTTTATAAAATCATCTATTATAAACATTCTATCTCTTACAGTTATGATTCAGCCACAATCACTATATAAATGAAACTCTCCATTTACAGATATGCTTATTGTGCAAAATTACTTTCTTTACAGTAACTTTATATAATCCAGAACCCTCTCACAAACACTAAAGATATAGAATAGATACTATTTTCAATTCTTATAAATAAACTTTCAATAGATTTTTATATTCATCTTAGATTGCGACTGAATCACTTAATTATTATGGGTTCATCTTCTATCCTTCCCATTGGAAACACCTCTTTCTTTATTTATATTTATATAATACTACATAATCTGAATTTTTTCAACACTTTTTTGTAATATTTTTTATATTCACAATATTATAAATTTTATGTATTTTATTGAATATCTTTTTTCTTAACTATAAATAAATTTTAAACCATAATCTTTGTTTAAAATTACATCTATATTTATAAAAAATAAAAAACAACTATCTATAAATTCAAATACTAAAAAAGAGTTGCTTAAAAGGTTTGTATCCTTTTAAACAACTCCTATAAATCTAATAAATTAGAATAATTTGCTTACTGATTCGTTAGAGAATATCATTCTTATAGCATCACCAAATAAAGGAGCTACAGTTTTTATCTTTATCTTATCTATTCTTTTCTCTTCAGGAAGTTGTATAGTATCAAGAACTATTAACTCACTTATCTCTGAATTAGCAATTCTTTCAATAGCTGGTCCTGATAATACACCATGAGTACAACAAGCGTAAACATCCTTTGCTCCAAACTCTTTAAGTGCATTTGCAGCATTAACTATTGTTCCTGCTGTGTCTATCATATCGTCTAATAGTATAACATTTTTACCTTTAACATCACCTATTAAATTCATAACTTCACATACATTAGCTTTTGGTCTTCTCTTATCTATTATAGCTATTGGAACTTCTCCATTTAAAGTATTAGCAAATTTTCTTGATCTAGTAACACTTCCTAAGTCAGGAGATACTACTACTAAATCTTCTATTTTCTTTTCATTGAAATAATTTGCTAATATCGTTCCACCTAGTAAGTGGTCTAATGGTATATCAAAGTATCCTTGTATTTGAGCTGCATGTAAATCCATTGTTAATACTCTGTCTGCTCCAGCAGCAGTTATTAAATTTGCAACTAATTTAGCAGTGATTGGATCTCTTGCCTTAGCCTTTCTATCTTGTCTTGCGTATCCATAGTAAGGAATAACTGCTGTTATTCTTCCTGCTGATGCTCTCTTTAACGCATCAATTAAGATTAATAACTCCATTAAGTTATCATTCACTGGACTATTAGTAGATTGCACTACAAACACATCACAACCTCTTACTGTTTCATTCATGTTTACACATATTTCACCATCACTAAATGTACCTACTTCACAATCTAACACTGATACACCTATATAGTCAGCTATTTTCTGTGCTAACTCTTTCGATGAATTACCTGCAATAATTTTAATCTCGCTTCCGCTAGTATTCATTTATGTAACCCTCCTGAAAATTTTAAAATACTAATGAATATAATTTATAATAATTTCGAGCTAAATTTTTTAGCCAAAATAATAAACTACATAACTACTTACTTTGCTCGTCTTTTTGATTCTTCTTTTCTACCCAGCCTTCTTTAATAACTTGTCTTTCTCTAGCTATTGCCAAAGCTCCATCTGGGACATCATGTGTTATTGTTGAACCTGTTGCTATATATCCTTTTTCTTCCACAACTACTGGAGCAACTAAATTAGAATTTGAACCTATAAATGCATTATCTTTTACTATTGATTTAAATTTATTTTTACCATCATAGTTTACAAAGACTACTCCACATCCAATATTTACATTTTTACCAACATGTGCATCTCCTATATAAGAAAGGTGAGATGCTTTTGAACCATCTTCTATAATAGCATTTTTTACTTCTACAAAATCACCTATTTTCACATTGTTTCCTAAGTTACTCTTTGGTCTTAGATATGCATATGGACCAACAGTAGTATTTTCTCCAACTTTACTATCAATTATAGTTGAATTTTTTACTTCTGTACCATCACCTATTTCTGAATTTGTTATAAATGAATTCATTCCAATTATACAGTCTGAACCTATCTTTGTTTTTCCTTGTAACATAACACCTGGATATATTATAGTATCATTACCTATCACAACGTCAGATTCTATATAGGTAGAGTTAGTGTCTATTATAGTCACTCCATTTACCATGTGAGATTCATTTATTCTTCTTCTCATAATCTCTTCAGCCTTTGATAATTCTACTCTTGAGTTAACACCCATAAGTTCTTCAATAGTTGAACCTGCAAATGCACCCACTTTTAATCCTTTATCTCTCATTATTTTAGCAGTATCAGTTAAATAATATTCGCCTTGTGCATTGTTATTATTTAGCAAATCTAAAGCTTCTCTAAGACTTTTTCCATTGAAACAATAAATTCCAGAGTTTATCTCACTTATCATTTTTTCTTCTGAATTTGCATCTTTTTGTTCTACTATTTTAAGGAGGTCGCCCTTCTTATCTCTTATTATTCTACCATAACCTGTTGGATTTCCAACTCTTGTTGTAAGAACTGTGGCATGATATTTATTTTCTATATGATATTCAAATAGTTTCTTTAGTGTCTCTTCCTTTATAAGTGGAGTATCTCCACAAAGTACAACAATTGTATCTTCATCATTAATATATTCTTTAGCCATCTTTACAGCATGTCCTGTTCCAAGTTGTTCTGTTTGCATGGCTATTATAGTTTCTTCTGCAAGTTTTTCTTTTACTACATCAGCTTCATGTCCCAAAATCACAACAGTATCTCTTACACCTGATTTTTTTGAAACATCTATAATATGGTTGACCATTTCTTTTCCGCATACTTTATGTATAACTTTTGGGTATTTAGACTTCATTCTTGTTCCTTTGCCAGCAGCAAGGATTATAGCTTTAAAGTTCATTGATACACTCCATTCAATCAAATTTAATTTTATTCGTATTATTCTCTCAATCAACATACATTATAATACATTTATTTAACAATTTGTATACAACATATACATTATCACTAATAATATAGCACTTTTTTACTAAAAAGTACATATTTTAATAGAAATTCTACATTTAAAAAGAGCCTAAATGTTCGGGCTCTCTCCATTATATATATTTATTGTTATTCAGCAGCTACTTCCCATTGAACTAATGCTTCATGATATGCTTGTAAAACTGCATCTTCCAAAACTTGTCTCATTTCTGCATTTATTGGATGAGCTATATCCCTGAAATTACCTTCGCCTACTTTTCTGCTAGGCATTGCTATAAATAGGCCATTATGGCCTTCTATAACTTTTATATCATGTACTACAAACAAATTATCGAAAGTTATTGAAACTATGCATTTCATCTTACCTTCTTCTGTTAATTTTCTTACTCTTACGTCAGTTATCTTCATACCAAAATATCCCCCTTTGATTTTGACAGAAATTAATTTATATTAAAATTATTATCGCTGGAATAAATTAATATAAACTGTTTTTTAAATAATTCTATGAGCAACTAGGGATATCCTCTTTTTATTTTTACATATTTTTCTAAATATTTTTTTATTAATCTTCATCTATCTCAAATTCAAATTCTGAATCTTCTTCTTCATCTAAATCTTCATTTCTATATTCATCTTTAAAAGTCTTTAAGTTTGGCTCTACTACTATTTTATCCCCATTAACATCCAACTGAATTAATGAAATATAATCTTTTACCATTTTTTCAGAAGGATTAGTTGTAGATATGAATACTCCAGTACCTATAACCTCTGCACCAAATTCATTCATAAGGTCTACCATTCCTTTTATAGTACCTCCACCCCTCATAAAGTCATCTATAATTATAACTTTGCTATCTGGTTTAAGAGCTTTTCTTGGTAAACTCATACTTTCAACCTTAGAGCTGTTTCCACTAACATATGTCATACTAAGGGTAGGACCTTCTGACACTTTTATATCTTTTCTTATTATAACTAGAGGTAAATTCATAGCTTTTGCAGTCATAAGTGCCATAGGTATACCTTTTGTTTCCATTGTCACAACATAATCTGCATCCACATACTCAATATTTGATGCAAATATCTTTCCTATCTTAGCAGCTATTGTAGGGTCATAAATTAAGTCAATCAAATATAAAAAACCACCAGATAATATTCTAGACTTGTCACATATTTTTTCACATAATTCCATTAAGAACTCTGCATTTTCTGCTATAGAAGTTTTAGGTATATATTTTACTCCTCCTGCTGCTCCTGAGATAGTTATAACTTTACCTAAATGTAGCTTTTCAAATACATTCTTCACAACTAATAAATCTTCACTTATTGTTGATTTTGCTGCATTAAATTGATTCGTAAAATAACTTAATGTATATATTTTATTTGGATTATCGGACAGTATTTTGACTATTGCTCCAATTCTCTCTGTTCTTTTAAATTTCATTACTATTTCCTCCTACAAGTACCTTTATATAACGTTAAACTAACTAATGCATAACAATCCTTATTGTGGTATAATATTACTTATGTTTTATTATATTCAAAAATAAAATACATATAATATTATATGCATATTAATTATAAAATATTGAACATTATATTATTATACCACAGAAATAGTTCATATTGTAGGACTTAATTAAAAAGAAAGGTGGTTTTATTATGAATATACACTTTATAGGAATTGGCGGCATCAGCATGAGTGCATTAGCTGAAATATGTATCAATAAAGGTTATCAAGTTTCAGGTTCGGATTCAAACGAATCATATCTATTAGACAAACTTAGGGACCAAGGGGCAACTATCTATATCGGTCAGAAAAAAGAGAATATATCAGATAATGTAAATATGGTTGTTTATACAGCAGCAGTTCACCCAGATAACGAAGAACTTATAGCTGCTAAAGAAAAAAATAAATTAGTAATGAACAGGGCAACTTTTTTAGGCCAAATCATGAGAGAATATAAAAATTCTATAGCAGTTTCTGGAACACATGGAAAAACTTCTACAACCTCTATGTTGTCTACAATCTTTGAATATGCAGACTTAGACCCAACTATACTAGTTGGTGGTAATTTAAGTATGATAGGTGGTAATGTTAAGATAGGTAATTCTGACCACTTTATAACTGAAGCATGTGAATATGTAGATAGTTTTCTTAATTTTAACCCAAAAATATCTATAGTTTTAAATGTTGAGGAAGACCATCTTGATTATTTCTCTGGAATAGATGAAATCAAGGCTTCTTTTAACAAATTTGGTAAGCTATTACCCCCAGAAGGTTATTTTATAATAAATGGCGATGATGAAAATGTTGATGACATATTGTATGATGTTAAAGCTACTATTATAAAATATGGTAGGGATTCTGATAATGATGCTATAATAAAAGATATTCACTTCGACAATAGTGGTCATGGAATATTTAAAATAGAATATCAAGGAAAAGATTTAGGAGAATTTGAACTTTCTGTATATGGTCTTCATAACATATACAATGCTTCTTCTGCTATAATGGCAGCTCTTGTTTCTGGTATTGATTTAGAGACTATAAGAAAAAATATAAAAATCTATAAAGGTGTAGGAAGAAGATTTGAAGCTAAAGGACATTATAATAATGCTTTAGTAATAGATGATTATGCGCATCATCCAACTGAGCTAAAAGCTACTTTGGCTGCTGCTAAAAAATTAAAAAAATCTACTTTATGGTGCGTCTTCCAACCACATACTTACACTAGAACAAAATCTCTTTTGGGTGAATTCTCAGAAGCATTCTATGCAGCTGATAAAGTTATCATAACAGATATATATGCTGCTAGAGAAAATGACCCAGGAGATATACATTCTAAAGACTTGGTTGAAAAGTTATATCAAAACAACGTAGATGCTATCTATATAAAAGAATTTGAAGATATAGTAAAATATTTACGTGAAAATGTTAATGACAATGATTTAGTAATAACTGCTGGTGCTGGTCCAATTTATAAAGTTGCAGACTTGTTGGTTGAAAAATAATATAAAATAATTTAGAGGCTGTCTCAAAATAGAGATAAGCCTCTTTTTCATCGTTAAAATGATGAAAATATATTTGATTTCATACAAAAAAGAGTGCCTCATAAACTAAAAAATTCATTTTGAGACAACTCCTTCTTAAAATCTTATTTCTTTCCAATTTCAAATATCTCATTTTTAAGGTAATCAAACAAACTTGTATGAACCTCATAGTAAGATACATTTTTCTTAGAAGTAACTTTTACATAATCTTTTCCCATTGTATCAACTTTTACAGCAAAATTATCACCTTTTATGTTTATAGTAAAGTTATAGTCACTTCTTTCCTTACTTTTCTCAGGTTGAACTTTTCCTACAACCCTTTTTGAAATCATCTTATGTGCTAAATCATCAAACTTCCATCTATGAACTTTTTTAGTTTCTTTTCCATAAGTTATAGTTACCCCTTTCCAATCTTTATAGTGACTTAAAAGGTCAAACGAAGTATATATACTCTCATCTAAAAGTTTCTTAAAAGCATTCTTAGAATCAACTGGAACTTTATAATATTCTTCTTTATTTACAGTATACACTCTAAAGAAGTTAAGGTCGGTAGAAAATTTAACTCCATCATCAGAATATCCTTCATAAACTGCTTCATAAGAAGAAGTAGTATTTCTTACTTTCTTAAAATCTGAGAAAAATAACTTTATTTCATCCCACATATCTTCTTCAATTTTTATGTTTTCTATATTTTTGTCTGATATATAAACCTTCTTCTTCTCTTTTATTTGAGTCATTAAAGACCTATTATCTTCTTCTTCTTTTTCTACCTTCTTCGGAACTTCACTTTTATCCTTTTCCATATTTATTCCTATTCTAAAGGATATAAAGTATATTATAAAGAAAACAACTACTCCTATTAATATTGCAGCTTTTTTCTTTAGCTTTCTTTTCTTACTCATTTAACCACCCCTAGAGTTTATAATCATAAAACAATTATATAACTTTTTACACTTTTTTTTAAGGTTTAATTAATTATTACACTTATTTCCTTGGCAATTAGTACATGGTTCAACGTGAACTGTTATACCTTTTACAAATTCCATGTGTTTTATTATATGTTTTTCAAGCTTGGTAGCAATGTCATGCCCTTGCTTAACTGTCAAATTTTCATCTACACATATAGTTAAATCCACATATGCCGTAGCTCCATGTTTTCTAGTCTTTATATCACCTAGATTCTTAACACCTTCTGTATCTGCTACAATAAATTTTAATTCTTTTATCTCCTCTTCATCAACTGAAACGTCCATCAATTCATTAACAGAACTTATAAGTATATTAATTCCTACCTTAGCCACAAATATAGCCACTACAACTGATGCAATTGGGTCTAAAGGCTTAAATCCTAGAATAGAACCACCTATACCTATGAAAGCAGCTACTGAAGATAAAGCATCTGACCTATGGTGCCAAGCATCAGCTTTTAGTGCTGGAGAATTTATCTTTTTAGCAACTTTTATCGTTATTCTATATTGATACTCTTTTATCAAAATTGAAATAACTGATACAACTAATGGTAATATTGACGGAACACTTAATGCATCTAAGTTAAATAAAGATTTAATTGCTTCTATACCTATTGTTATAGAAACGAAGATAAGTAATATTGATAGTACAAATGATACCAATGTCTCTGCTTTCTCATGACCATAATTATGTTCTCTATCTCCAGGTCTAGAAGATACATAGTTACCTATCAATACCCCTACAGAACTTATAATATCTGATGCTGAATGTAATCCATCTGCAATCATAGCACTAGAACTACCAATAACACCAGCTATCATCTTAATTATTGTTAATACGATATTCCAAAGTATTGATTGTATTGTTATTTTATTTGCTTCTTCATATCTTGTTTCCATTTTTATTCCTCCTTTTGAACAACTCTAAATATTATTAAAAATGTACATCTGAACATAAATTAAATCCACTCTTATATGCAAATGTATACTCTTTACTTTCAATAGAGATTATCAATCTTCTATAAAATGAAAAATCACCTAGCTTAAGCTAGGCGATATATATTATACACTATTATTTAAATTTATGCTTCTTTTATTATCTCCACTACCATTTTGGCAGAATCATATAAGTCTTTTATAGCTATATGTTCACTTAATGTATGAGCATTTTTCATACCTATTCCTAAAGTTATAGCTTCTATACCATTCTTACTTAATATATTTGTATCACTACCTCCTCCTGTGGATTCAGTATGACCTTCTATACCTAAGTTTGAAAAAGCTTTTTTTGCAAGTTTTATTATTTCAGAGTCTTCACTAACATCTATTGGTGTATATGCTCTATTGACATCTATCTCAATTTGAGCTCCAAAATCCTTTGCAGCTTTCTCAAAAGTTTCTACCATGTGTCTAGTTTGAACATCTAATTTATTTTCTTTTAAACTTCTAGCTTCTGCAACTATATTAACTTCACCTGTTACTATATTTGTAGCTGTTCCACCGTTTATAATTCCTATGTTAGCAGTTGTTTCTTCATCTATTCTAAGTAAATTCATATTTTCTATAGCTCTAGCTGCTACCATTATAGCACTTATACCAGCTTCAGGCTCAAGACCTGCATGAGCAGTCTTTCCTAGTATCTTAACATTTATTACATCTTGTGCAGGAGCTTTTACTATTATTTCTCCTGGAGAACCACCACTATCTAATACAAATGCATACTCAGAATCTATTTTTTCATAGTCTAAATTTTTAGCTCCAACTAATCCACATTCTTCACATATAGAGAATACAACTTGTATATCAGTATGTTCTATATTATTTTCCTTTATATATCTTAAGCCTTCTAATATAGCTGCTATACCTGCTTTATCATCAGAGCCTAATATTGTAGTACCATCACTTTTTATTATTCCATTTGCTTCATCCACTATAGGTTTTACTCCTATACCTGGAGTTACTGTATCCATATGTGAACTAAATAATATTTTTTTTCCTTCTTTATTTCCTTTTAATGTAGCTATTATATTACCAGTTTCTCCATTTGTTTTCTCACCCGCATTGTCTACTAGTACTGAACAACCTATTTCTTCTAGTTTTTTAACCAATACTTTAGCAACATTCCCCTCTTTTAAAGATAAACTATCTATCTGTACTAATTCAAGAAACTCGTTTAAAATTCTTTGCTCGTTTATCATAATTTTCCTCCATAATATAATAGGTATTTCAACATATATTGTAGTGTAATATTTAAATATTATCAATAGTTTTTAAAGTTTTGTATTACTTTCATTAACTTTTTTTAGCAAAATGAAAGTTAAAGTTAAATTCTTGCATTTTTGTTATTTTTATCTAACTATATTTCTTTGTCTAGAATCTATAAAACATAACCAATACCCTAAACTATTTGTTCTATTATCACAAGCTTGGTATCTTAAAAATCCTGTGCTTCCGTTGTCTGGCTGTTCATTTCTATTTCCTGGAATAGCATAAATATAATGTTTTCTCTTATTATATTCATCATACTGAACTCCAAATAAGTAATGTCTATATTTATATGAATTCAATACTGCATCACTATACATCGTATAATTCAACACATTTAAATAGCCTAAATGAGGCATTGTATATCCACACAATGTTGTAGGATTTATCTCTATTTTCCACCATCTTGTCTTATCTATATAATCAGTTACAAAAGGTTTTACTTCTCTAAATAGTTTCAAACCTTTCTTTATTTGTCTTGGCATAAGTAATGTGCTAGCCTGTTTATTTCCACTATCTCCTTGACTTGCTCCATTGACTCTTTTTATTTTCTCAATATTATTTTGCTCTTTTTGAGTTTTCTTTGATTTAGTGGTTTTTGAAGAGACAAACCTATCTTCTTCCCTGCTTACTTCAAAAGTTTCCTCATCTTCCTCATCTTCTTCGTCATATTCTATGTCTCTATATTCTTCCTGTACTTTGACTTTATTATAGTTTTCTATCTCTTTATAATTATTGAATTCTTCAATTTCTTCATCACTAGAATCTTCTATATCCGTTCTTGCTTTTAACTCTGCCTCTTCAACTTCTTCTTCATCTTCCCAATAATCTTCATACTCATCTTCATCATATTCTTCTATAATATACTCTTCATCACTATCTTCTTCTCTATATTCTTCTTCATCTGTCTTTTCATATTCTTCGTCTTCTTCATTTTCATATTCTTCCTCTTCTACCAACTCTTCATACTCTTCTTCATCTGAATCTTGGAATAATATGTCCTCATAGTTTTCAATCTTATTTCCTTTAAACCCAATCAAAGGTATATTTCTTTCATACAATAATGCAATACCTTTTATCTCATCATCATAATCTTCTAAATCTAAAACAAATTCACCTCTTCCTTGTTCATTTAAAATTATATTTCCTAAGTCTATTAATCCATGGTCACCTTTTATTGCCACTGTTTTATACCCATCTTTAACATATTTTAGATTTTCTACATATAATGCAATAATTGCTTTTTCATCATTTACTTCAACTTTTGCAAAAGCTTTTGGCAGTACTCGTTCTTTGTATCTAAAGTTTATGTCTTTAGCTTCTAGTATTATATAGTCTCTTTTAAACTTTCTTTTAGAACCCACTGCAATCCCCCCTTAACACAGTTTCTCTAAACAATATATGTTAATAAAATAAAAAAAAGTACCTTCTATTTAGAAGATACTTTTGTATTTATTATATTTGAAAGAACTGAAAACTCTTCTATACTAAGAGTTTCACCCCTTCTTTTTTCGTCTATGCTAGCTTCTTTCAATATTTCTCTTATTTCATCTTTATTAAGAAAACCAAGACCTCCCAATGAATTAAGAAGAGTTTTTCTTCTTTGTCCAAAAGATGCTTTTACTGTTTTAAAAAATATTTCTTCATTATGAACATCATATTTTCTTTCAGGTCTTACATGTAGACCTATAACTGTTGAATCTACATTTGGTTGTGGTATAAACATATGTCTTGGAGCCTTTGCTACAATCTCTGTTTCACAATAGTATTGAACAGCTATAGATAATGCTCCATAGTCTTTAGTCCCTGGAATAGCATTCATTCTATCTGCAACTTCTTTTTGAACCATAACCACTATATCTGTTACAGGTATGTCTTCCTCTAAAAATTTCATAACGATTGGAGTAGTTATATAATATGGAAGATTTGCTACAAGCTTAATTGGTCCACCATTTAATTTATCTTTTATTAGCTCTTGTATGTCTACTTTTAGTATATCTTGATTTACAACCTCTGTATTATCTAAATCTGACAAAGTGTCTTTCAATATAGGTATTAGATTCCTATCGATTTCTATAGCCACTACTTTTTCTGCTACTTTCCCCATCTCACGAGTAAGTGTGCCTATACCTGGCCCTACTTCTATTATATTATCTCCTTCTTTAATCCTAGCTCCAACTAATATTTTGTCGATTATATTACTATCTATCAAGAAATTTTGACCTAAAGACTTTGAAAATTTAAAATTATATTTTTGTACTACTTCCTTTGTTGCACTATGTGAAGATAGTCTATCCATTCTTTACTCCTTTTTAACTTATTTTGAGATTTAATTTTATTAATTATACTTATTTGTATGTATTTACATGTATTTAAAATAAAGTATCTATCAGAAATAATTTATCTTAAATTAACCTGTAATTCCACATTTATTTTATATATATTTTTTTCATATATTAAATACTACATTTAGATTTGTTTTAATGCATCTATAAATTCTTCTCTTTCAACTCCATAATTATTCAATCTATTTAAAAATTGTTTTGCATTTCCATATCCGATTCCAAGTATTTTACCAAGTGCATCTCTTCTAAATGATGCTTCTTCATTGCCTATAAGACCATTTCTAATTAAATCAACTTGTTTAAATTCTTCTCTTTTTTCTGTATTTTCAGTTCTAACTTTCTTCAAAGCAGATATTATACTTTGAGGAGTAGCATTTTCAATACCTATATCTCCATCCTTTTTAGCTTCTTCTCTTGGCAGAAATGCATGTTTACATCCTGGAACTTCTAATGCTATTTTTTTTCTTATTTTTTCACCTGCAAAATCTGGGTCTGTAAATATTATAACACCACGTCTTTCATTAGCAACTTTTATACGCTCCATTACACCTTTTGGAAAACCAAATCCACCTGTAGTTATAAGTTCTGCATCTATTGCTCTCTTAACTGCTGTAACATCATCTCTTCCCTCTACTACTATTATTTCTTTTATCATATAAATTCACCTTTTATTCATTTTTAGTTTTTCTTTACATCTCTTTATTTTAAGGTTTTTGTTTGATTTAATCAAGGGACTAGGTCATTTATTTTTTTGCAACAGTATGTCTTTTAAAAAAGTTTATTTCTCTATATATGAATATATTAAAAGAACCTAGATATAAAATCTATATTTTAGGCTCTTTCTTATCATAAGTTTATTGTTATACTTAACTCTCTTTTTCTGTCTTCCCATCATATTTTGATATTCATTTATTTAGTATATTTTCTCTATTTTTTGCGGCTGATTTTAAATCATTATCTATCATTTGTTCTAATGGCTTTTTAGGGAACCCTTCTGGGATTGGATTTCCTGTAGAAATAGTAGTAACTGCATAATTCTTAGAATACTCATTCATTGCGTCTTTACTTATTGCCCAATCTAAAAATACTTTTGAAACTTCCTTTATATTATCTTTTTTCACAAGAGCATTTGCTTCTATATCCCATCCAGAGCCTTCTTTTGGAAAAACAACTTCTACTGGATAACCTTCTTCTTTTAATTTTATACCTCTATATCCAAAAGATATTCCTATAGGATATTCTCCTGAAGCCGCTGATGTAGCTGGAGCTGAACCAGATTGAGTATATACACCAATATTCTCATGCAACTTATCCATGTACTGCCATGCTTTTTCTTCACCCATAATTTGTATAATCGCTGATACTGTTAAATACCCTGTACCAGAAGAAGATGGATTAGGCATAGATATAAGACCTTTATATTCTGGCTTTATTAAATCTTCATAAGAACTAGGGATTGGTATATTTTTATTCTTTAATTCTTTAGTATTTACTGTTATACCCGTCATCCAAGCATCTATCCCAACCCAAGAAGGAACTTCTTTATCATCTTTAAATGCAGATTTATATTCTACAATTCCTTCTTTAGGTATCTTGAAGTTTATTTTAGAACCTATACATAGTTTCATTTGTTCTGCAACTTTGGAAACTACATCTAATTTCATTTGTTTAGAACAATACTCAACTGTAATTCTATAGTTAAATCCTCTAAATTCAATATCTAAAATCTCCCCAACTTTTATATCTTTATCTTTAGAATCTCTATTAAATTCTACCTTTATATCTTCTGGTCTAATTGCTATCTTATTAATACCATCATCTATAAAATTTATTGTTCCTATAAAATCAGCTACAAAAGGTGTTTCTGGGCTTTTATACACTTCCTTTGGAGTTCCAACCTGTATTATCTCTCCACTATTCATAACAACCATTTTATCAGCTAAACAAAGCGCCTCTTCTTGGTCATGTGTTACCATTATAGTTGTAATACCTAGCTTTCTATGTAAACTTCTAATCTGTTCCCTAAGTTTCAACCTTACTTTTGCATCTAATGCAGATAAAGGTTCATCAAGAAGTAAAAAGTCTGGCTCTAAAGCAATTGCACGAGCAAGTGCAACCCTTTGTTGTTGCCCACCTGACAATTGTGACGGATATTTTTCTCATATCCACTTAACGCTACGACTTCTAGAACTTCCTTAACCTTTTTACATATGTTAGATTTACTTATATTTTTATTTTCTAGCCCAAAAGCTATATTTTTGTAAACATTCATATTGGGAAATAATGCATATGACTGAAAAACTATACCAAAATTTCTACTTTCAGGTGGTGAATTAGTCATATCCTTATCACTTATTATTATTTTTCCATCATGTTTATCCTCAAGCCCTGCAATTATTCTAAGCAATGTACTTTTCCCACAACCACTTGGACCTAGTAAACAAATGAATTCTCCTTTTTCAATATCAATAGATATGTCTTTTAACACCTTAACTTGTCCATAACTTTTACTTGCATTTTTTACTTGTAAAAAAGACATTTATAATACCCCTCCTAAAGCCAACCTAAACTTAAATAAGTCTTCCCTATTTAAGCTCTTGCTTCCAAGTTCACAATTATGCTGAGAATAAAATCCGTGATAATCTGACCCTCCTGTAACCAATAAATTGTACTTCTTAGCATAAGAAAGTGATTCTCTTTCTAGTTCTTTATTGTGAGATGGATGATAAACTTCTATTCCATCTAATCCTATTTTTACCATATCCTCAATAGCACTAAAATTATCCATTTGACCAGGGTGGGCTAACACACAGATTCCACCAGAATTCTTTATAGCTTTTATTGCATCTCTGTAATCCACGTACTTTAAAGATACATATACTTTACCATTTCCTCTATGAAACAATTCTTTGTATAGACTTGAATATATATTATCTGTATATCCTTTATCTATAAGAGCTTTCATTATATGTTGTTTAAATATCCCAGTCTTTGAGAAGTATTTCTTTACATCCTCTAGAGATATTTTGTACCCTAAATCTATAATTTTATTTACCATCTTAACTGATGCTTTATGTCTATCACATACCATCGGATTGCACAAATTTTTTATTTCTTCACTGTTCAAATCTATGTTATATCCCAGAACATGAACTCTTTTTCTATTTTTATAATCATAAGCTGAAATTTCTATACCTGGTATTATTGTTATGCCATAATGTTCTCCAAGAACAAGAGCTTCATCTAATCCTGATAGTGTGTCATGATTTGTTATTGCCAAGATATTTATATTCTTTTCTGCTGCTTTTTTTATTATTTCTTCAGTAGTAAAATTATTATCTGATATATTTGTATGACAGTGTAACTCTGTTAACAATCTTTATACCTCCCTTTTATAAACTGTTTTCCCATTTACAATAGTATTTACAACCTTTGGATATTCACTATCAATATCTACTAAAACTAAATCTGCTTTTTTATTTTCTTTTATACTACCTCTTTCATCATATATTCCAACTGCTTTAGCTGGATTTGAGGTAAATAAACTGACTGCTTTATTTAAGTTATTAGTTCTTTCTGCAACTATACACATAGACTTTATCATAGCTGATGGAAGATAATCTGAGCAAACAATGTCACAGCAGTCTTCCAATATAGCATCCATTGCTTTTAAATTGTTATTATGAGATTTACCTCTTACAATATTTGGTGCACCTAAGCAAGTTAGGACGCCTAGCTTCTTTGAATATTTTGCAACTTCAAGAGTTATAGGAAATTCAGATACATTTATCCCTATATTTTTTATGAAATCCATCTTTTCTAATGTATCATCATCATGTGAAGCAACATTTATATTTTTAGTTTTGGCTCTTTCTATAATATTAGCTATTTTATTCCAATCTAAATTATCATGCAGATTTACTAAACCATCTAACCATGTATCTACATAATTTTCTGTGACTCCCCACACTTTAGTAGCATACTCTCTATAAAATGTTGGATTTGTATACTGACCTTGTCCCGGAGAATGGTCCATTATTGATAAATAGTCTATTTTATTTTCATCTAATAATTCTGAAACCTTATCTAAACCTTCATGATACAACACTTCATATCTTAAATGGACTTTATGATTTATACTCTTACTATCTATATTTTTATATGAATCAATATTTTCAATCATCTTTAAAGAGTTATCAATACTTCTGACCCCTACTCCATCTCCCAAAGATATAGAATGATAAACTGTAGTTATTCCATTCGCAGGTAGTTTTTTATCTAGTTCATAAAATGCCATATTAAATGGTAACAGTGTACTTGGTCTTGGCTCTATTTCCTTTTCAATGGCATCACTATGAATATCTATAATACCAGGTATTATGTATAAGTTTTTTGCATCTATTATTTCATCTATCTCCTTAAAATCAAATACATAGTCAATCTTATCATTTGATACTTTCTTTATTGTATCTCCCTCTATGATTAAATGGCCATTTTCTAGTATCATATCTTCTAATACAATATTTGCATTATGAATTAGTTTTATCATCTAGGCTACCCCACTTTCACTTATAGTCCCTTTTGTCATAGTAAAAGTCTTATCTATAACAGTTTCCATAAATTCTATATCATGAAAAATTCCTATCATTGTAGTTCCTTGACTTTTAAGTTCTAACATTTTTTCTTTTACATATATTTTAGATTGATTATCAAGTGATGCAGTTGGTTCATCAAGTAACAGAAGTCTAGGTTTTTTAACCATAGCTTGAGCTAGATTTAATCTTAATTTTTCTCCACCAGAAAAATTATTTGGATAAGCATCCCATAAATTTTCCTTTATTTCAAATTGATTAAGTATATCTTTTGCCATATCATATGAACACTCTTTTTCAACTCCACTCTCAATTAAAGAATGTATTACTAGTTCAATTGCAGTTATTCGTGGAAGTGTCTTTAAAAACTGCGATACATACCCTATTTCCTTCTTTCTAAGATTTATCATTTCTCTATCTTCAATTTTAGCCAGGTCTACATTACCATATATTTCTGAGTTAAAGATTATTTCTCCAGTTGTCGGTATATATGTTTTATAAATACTTTTTAATATAGTAGACTTCCCTGCTCCAGATTTGCCTATTATCCCTAAAAATTCACCTTTTGAAACCTCAAAATTTATATTACTACACGCCTTTATAGTCTTGTTCAATGCATGCAAGTCAAAATCTTTACTAAAATTATTTACTTCAAGTATAGTTTCTTTCATTTTATTAAAAACCCCCGATTTACTTATTTAAAAACAATATTTATAACAATGAATTTATAAGTTGCTGAGTATATGGGTGTTGTGGGTCCTCCATTATTTGGTCTGTAAGACCAGACTCAATCACACTTCCATTTTTCATTACAATTGTCCTATCGGCAAGCATCTTTATAACATCAAAGTCATGGGATACAACTATCATAGAAATCTTAAGCTCTCTTTGGATTTCTCTTATTAAATCCAATACTTCTGCTTGTACAGAGACATCTAGACCTGTTGTAACTTCATCTAATAGCAATATTGGAGGGTTATTTGAAAGAGCTTTTGCTATTTGGACTCGCTGTTGCATTCCCCCACTAAAGTATTTTGGTTTATGGTCTATTCTTTCTACAGGTATATTAGTTTTTATTAGAAGTTCTTTGGCTCTATCTCTTATTTTTTCAACATTATATAAATTTGCCATCAATAATTTTTCTGCTATATTACCTCCACTACTAAAGTCTAAATTTAAACCAAGATGAGGATTTTGATACACAATACCCATAAGATGATTCTTTATGTATCTCTTTTTTTGGTCTGAAAGTTCTAATATATTTATGTTTTTATTATAATGGGATATATATACCTCTCCACTATTTGCATGTTCTTGGAAAAACAGTATTTTTAATAAAGTACTTTTTCCTGAACCAGATTCGCCCACAATTCCAAGTACTTCTCCCTCATAAAGTTCTAGATTTACATTATTGCATGCAATTATAGAACCACAATATTTACATATATTGTTGCTTTCATATCCTGTGCTTTCAAAACACTTTTCACACCCATCTCCATAAATAAGATTTATATTTCTTCCTATTAATACTTGCTTGTCTATATTTTCTAATCTTTTAGTTTCATTTATTTTACTCATTCCAAGCACCTCCAATTGTCACATATACACCATTATTTCTTAATCTAACTTTTTCGCAATAACTTGTATCTGAGCAACTATAGTACTTTTCATTAGTATCACTGTCATATACTTCATCTAAAAATGTATTTGTACTTTTACATAAACTACAATATTTTCCTTCAAATTTTTCCTCTTCAAATTTATAATCCTCAAACTCTAAAGGTTCTACCTTTGTATACGGGGCAATAGCATAGATTCTTTTTTCTCTACCTGCACCAAACAAGAATAAATTGTCAGACATGTTCAATTTTTTTATATCAAACCTAGGTATAGGTGATGGATTCATTAAATATCTATCATTTACTTTACATGGATATTCAGCTGCTATTGATATATCATTAAATCTAACTATATCTTCATAAAGATATACCCACATCCTGCTATAATCTTCTTCTGAATGCATTCTTCTTGTTTCTACTTCACTAGGCTCTACTATTCTAAGTGTTTCTGGTATTGGAACTTGAAATATTAGTATTTGATTAGATTTTAGTTTTTCTTCTGGTATTCTATGTCTTGTTTGAATCAATGTAGCTTCTAGTGTATCTTTTGTAGTTTTGACATTACTTACATCTGCAATAAAGCTTCTTATATTACAAGCATTTGTAGAATCATCACTTCCTTGATCAATTACTTTTACTACATCACCTTCACCAATTAATGACAGTGTTAATTGTAGACCTCCAGTACCCCATCCTTTAGCTATTGGTAATTCTCTTGAACCAAAAGGAACTTGATAACCAGGTATTGATACTGCTTTTAATATTTTTCTTCGTATTTCTTTCTTTGTATTTTCATCTAAAAACCCATAGTTATATATCACCTAAACTTACCTCCATATACTATTTTATTCTTTCCACATCCGCTTTAAAATCTACATAGTGAGGAAGCTTAAAGTGAGATATAAATCCTAATGAATCTATTCCATCTATATGAAGCAATACAAATTCTTCGTCTTGTGCTAGTTTTTCACTATTTGGTTCCAAAGATTTGTCTAGTATAGCCATAGATATAGCCTTATTCTCATTGTTCCCCATACAAAGACCATATCCTAAAGACATTTTATTTCTATCTTCCGAACTGTTTTTAGAATTTTCAGTCTTGTTTTGTGATGTTTTTGAAACTATTTCACATTCAGTAACCAACATATCGCCTATTGTTATTTGTTCATCTTCATAAATTGGATGTTTTATTTTTATAGATACATTTCCTGTTCTAAGTTCACTTATATATGGATGTTCATCACCAAAACCTCTTACAATAGCATAAGCAAAACCTGATACTACTCCACTTTCACCTCTAGTTAATGCCTGTAACTTTGCTGACCTAGAAACTGGAAATCTTATACTATTTCTTGTAATATCATCAATAACTTCTTCTGATTTATCTTCACAAGCTTCTTCTTGTAACAAATTTTCCTTTCTAAATATATTAGATATCTTTGTAAATTCAGGGATTTCATCTACCATTTCTAGCTCATTTATAAAACTATCTCTAAAGTCTCTATTCTTTTTTTCATCTTCTTCTAATAATTCTACATTTAGTATTCTATTCTCATAGTCTCTAGTTGCCCCAAGATACTGTCCTCCTGGTATATCTTTAAAAGTAGCTGATATTCTTCTTTTTATTCTCATTTCTTCTGTATTTATGGGTTCTGAATAGGTAACTCTAGGCATTGTTGACCTTAAAGCTCTTATATAGAAAGATGCTTCTAATATATCACCTTGAGCTTGTTTTATAGCCAATGCTGATAGTTCCTTGTTGTATAAACTTCCTTCAGACATTACTTTGTCTACAGCATAAGACATTTGTTCCTCAATCTGCTTTACGTCTATAGGTAAACTTTCTCCTTTTATTCTATAAAATTCAAGTATATTTTTAGCCTGTAATATAGCTTCTTCTCCACCCTTAACTGCTACATAAGCCATTTTTATAATACCTCCCAACTTAATTTTGATGACCTTGGTATAAATGCAAGTTCTCCTTTTTTATCTACCAAAATCAAATCTATTCCTATTGGATAATCTTTATTTATGATAGATAATCTTTGTATAAATTCTTCTTTAACTCCATCTATATATATACTATTTTTTGATTTTATACCAGGACCACTCAAATCAAGCTTTATATACTTAGTTTGATAGTCTATTGATAAATCATTTACTTGATGTATTATAGTTGCACTTTCATCAGGATATTCAAAAGAGCCTATTTTAATCTGTAATATATCTAACTCTGAATTAATATCTAAAAATATATAATCTGATTCCATATAATCTACTTGATTTGACATTGTAAGTGCTCTTATATTTTTTATATCTTCTTGAGTATAATTTTCTATATAGAAGGTAACCTCTTGGTCTAATAAAGTGATTGCTATACCAATTGCTCCATTTAATAATTTTGTATTGTTTTCTATATTTATATTATCTATATTATTTAATTTCCCAGGAAATGAAGCACTATCTAGCATCTTTCTATATATTTCTTGTGTATAATTTACCATGATTCTCCTCCTATTTAATCCATAGTATTGAATTGAACTTTTGTTTTATTAATCAAACTAAACTCATCAATAATATCTTGCTCATATCTCAAGTTCTCTTCATATACACTTTTATTTATATAATTCTTTAACTCATCAAATTTAATATTATTGCTATGTAAAACTGCATCTATAGCTGCTAAATAGATGGCTTTTTTATAATTATTTTCTGCAACTATTCCATAACCCAAACTTTCATCCACCTTTACACTACATTCTGTAACTAATATCTCTCCTAAGTTAAATGTTGTGTTTTTTACACTTTCATTAGCTCTTACCATTACTGTAGCTAAGTTAGGGTTTTTAATTATAGAAATACTTGATGTGTCTTTTATCATTGAATATATCTTTTCTAGTTTCTCTAAGTTCATATTTATCAATATCTTAGTACTATCAACTGTATACAAGATTTGTCCTCCTTAATCTAACTTTCGTTTGCTTCTCTTTAATAATATAATAAACAACCTAAGTTAAATGAATATTACAGTTGAGTTAATTCTAATGAATATCTTGTAAATTCTTTTTTAACAATGTTAAGAAAATATATTTTAAAATATGAATTAATCCAATAAAAACAAAAAGAAGCTGTCTCAAAATTAGTATAATCCCCTTATAGTAGACATTTAAATAAAAGGCCATTATAATAGGTCTAAAAAGCGTATACTCTAAGGGGGTTTTTCTAT
>NZ_OEZH01000054.1 GCF_900243075.1 Clostridioides difficile
GGTCTTTAGTATATTTTTTCAATCTATCGATATAATTATTTAATTTCTCTATAGATTTTTGAACAATAGATTTTTTCTTTCCTTTTCCATGAACAAATGTTATATCTGATTCTTTTGATATTTTTTTAAGCTTCTTTAAAAGTTTTTTTAAATGATATATTTTGATTTTATTTCTATAAATTATTTTAATACCAAAATCAATCTCACATTTTAATATGAAATCAGATATATCATTCATCATTTTAACCATATTTTTGTTTATAGATTTTTTCCAAACAAAAGTATATCTATTGGCAGATGACTCTATTTTTGTACCATCAATAAATAGAGCATCTTTTGAAATCTCCTTATTATCTCCAAGAAAGTTTGTAAACTGTGCAAGCAAATTTTTGCTTACTTGTGAAAAATGAATACTACGAAATCTTGCAATTGTTGAATGGTCTGGAGCGGAGGCTCCGCCTAAAAGATACATAAAGTTAATATCTCTTTTACATGCTTGTTCTATTTTTCTTGAAGAATAAATGCAGTTCATATTTGCATATATTATAATTTTCAAAAGTTGTCTAGGGGTTACTCCATTTCCTCTAATTCGAGAATAAGTCTTATATAACTTTTCTAAATTCATCTCCTCAATAATTTGACTTAATAACCTTACAGAATCATCTTTTGGAA
>NZ_OEZH01000056.1 GCF_900243075.1 Clostridioides difficile
TTATCAGGCTCAGATACTATTGTTATCAAAATATCTGGCTTTATGGTTTGTTTCTTGTTTATAAATTAACCTACTGTTTAATTTTCAAAGTTCTTTATACCTTATGTGTTTGCCCTTTTCTTGAGGACAAGTATTACTATACCAACTTTTTCTTTTAGAGTCAACAACTTTTTTCACATTTTTTATTTTTGAATGTCCCATTTATGAATATATTACAATATTATCCACATTATAAACAACTGGTTCATATTGTTTTAACTTATCATATTAAATATTATCCACATTATAAACATATTTATCCACAAATTACAAAATTTAATATTTTTTGTACAACAATAGATATTATATAATTATACCTTATTTGTTTATCTAATCTGTACTATAGAATCTGTTCACATATTAAATTTACACTTAGTTATTTATTTAAAATACCTACTTTAAAGCTTCTATATTTTTTAGACTACTTAATATTAATATCTATAATATTAAATTAATGTCCTTTTAAATTGCTTATCAGTATCTTATCATTTATCTAAATATTTATATTGTAATAATTAAAGATTTTTGTAAGTCAATTGAATATTGTTTCTTAGCAAAGAATCAATTAGATAATCTCTGATATATTTTTTAGAACCTATATACTAAAATAACCTAAACTATAAAAGACTCAAGCTTAAATACACAGTAAATATTTTAATCTAATTTTAACCTAATTGTTATATCTTCTATTATACTATTATATAAATTTAAAACATAACATAGAAATAGACGAAAATAAATATGTACTTATACTTACTCCCGTCTATTTATAATTCTATTCTGCTATAGATAAATCGTCCTTCATATAGTGTTCAGCTAAAAATACTTTTTTATATTTCAAGCTTTTTTGAACATCAATTATTCTTTGATTTGATGAACCTCTAAACTTTAAGCTTATATCTTTTTTTTCAGCCATAAATTTTCCATCTACTAAAATATCAATTTGTTTTAGTAAATTTAAATTTTTGAAATATGTGCTATTTTTTTTATCTAACAGTTGTTCAAATGTAAACCCAGTATATGACCATACATCTAATCCATTTCTTTTGGCTTCTCTTGCTACTTCTTCTAATGGTTCTGGCTGTAAGAACGGTTCTCCTCCTGATAATGTAATACCCTTTTGTAATTTCAATGATTTTACCTTATTTATAATTTCTTCTGTATCCATATAAAATCCCCCATATAAATCATGTGTCTGAGGATTATGGCATTCTTTACAATTATGAATACATCCTTGAGTCCATATTACCATTCTTAACCCTGGTCCATCAACTATACTGTCATAACTTATAGTAGATGACATTCTTATTTTCATAACTTATTCCTCCAAATAAAACTATCTATGTTTTACCCTATCTCTTACTTCTGCTTTTTTAGCATTATTAAATCTGTCAACTGTGCCAACTAAATATCCTGTTATTCTTCTTATTCTTTCAAATTTGATGTCACTTTCATCTTCATTTCTTCCACATACAGGACATATATTACTTGTTATTACTCCTGAAAAACCACATATTGGATCTCTATCTACAGGATGATTTATACTTCCATATCCTATACCCAAATCCTTCATAGCCTTTATAACAGTTTCAAAAGCTTCTAAATTATCAGATGGATCTCCATCTAGCTCTACATATGTTATATGACCTGCATTAGTCAATTCATGGTATGGAGCTTCTATCTCAATTTTATCATATGCACTTATATTATAATAAACTGGTACATGGAATGAATTAGTATAATATTCTTTATCTGTAATACCTTTGATTTCTCCATAGACTTTTTTATCTATTTTAGTAAATCTACCTGAAAGACCTTCTGCTGGAGTACCCATTAAAGAGAAATTTAATTTGTATTTATTTGTTGCTTCATCCATTCTATTTCTCATATGTGACACTATTTTTAGCCCTAACTCTTGAGCTTCTTTACTTTCTCCATGATGTTTACCTATAAGAGCAATAAGGCATTCTGCTAAACCTATAAATCCAATTGTCAATGTACCTTGCTTTATTACTTCTTTTAATGTATCTTCTGGTCCTAAATCATCAGAACCTTTCCATACTCCTTGACCCATTAAGAATGGGAAGTTCTTCATCTTTTTATTTCCTTGAACCTCAAGACGCTCTAATAATTGTTCTATAATTAAGTTTATCTTCTCATCTAATTCTTCAAAGAAATCATCTAAATTAACTTTTTCATTACTTACAATACCATGTTTTATACCCAATCTTGGGAGATTTACTGTAGTGAAAGATATATTACCTCTACCACTAACTGTTTCTGAACCACACACATTACTAAGTACTCTTGTTCTACAACCCATATATGTAGCCTCTGTATCTGGCTCACCCTTTTTATAATATTTTGCATTAAAAGGTGCATCTAAAAAACTAAAATTTGGGAATAGTCTTTTAGCTGATACTCTACATGATAATTTAAATAAATCATAATTAGGGTCTTCAGGATTTAAATTTATACCTTCTTTGACCTTAAATATTAAAATTGGAAAAATTGGTGTCTCTCCATTACCTAAACCTCTTTCTTGAGATAATAAAAGATTTTTAGTCACCATTCTTCCTTCTTCAGAAGTATCTGTTCCGAAGTTTACACTTGAAAATGGTACTTGTGCACCTGCTCTAGAATGCATTGTGTTTAGATTGTGTATAAATGCTTCCATAGATTGGTATGTTTTTTTATCAGTTTCTCTATATGATTCTTCAAAGGCAAAGTTTTGTATGTTATTTACAAGTTCTTCATTAATATCAAAAGTTTCTATTAATTTCTTTTTTTCTAAATTAAGATATAGTTCATCTCTCTTAAGACCAACCTTTTGATTTGTTTCTTTCTCTGTATTATATACTATGTTCTTTATTGCATCATTATTTTCAATTCCTTTGAATAACTTTAACGCTTTAGCTAAATTTCCTATGTAGAATTTCTTAAATGTCTTATATACACCTTCAGCCAATCCATAATCGAAAAATGGTATACTTTGACCTCCATGCTGATCATTTTGATTGCTTTGTATAGCAATTGCAGCTAATGCTCCATAACTTATTATGTCTTGTGGTTCCCTTAAAAAACCATGTCCTGTTGAAAATCCACCATTAAATAGTTTTTTAACATCTATTTGACAACAAGTTAATGTTCCCATGTTTAAAAAGTCCATATCATGTATATGTATGTCTCCATTATCATGAGCAAAAGAATGCTCTGGTTTTAATATATGAGTCTTGCAAAATTCTTTAGATACAGTACTTCCATATTGTAGCATCGTTCCCATGGCTGTATTACCATTAATGTTTGCATTTTCTCTTTTTATATCAGCATCTTCTGCATCCTCAAAAGTAATTTCCTCTATTGCCTTCATCAATCTTGTTTTTGAATTTCTTATTCTACTTCTTTCAGTTCTGTATATTATATATTCTTCACTAGTTTTTGCATGACCAGTTTCTATAAGAACCTTAACTACAGAATCTTGAATGTCTTCAACACTTGGAACGGATTCTGAATATCTATGATTTAAAAATTTTATTACTTCTTGAGTTAGTTGTTCAGATAATTTATAATCAGGTACTATTCCTTCCCTTTCTGCAACATTTGTTGCTGCTAAAAATATAGCTCTTGTTATTCTATCTTCATTAAATGGGATTACTCTTCCATCTCTTTTTTTTACGAATTCAACCAATTAAAAAACCCTCCTATTACTATATATTGTATTTTATTAATCTACATACCACTATATGTAGTATATTAAGTCTAAAAAAATCCCCTTCAACTAAGTTAAAGGGATTATCTTAATAATTGCTACATTAAGATTACCAAATTTGTACATAATAGTCAAACTTACGCAAATCATTGCAAATACTATGTGGATATTTTGAACAGTAGCGTTTCTAACAACTTCGAGAATCAAAAAAATTTTCTCTTTTTTTTACACTAATTTTAGGCAAAAAGTGTATATTTTTATATATATTAATATATATATCTACAAATTTCCTTATGTAAATTCTTTAAAATTGTCGTATAATATAAATAATAATTTAAAAGGAGGAATTTTATGTTATCAAAAAGACTAGACTTTATAACACCATCCTACACAATAGGTATTAGTTCGAAAGTTAAGGAAATGGAAAATAACGGAATTAAAGTAATAAATCTTAGTATAGGAGAACCTGATTTTAATGTGCCTAATAACGCAAAATCTTATGGTATTGATTCTTTAAATAAAGATTACACTAAATATGATTTAGTTCCAGGATTAAAAATACTTAGAGAGGAAATATGTAAAAAACTTATTGAAGAAAACAATTGTAACTATTCAATAGATGAAATAGTTGTATCAAGTGGAGCAAAGAACTCTATAACAAATACCTTACTAGCTTTAACAGATGAGGGAGATGAAGTATTACTACCAAAACCTTACTGGGTTAGTTATCCTGAAATGGTTAGGTTGGTTAATGCTGTTCCAGTTTTCATTGACACTAAAAAAGAAAATGGATTCAAGTTAACAAAAGAAGAACTTGAAAAATCTATAATAAACAAAACAAAAATTCTTGTAATAAATAACCCTTCGAATCCTACTGGTAGTGTTTATACAAAAAATGAGTTAATAGAAATAGTAGATGTATGTATACAGAATAAAATATATATTTTAGCAGATGAAATATACGAAAAAATATGCTATAATGAAAAATTTACATCAATTGCATCATTAAGCAAAGAGGCTAAAGATATAACAATAACTATAAATGGCTTTTCTAAATCAGTTGCAATGACTGGATTAAGATTAGGATATACTGCATCTAATAAAACGATTGCTAAGGCAATGAGCTCTATACAGGGACATCTTATATCTCATCCAAGTTTAACAGCACAATACATAGCATATGGAGCCTTAAAAGATTGCTCAACTGATATAGATAATATGGTTAAAACATACAAGTATAGAAGAGACCTAATTACATCTAAATTAGATTCTATAGAAAATGTAGGATATGTAAATCCAGATGGTGCATTCTATGCCTTTATAGACCTATCTAAAGTATCTGAGAGATTTAAGTATAAAGATAGCTTTTCTATCGAATTTTGTAATCAGTTTTTAGAAGAATATAATGTCGCAGTTGTTCCTGGAATAGCATTTGGTATGGATAAATATATTCGTATATCTTATGCTTGCAATGAAAATACTTTCTTATCTGGATTAGATAAATTAAAAGAATTTGTATATAAAATAATGGCATAATAATAATTTAAATTGAATAGCTCTTGGATATAATGTATTAAATGATGGTTAGCATGTTAAGTAAATATATAACATCTATTGAAGAATTTAATTAAAATTTTAAAGAAAAATAAAAGACTAGTTGATATAAAAATCAGTAAGTCTTTTATTTTTCAATTAGAGTAAAATACTAACTCATATTCTAAATGTATCATAATAAAAAAGATTACGTGGCTACGTCCTACTCTCCCAGGCAGTTTCCCACCAAGTACCATCAGCGCTAGAGAGCTTAACTTCTGTGTTCGGAATGGGAACA
>NZ_OEZH01000057.1 GCF_900243075.1 Clostridioides difficile
ATCCTATCTCTACATATAGGTTTCCCTATATGCTGACTAATTTAGCTACTAACTCATGACTAAAGTCACGAGTGTGCGTAGCTATTTTTTAATCAAATACAACTTTTACAACAGCCTCTATATCATTTAATATACCAAAAGGAGTCACAGCTCCCTTAGTAAGTTTTAAGTATTTTTGAAGTCTTTCTTCTGATGCGAAACTAAGAGGTTTACTATCAATTTGTTGACGAATATCTTTTAAATCTGCTTTTTTGTCTTTACCTAATACAACTAAAAAATGTTCTTTTCCCTTAGCATCACGAAGAAATAAATTTTTTACAACAAATTCCATATGTAATGTTTTTAATTCTTCCATTTCTTCAATTGTATAAACTGGTGGATGATTTACAGCTTCATAAGGTATGTTTAATTCATCCAATTTTTTATATACTTCTTGTTGTTGATTGTTCATAATATCCTCCTATTAGAAATTTATTTTATATATATATAAATAATATTATCATAGAAAACTTTAAAAGAAAACGTTTTATACGATATAAACCTTATATTTTTATAAAGAATCAAGAATATTTAATATAACATGAAAAAGCTAAACAATTTCTAAAAACAGCTTACAAATAGAACCTTATTTACCATTTATAAATCATATAAAAATAGTTTATATAAAGTCATATATGAAAAAACTATATTATGCTATCTTTTCTTTTTGGAATAAACTATACTTTAAGTATAGATATTTAATTTAAATAAATTTTACAGTATTAATGGTAAATTATCTTAGAAAGGAATGTGCTTTATATGTCTACAGACAAAGTTGTTGGAATCATAGATGAAGAAACGGCAGAACTTGCAGGAATTGAATATACTGGTAAAATTTATGCTTCTTCTGGTGTTATAAAACATATAAAGAAAAAACATCGATGTCAATTAAGTAAGGACATTGTTAATGATATAATAGATACTATAAAAATGGTATTAAAGTCCCCTGAATATATAGGAAGCCATCCTAAAAAACCTGGAAAAAGTGTGGAGTTTATAAAAAAAATTGATGATTACATTTTAGTGGCTATAGAATTGGATACAAAAAAAGGATATTTATATGTATCTTCACTGTATGCTATAAAAGAAGCAAAATTAGAAAGTAGAATAAATAGTGGAAGAGTAAAACAATATGATGGTTAACATAATATTATTAAATTCCCAAAACTATTGAAAAATATTATCATATAGGTTATAATATAAATATACATGTAAATATTTATTAGTTAGATTTGAGGTTGGAAAAGGCACCCAATACGCTACTATGGAGTAGTTAATAGAGATGCAGGATACGCCGCCCTGCCAAATCTAATTAAATTAAAAGGGGGCTGTCGCACTAAAAAATAGTGCTACGCCCTTTTTTGTATAAAAAAAATAAATCCCAAGTTCAAAAGAGCCTGGGATTCTTGTATAATAATTGTA
>NZ_OEZH01000126.1 GCF_900243075.1 Clostridioides difficile
TAAAGAAATATTTCAAAAAAAATTAAGAAATTTTCTTAAAGGGGTAATAATTTTTGCAAAAATGGAAAAAATATCAAAATAAGGCTATGATTTTTAAAGCCATAGCCTTACAAATAAATGTTTAATTATCACTTAAAAAATAAATTTTTATTTAAAGAATACACATAAATATTTCCAGACTCTTATTAAAATATATAGTTTACATCAAACTTAACACTTTCAACGATATTTCCCAAATATGTTTTTATACCTTCAACTTCTTCTAGAGATTTTAATTTATTTTCAGTATAAATTGCTTTATCGAGAATATTAAACCTTAGTCCTATTTCATCAAAGTACTCATGATTTAAAACTTTGTACCAATGATTTTTTTCTTTATTCCATCTTGTAGATATAGAATCAGCTTCTTTTTGAGCTTTTTCCCAATCTTCATTTTCTATAGATTTTTCTAAAACAGATATATTGTCTTTATATTCATCTGTAAAATCATATAGTTTATTGTTAATGTAAAATCCAAATAATACAAATAAGATAGTCCATAGTATAACAAATGTTGCAGATTTCAATATTAATCACCCTTTTTATTTTGAATAAATATTTTGTCATTTTCATCTAAAACACAAATAAGAACATCTTTAAAAGTTTCTATGTGATTAGACTTTAAAATACCCATCAACCAATTAGTATCCTTTTCAGCTATGTCTAGATTTTTATTTATTATTCTACCATCCAATATAAGTGGAATTGGTAAATGATTAAAAGCTTTTGGAGGAGTACTATTATAAGTTGATGCTGGAACAACACTTAGATTACCATCAGTTTCCAAAATAGCATATTGTACATCTTTTAAATTGAAGTAACCCTGAACTCTAAGTTGTTCCAATAACTCATCTATAGTAATCCTTTCTTTTTTTAATTCTTTATATACAATTTTCCCCTTATCTATTAGTACAGAAGGTTTACCTGATAAAAATGAGCTTAATTTTCTGCTTTTTAAGGATAAAAATGAAATTAGAGTCTGCATAATTACAAGCCCAGTTATTGCTGCAACGCCATTTATAATTGGTATATTATTGTTTTCCATTGGAACTGATGCAACTTCTGCAATTAAAAGTGTTATAACTAAATCAAAACAATTCATTTCAGCTATTTCACCTTTTCCCATGACTCTAAGTGCAATTAGCACTGTTATGTATAATATAATACTTCTTATTAACACCACTGTCATATCTATCAATTACTCCTTTAAAAAATATTTATACTTAGTTAGTATGTCCTGTATAAAAATTTTAATTCAAGGTATAAAAAATACCTTAAATAATTGAATTCAACTATTTAAGGTATTCTTGATAACTTTAATATTAAATTTTTTATAGATTTCCTGTTATTCTTATTTATTTTAACAACAGATTCAACAAAATTCTTTTTATCTCCTAATTTTAAAATAAAATCAGGATATTCTTCAAATTCATTAAGCTTTATTAATTTGAAAGTAGAAGATAGATTTTTAAAACTAATAATTTTAGAGTTATTTACTAATACACTTCTTTTTTTAAAATAAATTTCTTTTTTACTTATATTTAGTATGTTTAATATTTGTTTAAGATATATTATTATATCTTCTGGAGTTTTATCAAATTTAAGTTCAAAATTTTCATCTTCAAAGTAGGGTATATAATATAAAGGGGTTTTGAGAGGAGGTAATTTATTATATAATTCTTCAAGAATATTGATATATTTAGGGGAGTTAAGGTAAAAACATTTACATACATTCATTAAATCTACAGCATCTGAAAGTGAGTTATGTTTAATATCTCCTTCTATAGAAAAAATTTTTTTCATATTCAGTAAAGATAGTTGCCTAGATAAGATTCTATTATTATATGTAATATGTTGAGATATAAAAGGCTGAATGTCAATCATCATATTAAATAACTCTAAGCATTTACCTGTATATCTATATACTCTAAACGAAGTTAGAAGACCAGCTATATCAAAATCACCCCAATTATATATTGTAACATCATCAAATTTACAAAACCATCTATAAAAATCATCCATAACATATAAAAGATTAGGAGCATTATTAATATCTAATTGGCTCAATTTAGTTAGTTTTTTACATTTGTTTGAAAGTATCCCATTGTATCTTGGTTTAACTAAAGAGTAATAGGTGTCTATTATATTAAATTCATTATCAACTAAAACTCCACCAATAGAGATTAATTCAGCTCCATTATATTCTTTTGGTTTATTTTTATTATCATCTAATATATTAAATTCAAAGTCTATAAATAACTTGTATTTCATAAATTTAAAGCACATCCTCAGGTATATTATTTAGTCTAAGCATCATAAGAATCAATAGATATAATGACTCTAAACATCAAAGGCTCATTACAACTTTTGTTTATTTCATAATTTAATTCAAATAAATCTTTTAAGATATAATTTATAAGTATTCTTTCCCAACCAATTTTTAAATTAACTTTAGAATCTAGTAATATATTTTCTATTTTTTTAAATATTTCTATATTTGCTGGTATTATACTGAGTTCAATATTACTTTTAAATGGGTTAGACTGTAAATCAGTTATAAGTATATTTTTTAACTCTTCTGTAAGCTCGGAAATTAAACTATCACCTATATATTCTTTAATTATTTCCTCTCTAATATCTCTTAAGTTTAGCAATATTATTACCTGCTACTTACATTGTATTATGAAAAGTGTAGTAAAAATTCAAGTAAATTTTCTATAACACTTAAAATAGTAGCTTTTCCTTTCCTTTTAATTTTTAATATGATTTTGTATAATTAATACGTAAAAAGCTATTAATATTAGTATATAAAAATGATAGATTATTATTTGCCGATTCCTCTTTCTGATAATTTTTCTAACATATCTTTAGTCATTTTGTCTAAGTCATAATTAAATTTAAAGTTCCATTCACTTACTGCACTACTACTATCTAGAGAGTTGGGCCAAGAATCAGCTATGCTTTGTCTTACAGGGTCTACATCATATTCTATTACAAAATCAGGAATATATTTTTTTATAGAAGCAGCTATTTCTTCAGGAGCAAAACTCATAGCAGTAATATTAAAAGCATTTCTATGGATAAGTTTATCAGCTGGGGCTTCGATTAAATCTACTATTGATTGAAGTGCATCAGGCATATACATCATATCCATCTTTGTACCTTCTGCTATGTAAGATTTATATCTCTTATTTTTTAATGCTTCATAATATATATCAACTGCATAATCTGTAGTTCCTCCACCAGGAGGTGTAACATAAGAAATAAGACCTGGGAATCTAACACCTCTAGTATCCACTCCAAATTTTGAATGATAATAATCACATAGTAACTCTCCAGAAACTTTAGTTACACCATACATAGTATTAGGTCTTTGTAATGTATCTTGAGGAGTCATATTTTTTGGAGAATTTTCACCAAAGGCAGCAATTGAGCTAGGTGTAAAAAATTTACAATTTAATTCTCTAGCCACTTCGAGACCATTTATTAATCCATTCATATTTAAATTCCAAGCTTCTAGGGGTTTGCTTTCAGCAACTGCAGAAAGTAGAGAAGCTAGGTGAATTATAGTATCTACATCATATTTTTTGGCAATTTCGAAAAAACGATTTTTATCTGTAACATCTAATATTTCAAATATGCCAGATTCACATACTGGATTCCCTTCTTTTGTTCTCCTTGAACTAGCAATTACATTTTTTTCTCCATATTCATTTCTAAGTTTTATTGTTAATTCTGAACCTATTTGTCCTAGTGCACCTGTTATAAGTATTTTTTTCAATTTGACGACCTCCTTAGGGTTTAATTTATGTAATACTGCTTATTTTTATTTTAGCAAATCTTTTGTTTAAATACAAAGAATTAAAGATAATAATATATGACTTAATTCAATGAAGTGTAATAAATACCTAAAAATTTAAAGCTAATATAATGGTCTATTATATAACAATAAGAGACTAGATTAAATTATTATGTATAGATATAGATTGTGTGACTAAGTCACAGAAACTATAATTAATTTAATATATAATAAAATCATATAAAATAAAATTTGAAAGGAAGTATAAAAATGACAAGACCATCAATATATCATAGCCAAGGATACACTTGTGCAGAGGCATTAATAAAATCTTATAATGAGGAACACAATACAGATATACCAATCTCAATAGGAAGTGGTATGGGGGTTGGAATGACTGTTGGAAGTGTTTGTGGAGCTATAAATGCTGCTGTTGTTATAATAGGGTATTTAAATGGACGAAATAGTAATTTAGATGAAAATATAGCAAGGAAGTATTCAAGAGAGTTAATGAATAGAGTAAGGAATAAATACAGTTCAGAAATATGTGCATCTCTTAAAAAAAATAAAGTAACTTGTGAAGAAATAATAAATTTCACATATGATGCTCTAAATGATATGCTAGAAAATCAAAAATAATTCCAAGAAACAAGTATTTTATATTTGATATAATACTTGTTTTTTTATAAAATTTTCAACACATATTAATTTGTTATAATTTTTAAATCAATTTTATTGTATTTTAATTGAAGTAATTTGCTTTTAAAATTAATAAGCAATTATTATAAAGTAATGGAGTGTCTTAAAATTAATTTTTTAGTTCATAAGGCACTCTTTTTTGTATGAAATCAAATATATTTTTATCATTTCAACAATAAAAAAGAAGCTTATCTCTATTTTAGTATAATCCCCTTATAGTAGACATTTAAATAAAAGGCCATTATAATAGGTCTAAAAAGCGTATACTCTAAGGGG
>NZ_OEZH01000085.1:0-1129 GCF_900243075.1 Clostridioides difficile
TTATCAGGCTCAGATACTATTGTTATCAAAATATCTGGCTTTATGGTTTGTTTCTTGTTTATAAATTAACCTACTGTTTAATTTTCAAAGTTCTTTATTGATATAGTTAGATGGTAGCGGTAATAGGAGTCGAACCTATGACCTTTCGGGTATGAACCGAACGCTCTAGCCAACTAAGCTATACCGCCGTGTTTCTGGTGCCCAGAGGCGGAATCGAACCACCGACACGGGGATTTTCAGTCCCCTGCTCTACCGACTGAGCTATCTGGGCAAATGGTGGGCCTAGCTGGACTCGAACCAGCGACCTCACGCTTATCAGGCGTGCGCTCTAACCACCTGAGCTATAGGCCCTTTTCTTGGTCGAGGTGAAGGGACTCGAACCCCCGGCCCCATGGTCCCAAACCATGTGCGCTACCAAACTGCGCTACACCTCGAAATATTATTTACTATATTATACTACTCTAAAATACAACTTTTTTCAAGTCCTTTTTATTTGGCAGGGGTGGAGGGACTCGAACCCCCGGCGCACGGTTTTGGAGACCGACGCTCTACCAACTGAGCTACACCCCTATGAAGAATAGTGGACCTTCAGGGACTCGAACCCCAGACCTACCGGTTATGAGCCGGGCGCTCTAACCAACTGAGCTAAAGGTCCAAGTTGGTCGAGGTGAAGGGACTCGAACCCCCGGCCCCATGGTCCCAAACCATGTGCGCTACCAAACTGCGCTACACCTCGTTTTTAAATGGCGGAGAAGGAGGGATTCGAACCCTCGCACCGGTTACCCAGCCTAATCCCTTAGCAGGGGATCCTCTTGAGCCACTTGAGTACTTCTCCAAATTCAGTCCTATTTTTTTTGGCGGAGAGGGTGGGATTCGAACCCACGGCCCCTTTCGAAGTCACTGGTTTTCAAGACCAGCTCCTTAAACCACTCGGACACCTCTCCATTGGTGATCTATCCGCGACTCGAACGCGGGACACCCTGATTAAAAGTCAGGTGCTCTACCGACTGAGCTAATAGACCATACTTTTATTTGGCTGGGGATGCAGGACTCGAACCTACGCATACATGAGTCAAAGTCATGTGCCTTACCGACTTGGCTAATCCCCAATATATGTGGTGAGCGCACA
>NZ_OEZH01000085.1:1139-1716 GCF_900243075.1 Clostridioides difficile
TCATTCTAATACTTTTTGGCTGGGGATGCAGGACTCGAACCTACGCATACATGAGTCAAAGTCATGTGCCTTACCGACTTGGCTAATCCCCAATATATGTGGTGAGCGCACAGGGATTCGAACCCCGGACACACGCCTTAGAAGGGCGTTGCTCTATCCAGCTGAGCTATGCACCCACAATTTATATATGTATAAATTAAATAAAAATGGTGCGGATGAAGGGAGTCGAACCCCCACGCCAATGGCGCTAGATCCTAAGTCTAGTGCGTCTGCCAATTCCGCCACATCCGCGCATTTTTTGGTGGAGGATGGTGGATTCGAACCACCGAAGTCGATGACAACAGATTTACAGTCTGCCCCCTTTGGCCGCTCGGGAAATCCTCCGTATTAATTTTACATGGAGCTGGTGATAGGAATCGAACCTACAACCTGCTGATTACAAGTCAGCTGCTCTACCGTTGAGCCACACCAGCATTTTATTTTGGCGACCTGGAAGGGGTTCGAACCCTCGACCTCCAGCGTGACAGGCTGGCATTCTAACCAACTGAACTACCAGGCCGCAAATGGTGGGACCAAC
>NZ_OEZH01000085.1:1892-2422 GCF_900243075.1 Clostridioides difficile
TTTTTGGAGCGGGTGAAGGGGATCGAACCCTCACAGCTGGCTTGGAAGGCCAGAACTCTACCATTGAGCTACACCCGCATATTTAATTGGTGACTCGTAGGGGAATTGAACCCCTGTTACCGCCGTGAAAGGGCGGTGTCTTAACCTCTTGACCAACGAGCCATTTTAATGGTTGCGGAGGCAGGACTTGAACCTACGACCTTCGGGTTATGAGCCCGACGAGCTGCCAACTGCTCCACTCCGCGATATTGTTTTATAAGTGCCGAAGACCGGAATCGAACCGGTACGAGAGGTAAGTCCCGCAGGATTTTAAGTCCTGTGCGTCTGCCAGTTCCGCCACTTCGGCTTTTTTTGGCTCCAAGGGTGGGGCTCGAACCCACAGCCTACCGGTTAACAGCCGGTTGCTCCACCATTGAGCTACCTTGGAATATTTTGGAGGCGACACCCAGATTCGAACTGGGGATCAAGGAGTTGCAGTCCACTGCCTTACCACTTGGCTATGTCGCCGCCTTTTTGGTGATCTATCCGCG
>NZ_OEZH01000085.1:2432-3109 GCF_900243075.1 Clostridioides difficile
GGCTCCAAGGGTGGGGCTCGAACCCACAGCCTACCGGTTAACAGCCGGTTGCTCCACCGTTGAGCTACCTTGGAACATTTAACGTGGCTACGTCCTACTCTCCCAGGCAGTTTCCCACCAAGTACCATCAGCGCTAAAGAGCTTAACTTCTGTGTTCGGAATGGGAACAGGTGTATCCTCTTTGCTATTATAACCACATATTGCCTATTTATAAGACAAGTATTATATTAACATCTTTATTTTTAAATGTCAATAGTTTTAAAGTACTAAATAATAATTGTTTTTATGATATATACTGTTACTAATTGAAGTTAGTAATTTATGTAGAGTTAACACTCTAAAAACTGCACATATATCTTAATGAATGAACATCAAATAAATATTGGTCAAGTCCTCGACCTATTAGTATCGATAAGCTAAATACATTGCTGCACTTACACCTTCGACCTATCAACCAGATAGTCTTTCTGGGGTCTTACCCTTGCGGTGGGAAATCTTATCTTAAAGTTGGCTTCGCGCTTAGATGCTTTCAGCGCTTATCCATTCCGTACATAGCTACCCAGCCATGCCCTTGGCAGGACAACTGGTACACCAGAGGTACGTCCATCCCGGTCCTCTCGTACTAAGGACAGGTCTTCTCAAATTTCCTACGCCTGCGACGGATAGGGACCGAACTG
>NZ_OEZH01000060.1 GCF_900243075.1 Clostridioides difficile
TATCCAAATAAAAAACAGCAAGAGTTAATTAACAAAACTTTTGGATGTTGTAGATTTGTATATAATAAATATCTCGCTAAAAGAATAGAAGTTTATAAAAACGATAAAGAAACTTTTACTTATAAACAGTGTAGTTCTGATTTAACCAATTTAAAAAAAGAATTAAAATGGCTTAAAGAACCTGACAAATTTTCACTACAAAACGCCTTAAAAGATTTAGAAAACGCATATGAAAAATTCTTTAAAGAAAAGGCAGGATTTCCTAAATTTAAATCAAAGAAAACTAATAGATTTTCATATAAAACTAACTTTACAAATGGAAACATTATGTATTGTGGTCAACATATAAAACTACCTAAACTTGGTATGGTTAAGATAAGGGATAAACAAGTACCTCAAGGTAGAATACTTAATGCTACTATATCTAAAGAACTAAGTGGTAGATATTATGTATCATTATGTTGTACTAATGTAGATATTGAAGCATTTAAAAATACTAATAATCAGATAGGTTTAGATTTAGGAATTAAAGAATTTTGTATCTCAAGTTGTGGAGAATTTATAGAA
>NZ_OEZH01000174.1 GCF_900243075.1 Clostridioides difficile
AAAAGCTTATAAGTTTAGAATGTATCCAAATAAAAAACAGCAAGAGTTAATTAACAAAACTTTTGGATGTTGTAGATTTGTATATAATAAATATCTTGATAAAAGAATAGAAGTTTATAAAAACGATAAAGAAACTTTTACTTATAAACAGTGTAGTTCTGATTTGACCAATTTAAAAAAAGAATTAAAGTGGCTTAAAGAACCTGACAAATTTTCACTACAAAACGCCTTAAAAGATTTAGATAATGCATATGAAAAATTCTTTAAAAAAAGGCAGGATTTCCTAAATTTAAATCAAAGAAAATTAATAGATTTTCATATAAAACTAACTTTACAAATGGAAATATCGTGTATTGTGGTCAACATATAAAATTACCTAAACTTGGTATGGTTAAAGTAAGGGATAAACAAGTACCTAAAGGGAGAATACTTAATGCTACTATATCTAAAGAACCAAGTGGTAGGTACTATGTATCATTATGTTGTACTAATGTAGATATTGAAGTATTTGAAAATACTAACAATCAGATAGGTTTAGATTTAGGAATTAAAGAATTTTGTATCTCAAGTTGTGGAGAATTTATAGAAAATCCTAAGTATCTTAAGAAGTCATTAAACAAACTTGCTAAATTACAAAGAGAATTATCGAGAAAGACAATCGGTAGTTTAAATAGGAATAAAGCAAGATTAAAAGTTGCAAGACTTCAAGAACATATAGCTAATCAAAGAAATGATTTTCTACAAAAATTATCTACTAAATTAATAAAAGAGAATGATATTATTTGCATAGAAGATTTACAAGTAAAGAATATGATTAAAAATCGTAAACTATCTCGCTTAATTTCTGATGTGTCATGGTCAGAATTTATTCGTCAATTAGAATACAAGGCTAATTGGTATGGTAGACAAATTGTAAAGGTAGGTAAATTCTTTGTAAGTTCACAAATATGCAATAAATGTGGGTATAAAAACGAGGAAGTTAAGGACTTAAATATAAGAGAATGGATTTGTCCTAGTTGTAATGAAACTCACGATAGAGATATAAATGCAAGTATAAATATATTAAAAGAAGGATTAAGACTAATAACAATTCAAAATAAATAACTTATGTAAGAACCGTAGGAACTACGGGGATGGCCTGTGGAGAATTAGTAAGACATATTTTAGTATGCAAAATTCTATGAAGCAGGAACCCTGTGACTTTAGTCATGGGAGGTTCAGGTTTGGTATTATGTCTATAGTGGATGCTGTGGGTATATATTTCTTCCAATATGTATTAGGTAGAGAAGACTTACTTCCAACATATATGATACTAGGAAAAGGTGCTGTATTAGTTGGATATGCTGTTACTCCACTTCTATTAAAGAAATTTGACAAGAAAGAAATAATATTTTGGTTTACTGTAGTTACTTTATCTCTTCCAATAGGAATGATGTTCTTAGGAAAAGAACATATAACTTTAATTATGATTCTTAGAGTCATTCATGGTATAGCTTATTCTAGCACTGGAATAATGTGGAGCTTAGTTCCAGATACTATTGAATATGGTGAATTAAAAACAGGAAAGAGAAGAGAAGGTATAACTTATTCTATAATAGGATTTTTCTTTAAGTTTGGTATGGCTTTAGGTGGCTTAGTTCCAGGTGTGGTACTATCTATGACAGGATATGTTGCAAATACTTCTCAAACTTCACAAGCTTTGTACGGTATTCGTTCTATAAATGGTGTTATACCAGTAGTACTTACAATAGCTATGTTAGTACTTATAAAGATGTATCCATTAACTGAAAAAAAATGTAGAGAGGTAATAAATGAATTAAGAAGCAGATAATATATATAGGGAGTGTCTCAAAGTGAACTTTTTAGTTCATGAGGCACTCTTTTTTATATTAAATCAAGCGTGTTTTAATCATTTTAACAATGAAAAAGAGATTTATCTATATTTTGAGACAACGTCTTTTTTAGTTTTATTTAGTTGTTGTCGTTTTTGACTTGGTGTACAATTATATACTTTCTTAAATAACTTCATAAATTGTTTATAATTATAAAATCCATTGTTCTGAATAATATCTAATATATTATTATCTGTATTTATAAGGTCACTATACATATTTTCAAGTCTTATATTGTTTACATAAGAGGTAAACGTTATTCCCATATGTGTTTTAAAAAATCTAGATAAATATTGAGGTGTTAAATTTACAACTTCACTTGCTGTGGATAGAGAAATTTGCTCTTTGTAATTTTCTTTTACATAATCAGTTATAATTTTTAATCTATCAAAATATTTATCTGTATTTTTGTAAGATATTGAGTCTATAGAAATTGAATAATTTCCATATAAAATATATAAAAATTCATATAATAAAATTTTTGAGTTTAATATATATAGTTGAGGCTCTTTGCTATATATCTTATATAATTCATTTAAAGTATTTTTTAATTTATTCACATTAGCATTATCAGTATTAGTAAGCAATTCTTTATAATTAATACGTAACTCATTTATATTAGGTATGTTTTCTTCTAAAAATTTATAAGGAATTTGAAGAACTATAGATTCATTACCATCAGAACAAATAGCTGAATGAATTTGCTTTGGATTTAATATTATTAAATCATTTGCTTTTAAATTTAATCTTTCATTATCTATAAAAAGATTAAAGCTTCCATTAAGTATGAGAATAATTTCAAGACTATAATGCCAGTGTTTAACTGTAAAACTACCGTTATCAATAGATAGATAGAGCTTCACACCTATATCATCATGGATATTTACCGATTCATGTTTAAGTGTATTCATAATAGACTCCTAAAAAACAATTTTTTGATTTTCAATGAATATCTAATGTATATAAATATTATCATAGATATTAAAAAGTATAAATAAAAAATATTAAAAATTACTTTCTATTAATGAATTAGAAAATTTTACTAAAATCCGGAAAGCGATTGACAAACAAAGTCAAATAAAGTATATTATTGGTAAGTTAGTTTAATGTACAAATGAATTATATATAAAATCTAATTTATAAAATAACGATATTAAACGACATTATTTAACTTAAGATACATAAAAATAGAATATTATACCATTGATTTAGGAGGTAGCCGTGATAAAAATATCTGAAGACTATATTGAAAAAAGATTTGACAATGAACTATTGCGAATAGAAGCATGGGGAAAAAACTCTTTACGTATCAGGTCGTTTGTAGACCAAAATTTTGTTGATGAAAACTATGCTCTTAACGAAAAACCTAAGTTAAATAAAGATGATATTATGATTGATAAAAATGAAGATGGAAGTGCAATCATTAAAAATGGAAAGATAAAAGCTATCTTAGACCATAGAGATAGAATTACTTTTTACAATGATAAAAATGAAATATTATTGAAAGAATATATTCGATTAAGAGCTGTAAAACATGATGATGGTGGAGAAGATGTAGGGACAATTGAAATTACCAAAGACTTTAACTCTACTCTAAAATTAAAATCAAGAGAATATCGACCAAGCCATAGTGGAGAATTTGAAGTAACTACTAGATTTGAGTCTGAGCCCTCTGAAAAGATTTTTGGAATGGGACAATATCAACATAAATTTTTAGATTTAAAGAATACTGTGCTGGAGTTAGCCCAAAGAAATTCTCAAATATCAGTTCCTTTTTATATTTCTAGTTTAGGTTATGGACTTTTATGGAATAATCCAGGAATTGGAAGAGTATCTTTTGCCAAAAATATGACAGAATGGAAGATGTTTTCTACAAAATTTATAGATTATTGGATTACTTGTGGAGAAAGTCCAAAAGAATTAAATAAAAATTATTCTCAAGTTACAGGAACTGTTCCTATGATGCCTGAAAACCTTTTAGGTCTATGGCAAAGTAAATTAAGATATAGAACTTCAGAAGAAGTTTTAGATGTTGTGGAAGAATATTCTAAAAGAGGAATTAAGCTTTCATCAATTGCAATTGACTACTTTCATTGGCCTAAGCAAGGTGAATATAAATTTGACCTAGATTATTGGAAAAATCCTAAAGAATTAGTCAAAAAACTGAAAGAAGAGTATTCAGTGGAGCCAATAGTGTCTGTGTGGCCTACGGTTCAAAGTGATGCAGAAAACTACAATGATTATTTAGAGAATGGTTATTTGGTTAATGTTAACCGTGGTGTTAGAATGACAATGCAAATTCAAGGAAATACAGTTTTTGTAGATATGACAAATGAAAATGCAAGAGAATATGTTTGGGATAGAATAGATAAAAATTATAAACAACTTGGAATTGATTACTATTGGTTAGATGTAGCTGAACCTGGCTATTCTGTTTATGATTTTGATAATTATAGATATAAGAAAGGCAATGTTTTAAGTTGTGGTAATATTTATCCTATTGATTATTTAAAAATGATTTATGACGGTTTGTATGAGGATACAGAGTCTGTTGTAACTCTTGTAAGAGGAGCTTGGGCAGGGGCTCAAAAGTATGGAGCTTTAGTATGGTCTGGTGACATTGATTCTAGTTTTGAGGCTTTTAATAATCAAGTAAATACAGGGTTAAATATGGGACTGGCAGGTATACCATGGTGGACTACTGATATTGGAGGTTTCCATGGAGGAAATCCTAAAGACCCAGAATTTAGAGAACTTATGGTAAGATGGTTCCAATATGCCACTTTTTCACCAATTTTGAGAATGCATGGAGATAGATTGCCTCATAGTAAACCATTATCAAATAAAGGTGGAGGTTCAATGGTAACTGGAGCCCCTAATGAGATATGGTCTTATGGTGAAGAAGTAGAAGTAATTCTTACAAAGTTCGTAAAAATTAGAGAAAGTTTAAAAACTTATTTAAAAAAATTGATGAAAGAAGCGCATGAAGATGGAACGCCAATTATGAGAACTCTATTTTATGAATTTCCTGAAGATGATAAAACTTGGGAGGTTGATAATACATATATGCTTGGAGATGAAATTTTGGTTGCTCCAATAATGAATTATAAAGATAGAAGCAGAAAAGTATATTTACCAAAAGGTCATACATGGGAAAATATATTTAATGGGGTTAGTTATAAAGGTGGGGAAACTTATGAAATTGAATGCCCACTTGAAGAAATTCCTATTTTCTTAAAGCAAAATTCTAAATATAACTTTAAAGAACTAAAAAATATTTTAAGAGAGGTGAAATCATAATGGAGCCACAATTATGGCAATTATTATTAATCGTACTATATGGATTTTTTATAAACTATGAAAAAAATTCAACAATGTTTGGAACATATCAACCAGTAACAGCAGGTTTTATTACTGGTCTTATCTTAGGAGATATAAATACAGGGTTATATATTGGAGGTACATTACAACTATTATCATTAGGTATTAGTAACTTTGGTGGAGCATCAATACCTGATTATCAAACAGCCAGTATAGTAGCCACATTTATAACTATTACTACTAAGCAAGAAGCATCTGTAGGAATCTCTATAGGTATTCCAGTTGCTTTATTGATGGTACAATTGGATGTTCTTAGAAATACTATTGGTATATGGCTAGTTCATAAAGCAGAAGATGGAGCTAAAAAAGGAAATTATAAAAATATAACCTATATGCAAATGTTAGGAGTATTATTAACAGCAGCTACAACAGGTATTCCAGTTGCTCTATCTGTAATATTTGGACCTTCTTTAATTAATACAATTTTAAAATATACACCTGAATGGTTAACAGGTGGTCTAACAGTAGCTGGAGGATTACTTCCAGCAGTAGGAATAGGATTATTACTTAGATACCTTCCTGCTAAGGAGTATTTTAGTTACTTAGTAATTGGCTTTGTTTTAGCAGTATATATGAAAGTACCATTATTAGGTGTAGCTTTAATTGGTGGAGCAATTGCACTTATAATTTACAAAAAGAATTTGGAAAATCAAGCACAACAATATACTGTAGTAGGAGGTATGGACGAAGATGAGTGATAAGGTATCATTAAATAAATCAAATGAAAAGGTCAAAAAAAGTGTCTTATGGCGTTGGTTTTTTACTAGTTCTGTTTCTTCAAACTATGAGAAGATGCAGGCTTTGGCATACTGTTATGCAGTACTACCTTTTTTAAAAGTAGTATACAAGGATAATCCAGAAAAGTTGCAAAGTGCTGTATTAAATCATTTACAATTTTTTAATACTAATCCATGGGTTGCACCTTATATTTTGGGTATTAATGTAGCAATGGAGGAATTATCAAGTGAAGAAACTGAAGAGGCTGTTGCCTCAATTAAAACAGGCTTGATGGGACCAGTAGCAGGTTTAGGAGATAGTTTGTTTGTTGTTATTCCATGGACAATTTTTGGAGCTATAGCAGCTAATATGGCAATAGATGGAAGTCCGTTTGGAATCTTACTGTGGATTGTGGTGAGTGTAGCATTGAAATTATTAAGTATACCATTATTTAATGCTGGTTATACATCAGGTACTAAGCTAATATCTTCAATTGAAAAAAGTTTGAAGATTTTAACTGAGAGTACATCTATTTTAGGATTAATGGTTGTAGGTGCATTAATACCTTCAGTAGTAAAAGCTAATGTTGCTCTTAACTTTCAGCAAGGTGATTTTACAATGAAAGGTCAAGAAATATTAGACCAAATTATGCCTGGGCTAGTTCCTGCAATTTTAGTTGTGATTGTTTATTGGGCTCTTAAAAAGAACGTAAAACCTATATACTTAATTTTAGGCGTAATGGTTGTTTCAATAATTTTATATGCATTAGGTATTTTAAAATAAGGAAAGTTAAAATAAAGAAAGGATGGTATTAGGTATGGAAATGAAAGGTATTAAAAATATTCGTATAGATGACCGTTTAATTCATGGTCAAGTTGCAACTATGTGGAGTAATAAATTAGGTGTTACAAGATTGATGGTAGTAAATGATGCAATAGCTAACAATTCTGTTCAAAAACAAGTTCTAAGAATGGCGACACCTGCAGGAATAGCATCATCTATAATTACAGAAGAGACTGCTATAAAAAATATTACTGCTGGGAAGTATGAAGGACAAAATGTATTATTAATTGTTAAATCTCCTGTCGACCTTATTCCATTTGTAGAGGCGGGACTTAAAATACACAATATAAATGTAGGAAACATGTCAAGTAGAAAAGACACAACAGTACTAAAACCTAATATCAGTGTTACTGAAGAAGAGAAAGAAGCATTTAAAAGACTTTTAGATGAAGGAATTGAAATTACAACTATAATGACACCTGATGATAAGAAAACTTATCTTGTAGACATTTTATAGATTTAGAGAGGTGTATTAAAGTGAATAGTATTATTTTGATGAGTCATGGCAATATGGCTGAAGAAGTCTTAAATTCTGCTAAAATGATAATAGGGGATTCTATAGATTATCCTACTGTAAATATGAAGCAAGATGATGGAATTGAAGGAACAATAGAAAAATTAAAAAAAGCTTTGGAAGTATATAAAGACAGTTCAGAAATAATTATAATGGTGGATTTACTAGGTGGAACTCCATGTAATGCTGCTTTATTAGAGGCTAATATTGATGGTAGAATTAAAGTTATTTCAGGACTAAATTTAGGTATGGTTATTGAATCAGCCTTTTCAGATACAAAAGAACTGGCAGTAAAATTAGAGAAAATAGGTAAAGATAATATTTCCATAGTTGAAACAACAGCAAGTTTATTATCTGATGATGAATAGCAAGGTTATATTAATATTTAAAATAAAAGCCTTATATTAACATTGAATTAATATATAACTTCTTAGAAAAAGAATTTAATCAATCTTGCGTAAACTCCATAATAAATTTAATTTTAGAATATATGATTTAAAGGGTTATGGCTATATATAGTCATAACCCTTACTTAAGATTATGCATATTCTTGTAAAAATAGCATCTATTTAAAGATGTTTTCATTTTTCTAACTTTCATAATGACTGCAACTAGTATTTAATTAAGATGAATATTTAATTGATTTAATATTTTAGGTCAGGTTCTAAAACTTTGAATTTACTTATATAATAATCATTAATCTATTAAATAAAGTGATTTAAGAAGTGATTCATCTGTTGTAAATGTTGATTTAGATGTAGTTATATTTTTTTATTATTCTATTACCTTTTAATATAGATGATAGCATTAGTTCGTTTAAAAATTAAAAATGTAACTAGCTTGTTTAAGCTAGTTATCAGATTACTTGATATTATAGTACAGCTATCTTCTCATTTATTTCATTCATCAAGGTTAAATTTTGTATATTCAAAAAGCTCTTAATATTTACAGCAGAGCCACCATAGAGAGATGCCTCAGACCCTAATGATGAAATTTCTATATTTATCCCCTTGTTAAAAGAGCTAACTAACATGTCTTTTGTAATTTGTAATATTTCAGGGATATCTCTGATTATTTGGCTATTTAAATATATTATCTCAGGAGCATATGTTGCAATAGCGTTATTTATAGCTATTGATAAGTAACTACAAAACTCATGGATAACTTTTTTAGTATTTTGATTATTTTCATAGTATAATTGCTTTAGCATATTAGAATCTATTTTAGGAATATTTTCTAAAGAAGAAAGCTGTTCAAACACTTTTTTCTCTGAACAATACTGTTCTAAACAGCCACGGTTTCCACAAGGACATAGTTTACCATTAGGCATGATAATAGTGTGACCAATTTCGCCACTCATACCATTTCTACCACTATATAATTTATTGTTTATTATAATGCCTGAACCAAATCCACTGTGAATACTAAGACTAAGTAGTGAATTATGTACAGTTGAGAAAGTACTCTCAGCTAAAGCTGTCAAGTTTGCTTCGTTTTCTATATGGATAGGAAAGTCATATTTTTTACTAAGGATACCATATAAATCAATCTGATTAAGATTGTAATATGGAGTGAACAATATTTTATTTTCACAAGTAATCCCATGTATAGCCAAAGTAAGACCTATTACCTTATAAGGAGTGTCTATTTTAGATATGTTATAACTATCTATAATTTCATCTATTAATTGTATAATATTATCTTTATTTACTTGTATATCTGTTAACTTCTTAGAATTTATAATGGTTCCATCTAAGTAAGATAGAGAAGAGAATATATAGTCATATCCAATATCCATACTTAAAGAAATCCCTGCACATTTATTAAATACTAATAATATGGGTTTTCTTCCGCCACTATGAGTACTACTTCCAATTCCTATTTCATGAACTAGAGATTCATCAATAAGTTTTTTGGTAATAGCAGATATAGTTGCTTTATTTAATCCTATAGTAGAGGCTATACTTGCCCTAGAAATAGGACCATTTTTTATAATTTGTTCAAGTACCAATCTTTCATTCATTTCTCGAATAGTGTATTTATCAGTAACCAATTTGATATTCCTCCTTAAAATAATATTGTAATACTTTTTACACAAAAATAAAAGGTTATTTTGCATTGACAAAGATAATTAAATATTTTATTATTAGTTCATAAGTTAGTTTAATATACTAACAAAAATAAAGCAAGTAAAATATACCTAAAGTATAAAAAAATAAGGTAGGAAAACGATAATTATGAAGTGGTGTTTCAAGGAGGGATGAAGTTGGAGTATGTATTAGGTGTGGATATTGGTACATCAGGTACTAAAACAGTCTTATTTGATAAACTAGGAAATACTATAAAAAGTTGTACATATGAATATCCTATTATACAGGAGAAAACAGGCTGGGCAGAACAGGATGCAAATGATTGGTGGGAAGCTGTAGTCGAATCTATAAGACGTGTAATTCAAAGTTCAAATATAAATAGTGAATTTATAAAAGGAATTGGGTTGTCAGGGCAGATGCATGGTCTAGTTATGCTAGATAAAGAAGGAAGCACATTGAGAAACTCTATAATATGGTGTGACCAACGAACAGTAAAAGAGTGTGAAGAAATAACTAATTTAGTAGGTAAAGAAAGACTGATTGAAATAACTGCCAATCCAGCGCTTACAGGATTTACAGCATCAAAGATATTATGGGTTAGAAATAATGAACCTGATATTTATAAAAATACTAATAAAATACTTCTTCCAAAAGATTATATAAGATACAAATTGACTGGTGAATATGCTACAGAAGTGTCAGATGCAAGTGGTATGCAGTTACTCGATATAAGAAAAAGAGATTGGAGTGATGAAGTACTAGAAAAGTTAAACATAGATAAAAATCTTTTAGGTAAAGTTTATGAATCTCAAGAGGTTACAGGATATGTAACTAGAGAAGTAGCAAACTTGACAGGGCTTAAAGAAGGAACAATAGTGGTAGGTGGAGCTGGAGACCAAGCAGCAGGAGCTATAGGAAATGGAATAGTTAAGGATGGAGTAGTTTCATCTACTATTGGTACATCAGGCGTAGTATTTGCATATACAAAAGAACCAAAAATTGATAAAGAAGGTAGAGTTCATACTTTTTGTCATGCAATACCAAATACATGGCATATTATGGGGGTTACTCAAGGAGCTGGACTATCATTAAAATGGTTTAAAGATAATTTCTGCCAAAGTGAAGTGGAAGTTTCAAATTCTTTAGATAAAGATGTATATGAGATTATAAATAGTCAAGTAGCTAAAGTGCCAACAGGATGTAATGGACTACTTTACTTACCATATATGATGGGAGAAAGAACTCCTCATCTTGACCCTTATGCAAGAGGTGTATTCTTTGGACTATCTCCAATCCATTCTAAAAAAGAAATGGCAAGGTCAATAATGGAAGGTGTTTCGTATAGTCTTAAAGATTGTATGGAGATAATAGAAAACCTTAATATAGAAGTTAATGAAGTAAGAGCCTCAGGTGGGGGTGGTAAAAGTAAAGTATGGAGACAGATGCAAGCAGATATGTTTAATGAAGATGTGTACACTATAAATTCAAGTGAAGGACCAGCACTTGGGGTGGCAATTCTTGCATTAGTAGGAGCTGGAATATACGAAAATGTACAAAAAGCTTGTGATATTATAATAAAAACTTCAACTAAATTAGAGCCAATAAGTGAAAATGTAGATATATATAAGAGATATCACAGATTGTATAAAAAAATATACAAATCTTTGAAAGAAGATTTTAAGTTATTGGATGAAGCAGTTAATTTTAAAGATAAATAGTTAAAATAGCTTAAAAATAAAGAGAAAGATAAAAATAAAAATAATTTTAAATTAAGAAAAAATATTACATACATCATATATGTAAAACATTGGGAGGATATAAAATGAGTGAGATATTTAAAGGAATAGGACAGATAAAATTTGAAGGACCAAAATCTAATAATGAGTTAGCATTTAGATACTACAATCCTGAACAAGTAGTAGGCAATAAGACTATGAAAGAGCATTTAAGATTTGCAATGAGTTATTGGCATACTTTATGTGGAGAAGGTAATGACCCATTTGGAGTAGGTACAGTAGAGAGACCTTGGAATAATATGACAGACCCAATTGAGATAGCTAAGATTAAAGTTGATGCAGGATTTGAATTTATGTCTAAGATGGGAATTGAGTATTTCTGTTTTCACGATAGAGATATAGCTCCAGAAGGAAGAGATTTAGAAGAAACAAATAAGATATTAGATGAAATAGTTGAGTATATAAAAGTTAAAATGGAAGAAACAGGTATAAAGTTATTATGGGGAACTGCTAATATGTTTGGGAATCCGAGATTTGTACATGGTGCATCTACAACATGTAATGCTAATGTTTATGCCTATGCAGCAGCTCAAGTTAAGAAAGCTATGGAAGTAACTAAGTATTTAGGAGGAGAAAACTTTGTATTTTGGGGTGGAAGAGAAGGTTATGAAACTTTACTTAACACTAATACAGAACTTGAAATGGATAACTTTGCGAGATTCTTACAAATGGCTGTAGATTATGCTAAGGAAATAGGGTTTACTGGACAATTCCTAATAGAGCCTAAGCCAAAAGAGCCTACTAAACATCAATATGATTTTGATACTGCTACTGTTTTAGGATTCTTAAGAAAGTATAGTCTAGATAAATACTTTAAAATGAATATAGAAGCAAACCATGCAACACTTGCAGGTCATACTTTCCAACATGAATTAAATATAGCAAGAATAAACAATGTTTTAGGAAGTATAGATGCAAATCAAGGAGACCTATTATTAGGATGGGATACAGACCAATTCCCAACAAATATATATGATGCAACACTTGCTATGTATGAAGTATTAAAGCAAGGTGGAATAGCACCAGGAGGATTTAATTTTGACTCTAAAGTAAGAAGAGCATCTTTTGAGGTAGAAGACTTATTCCTAGCTTATATTGCAGGGATGGATACATTTGCAAAGGGATTATTAATAGCTTATAAATTATTAGAAGATAAAGTATTTGAAAACTTTACTAAAGAAAGATATGCAAGTTTTAGTGAAGGTATAGGTAAAGATATAGTAGATGGTAAGGTTGGATTTAAAGAGTTAGAAACTTATGCACTGCAAATGCCAGTTATAAAGAATAAGTCTGGAAGACAAGAAATGCTAGAAGCTATACTTAACAGATATATATATGAAGTAGATACAATTTCTAATAAGTAATTATGTAGTTATTAAATTTGAATGTTTGAATAAAATAACAGAATATTTTCTTGTTTTTATTCTAAAACAGATAAAGATAAGTGTTTGTAAAAATTCTCATAATCTTGATAAATTAAGGATATAGACTTAAGTATAATTAGTTTATATCCTTAAAATTTCTATCAAAAATAATCATTTCTATAGTTATCAATATTTCTAGTTATCAATATCTTTCTTAACTAATAACCAAAAATAAGTAAAGTATCTCAATTTAAGCCATCATAATGGATAAGTTTTTTAGGATATCTTTTTTAGCATATCACTAATAAGAATTTACTTTCAGGACATGGTGGAAAAATAGATGTTTAAATATGATTGTTATTTTATAACTTGCAAGAAATAATTTTGAAAATACAAATAAAAATTTTTAAAAGAGAGTAATCGTGGAATATATCTTCAGGAATTTCTTTTAGTTGTTTAGGTGATAATAAAATAATGATACAATGTATTAAAATATATAATTTGAAAGTTGATGAGAATTGCATGAAAAAGAAAATAGTGTTTTCAATAGTTATTTTAGTATTTATAATTTTATTAGGTAATTCTACTTATTCTCAAAAGAATCAACTATCTGAAGAGGAAAAGGTAGATGACTTTAATTATGTATATAATGTTATAAAAACAGGATATCCATATCTAGATGTAAATAAAAGGCTTAATAATATTGATTGGTTAGAAAATAAGGATGAATATACAAAAAGAATAAAAAGTACTGAAAATGATGAAGAATTTATAGAAGAACTGTCGTCTATATTATCTGATTTAAATAATAAACATACAGAATTAATAGATAATAATAAACGATATGAACTTTTTAAGAAATCATATTCTAATAATGATTGGTATGATTTTCTTAATGACAAAAAAGTTGTAGATAGATATGACTCTATGAATCCTAAAATAAAAATGCCAAATGATATTTTTGTAAAAAAAGAATTGATTTTAAAAGATATCGTTAAGGGTAAGGTTGGATATATGTATTTACCATCAATGTCATCAAAGAATGGGTCTATAGATAATGATTTAAAAGTGATTGGAGACTATATTAACACTTTAGAAAAACATAAGGCTTTAATTATTGATATAAGAGGTAATTCAGGCGGAAGTGATAGGTATTGGCAAGGAATCGTATCTAAACTTATAAAAAATGATGTTAAAATAAATGGATATAGAATTTATAGAAATAACAATAAAATAGTAAAAAAATACACCAATGCAAGAAATATAAAATTAGAGCCTATAAATAATTTACCACAAAATGTAAAAGAAAATGCTCCCAAAGAAATTATAAAAGATTTTAGTAGTTTTGAAAATACTTCTTATACCATAAAATCTACGAAGGATTTAAAATTTAAAGGGAATATATATTTACTTGTCGATAAAAAGATATATTCATCATCAGAGTCGTTTGCAATGTTTTGTAAAGAAACTAAATTTGCAACTTTAGTGGGTGAAACTACTGGCGGAGATGGAGGGTGTATAGACCCTGTATTGTTTAATTTAAAAAGTAGTGGTCTAATAGTTAGAATGGCAAGTTGTATGTATTTAAATAAGAATGGAATATGTGATGAGGAATTTAAAACTATTCCAGAATTTAAAGTAAAAGATTGTAAAAGGACTGCTGATTTTAAAGATGATAGTTGCATAAGAAAAGCACTAGAACTTGAAAATATTAATTATTAGATAAAAGAATAGAATTAAAACTACCTTTTTTTAAAGCATCAATTATAGTAGTATTTCTTATAGTCAATTTTATAGGATAAATAGGAAATATAAGAATATGCTGTAATTTAATGTTGAATATTGGTATAATATTTATGACGATTTTTAATTAAAGGGGATAATAGTTTATGAGATTAGAAGAAATGATTTTTTTAAATTATAATAAATTGAATGAGACAGATTTATTAATATGGAAATATATAACTGCAAATAAAAAACATTGTAGTAAGATGTCAATAAATGAACTTGCTATGAAATGTAATGTATCTCGTGCAACTATTACAAGATTTGTTAAAAAATTAGATTTAAAAGGTTTTAGTGAATTTAAAGTCTTATTAAGCTGGGAATCAGAAAAGGTTCATGTTATAGAAAATCAGTCATTTGATATTGCGTGTAATTCAATAATTAAGTATGTTGAAGATCAAAAAAATAAAGATTATGATGCATTGTGTAAACTTCTTTATGAATCAAAAACAATATATGCTTATGGTTCAGGGGATATTCAAAATGTGGTTGCAAAACAGATAAAGAGAATGTTCTTATCATGTCAAGAAATAATATATGATTTTGAAGGAAGAACATTTGATGATTCTTTTTACAATATTGTCAGTAAAAATGATGTTATGATTATTATATCCCTAAGTGGTGAGAATGAAAATACACTTAATATTGCTAGAAGATTAAAATTAATAGGAACTAAAATAATTTCAATTACAGAGTTTAAAAATAATACATTAACTGATTTAAGTGATGAATCAATTTATATTTCAGCAACTAATATCTCATTTTTACAAATGCACCCTAGTTATAAATTGACAATGTTATATTTTATATTGATTGAGTTATTATTTATTAAATATAGTATTTATAAAAGACATAGAATGATTACAGAAGGGATTGATTGCAAATTGTAGTCATTCTTTTTTTTTATGAAAATTTGAACATAAAAATGTGCAAAAACTTATTTGATTGTGAATAAGCTCCGAATATAGCCTAAAGATTGTATATATTTATTAACCTGTTAAAATAATAGATATCTAAGGCCAAAGATAAAATAAAAATATAAGGAGGGGGAGTAGTTTATATGATGAAGAAAATACAACGTTTTGGAGGAGCAATGTTTACACCAACACTATTATTTGCTTTCGCTGGGATAATGGTTGGATTCTCAATTGTATTTCAAAATCAGTCAATTATGGGTTCGCTTGCTACACCGGAAAATATTTGGTACCAATTTTGGGGCGTAATATCCAGTGGAGCTTGGATGGTATTTAACCAGTTGCCATTATTATTTGCTATTTCTTTACCAATAGCACTTGCAAAAAAGCAACAAGCAAGAGCTTGCATGGAAGCTTTAGCAACATACTTGACTTTTAATTATTTTGTAGGTTCTATGTTAAGTTTCTGGGGAAAAAGCTTTGGGGTTGATTTCGCAGCTGAAATAAGTGCTGGAAGTGGACTTGTAAGCATTGCTGGTATTAAAACATTAGATACTGGTATGGTTGGTGCTTTATTAATATCAGGCATTGTTATTTATGTTCATAATAGATTTTATGATAAAGAACTACCAGATTTTATTGGATTATTTAGAGGCTCATCACTTGTAGTTGCAATTTGTTTCTTTGTTATGATACCAGTTGCATTATTAACTTGCTTTATTTGGCCTCATGTTCAAAATGTTATTAGGCATTTACAAACATTTTTTATAAATAGTGGAAATATAGGAGTTTGGTGTTATGCATTCTTACAAAAGATTTTAATACCGACTGGGTTACATCATTTTGTATATGCACCAATCTGTTATGATAGTGTTGTTGTTCCAGGTGGTACATCAGTATATTGGGCTACTCATATTCAGAACTTTCAAACTTCAACTCATACTCTAAAGGAAATGTATCCAATTGGATTCTCATTATCTGGGTTATCAAAGGTGTTTGGTTCATTAGGTGTATTTGGTGCTTTCTATGTGACTGCAAAGCCGGAAAAAAAGAAAAAAGTATTAGGTTTAATGATTCCTGCTACTCTTACTGCAGTATTAACTGGAATTACTGAACCGTTAGAATTTACATTTTTATTTGTAGCACCACTTTTATTCCTAGTACATGCATTTTTAGATGCGTGTTTGCAAACGATTTCATTTGCCTTAGGGGTTGTTGGTGATTTTGGTGGAGGAATTATTAACTGGGTTGTATTAAATTGGCTTCCACTTGGGATGTATCACTGGAAGGTATATATTATTCAAGTTGTTGTAGGGATTATATTTTCATTTATCTGGTTCTTTGTATTTACTTTCTTAATTAAGAAATTCGATTTGAAAACTCCTGGTAGAGAGGAAGATACTGAAGAAACAAAACTATATACTAAAAATGAGTATTTAGAAACTAAAGATGAAAAAGGAAATAAATTAAGTAAAGCATCTCAACAAGCGGCTGAATACATAAAATTAGTTGGTGGAGCAGCAAATGTTGTAGATGTTACAAACTGTGCTACAAGATTGAGATTAACTTTGAAAGATGATTCAATCATTTCTAAAGAAGAAGATTTTAAAGCAGTAGGTGCACATGGTTTAGTGCATAATGGAAAAGCTATTCAGATTATTATTGGGCTTTCAGTACCAAGTGTAAGAGAAGAATTTGAAAATTTATTATAAAGGAGAAATAAAGATGGAAAGAAAAAGACAGAGGATACTAATTGCTGGTGGGGGAAGTACTTATACTGCTGGAATTGTAACAATGTTAATTGAAAGTGTTGATAAATTTCCTATTGAATCAATTAAATTATATGATAATAACGATGAGAGACAAAGAAAAGTTGCTGAAGCATGTGCAATAATTGTTAGAGAGAAAAATCCAGAAATTAAATTTAGTTATACAACAAATCCAGAAGAAGCATTTACTGATATTGATTTTGTAATGGCACAAATTCGTGTTGGTTTATATGCTTTACGTGAACAAGATGAAAAAATTCCACTAAAATATGGCGTTGTTGGTCAAGAAACTTGTGGAGCAGGTGGAATTGCTTATGGATTAAGAACAATAGGTCCAGTAATCGAAATGATTGATTATATGGAAAAATATTCTCCAAATGCTTGGATGCTTAATTATTCAAATCCAGCAGCTATAGTTGCAGAAGCATGCCGTGTATTAAGACCAAATTCAAGAATTATTAATATTTGTGATATGCCGGTATGTTTAGAGGAAATATTTGCTAGAGTTTTAGGTTTAAATTCTCGTAAAGACTTTGATGTTAGATATTATGGATTAAATCATTTTGGATGGTGGACAAGTATTAAAGACAAAGAAGGAAATGATTTAATGCCTAAATTACAAGAATATTGTGCTAAAAAGGGATATGAGGAATTTACACCTCAAGGTCAACACAAAGAATCTAGTTGGTTAGAAACTATGAGAGCAGCAAAGAACTTATTAGAAATAGAACCAACTACATTACCTAATACTTATTTAAAATATTATTTAATGGCTGATGAAACTGTTAAACATTCTAATCCAAATTATACAAGAGCAAATGAGATTATGGATAGAAGAGAAAAAGATACATTCGAAGAATGTGAAAGAATTGTAAAAAATGGTACAGCAAGAGATACATGGTTTGATGCGAGTGAACATTCTCAATTTATTGTTGAATTAGCGTGTGCATTAGCATTTAACACTCAAGAAAGATTTTTACTGATTGTTCCTAATAATGGAGCTATTGAAAATTTTGCAGATGATGCAATGGTTGAAATTCCTTGTCTTGTTGGAAAAGATATGGTTGAGCCTATGTCTATAGGTAAAATTCCAACTTTCCAAAAAGGTTTAATGGAACAACAAGTTGCTTCTGAAAAATTAGCTGTAGAAGCATGGATAGACAAAAGCTATCAAAAATTATGGCAGTCATTTACTATGAGTAAAACTGTTCCAAGTGCAAAAGTAGCAAAAGAAATCTTAGATGAAATGATTGTGGCTAATAAGGATTTCTGGCCAACTTTTAAATAAGGAGAACAAAAACATGATAACAAATAAAATAAAAAATATCACAGCAGTATTAAAAGATGAAAATATATTTCTTTCAATGGTGATGATTTGTTTTCTAATATTACCTGTTCTATATATAGTGTATTTAGAATTGACATCATTATTTACAAATGTTTCATTTTCACAACTTTTAAATAATGATGTTAATGCAAGTTTAAATTTAGTCTCTAACTTTAGTGCAGTATACAGTGCATATGTTATTTATAATATAAAAAAGAATAAAGATATAAAAGAAAACATGATTGCTTTCTATTTAGTCTTATTAGGGCAGGTATTTCAAATTTACACAATAACTATTGTTATCATGTTTACCTATGTTTATAAATTTGTTGGAATTAAACAAATCATAAGCAGTATTAAAGAACTACAATGGGGAAAGAGCTATAAAGCTCTTTTTTCCTCAGTTGCAGTATGCTTAATATCGTTATTTGTAATGATAATCAGAATAAAGTTAATTATGTAAAGGAGTGTTTATAATGTTCTTTAAAAGAAAAAAAGAAGCAATTACAATTAATTCTTATATTGATGGAAAAATAATTAATCTTGAAGAAATTCCTGATAAAGTATTTTCAACTAAGGTAATGGGGGATGGATTTGCTATAATAGCAAAGGACAATGTTCTTAAATCACCAACTAAAGGGATAATAAGTTTTATTGCTCAAACTAACCATGCTATAGGTATTAAATTACAAAATGATGTTGAAATTCTTATTCATATTGGATTAGATAGTGCAACAACAAAAACAGAAAACTTTAAATTAGAAGTTAAACAAGGTCAAGAAGTTAATATGGGGGAAAAGTTAGTAGAAATTGATAATAAATTACTTGAAAATACTTTATATATTCCTTTAGTTATTGTAGAGAATCCTAATACGGTAAAATATCATCTTTCAAACTTAAATCAGGAAGGAAATAGTGGTATTAAAGTTATCAATTTTGATTGATTATGATTAATAAAGCGATTAAATTTAAATTTATCATATTCTATTTTTTCTCATATATTATTTTTGCTTTTGCGTCAACAAAATTCACACCTTTCTTATCAAAATTAGGTTACTCAGCGTTTGAAAGAGGAATTATATTATCGAGCTATGCAATAACCAATATATTATTTCAATTATTATTTGGAGTATTAGCTGATAAGTATCAAACAATGAAAAAAATTGTTTTGATTAGTCTATCAGTTTATGGAATTGCATCAGTTATTATGTTTTCTACTGAATCTGCAACTTTTATAATATATTTATTACTGGTTGCTTTATCAGGAGGTCTATTAAATACTTGTTGTAGTTTATACGATACTTGGATAATAGGTTGTGGAGATAAGATTAATAATTATTTGTCATTTATTAAAACTTTTGGATCGATTGGATGGGCTATTGGGAGTATGGTAGCATCTTACTTAATTCTTAAGTTTTCATATTTTGGATTATCTGTAGCTATTGGTTTAATTGTAGTATTACTTATTATAAATATATTATTATTGCCTGATATTGAAAAGATTAACAAGAAAGTAAATGTAACTAATAAAGATATTATTCAATTATTAAAAGATAAGAAATATATTTTACTAGTATGTATTTTATTTTTACTATACTCAATGGTGGTGGCAAATAACTGTACTGTAATAGATAAGATGATAGCTTTAAATGCTACAAATTCTCAAATATCTTTGAAGTGGTCTTTACAGTCATTATTAGAGATACCAACGTATTTAGCTGGATCTTATTTATTAAAAAAATATAGCAGTTTAAAGCTATTAAAATTAAGTGCTATTATGATAACAGTTCAGTTTTTATTGTTTGCTTTGGCAAGTGATTCAAGTATAATCATTATACTGTGTGTTTTTCAAGTGTTTTCTACTCCTTTAATTTTAATTACATCAAAAACATTAATATTTGAAGTTTCTCCTAAAAAACTCAGAAGTAGTAGTCAGTTAATTGCTTTAAGTATATTTATGGGGGGTTCATCTCTGATTATTCCAACTATTGCTGGATTTTTAAGTATTAATATTGGTTATAATTATACATTAATGATATTAAGCATTTTTGGATGTTTAGCTTATGGTTTGATATTATGTTTAAAAAACAAACTTTGAAATGAAAAAATTATAAGTATAACTTAAAAAAATTATCACATAGGTTAGGGGGTTCTTAGGAACCTCTTTTATTTATGTTACAAAAGTGTAATACTAGTAGTTAAAATGTAATATTTACTTAAGGATTTATCTACATAAAACCTTTAAAATAAATATATATTAAAAAATTAGTAACTGGAGGCTATTATTATGAAAGAAATATTAAAAATAAAAAATATATCAAAAGATTATGGAATAAAAGGATTTAGAACAAATGTATTAAAAAATATATCTCTTACAGTCAATGAAGGTGATTTTATATCGATAATGGGTCCATCTGGTGCAGGGAAGACAACTTTATTAAATCTAATGTCTACACTTGACAAACAAACCTCAGGAGAAATAATACTAGATGGGGTTAACATATCAAAAGTAAAAAATAATGAACTATCAAAATTAAGAAGAGAAAAAATAGGGTTTATATTTCAAGATTATAATCTATTAGACAATATGAAACTAATGGATAATATAGCACTTCCTTTAGCATTAGGAAAAAAGAAAAGTAAGGATATAGAAGCAAAGGTATTTTCTATATCCAAAAAATTTGGATTAGAAAATCATTTAGATAAATATCCTTATCAATTATCAGGAGGACAAAAACAAAGAGGTGCAGCAGCTAGGTCATTAATTACAAATCCAGCAGTTATATTTGCTGATGAACCAACAGGTGCTTTAGACTCTAAATCAGCGTATGAACTTCTAGAATCATTAGAAAAAATAAACAGAGAAAACAATGCTACTATTATAATGATTACACATGACCCTTTAACTGCAAGTTATTCAAATGAAGTGTATATGATAAATGATGGAAATATAAAGTGTAAATTAAACAAAGGAAGTAGTAGAAAAGAATTTTATGGAAAAATCATGGATATGTTAGCTTCTATGGGAGGTGAAATGTAAGTGAGTATACTTGGAATTGCTTATAATAATTTTAAGAGTAACATAAGAACGTATCTAGCATTTTTTATATCTATGGTTTTTTCAGTAGTCGTACTAACTAATTTTGAGTTATTAAGATATGGTGATGCTATAAATGTATTACAAGGAGAAAACAAAAAATTTACATTATCAGTATTGATATCTGTGATAATGATACTATCAGTGTTTTTATTTTTCTTTATATGGTATGCGACAAACATATTTTTTAAGAATAGGTCTAAAGAAATAGGAATATTGTCCTTTATGGGCTTAGATTTATATACTATAGGAAAAATATTTTTTGTAGAAAATATGCTTATAGGAATAAGTTCTTGTATAACAGGAATAATTATAGGGATAATAACATCTAGATTTTTTCAGGTAGTGATAATAAAGTTATCTGGATTTGATATAAAAGTATCTAATGGACTTAGCATAGAGGCTATACTGTATGCTACTTTAATATTTATTTCTATATTTATAATAATGGCTGTAAAAGGTTTTATAACAATATGTAGAAGTAGTGTAATAAATTTAATTAATACATCTAAAAAGCAAGAAAAAATACCAAAGGTAGGAATAGGTATATATATATTAGCTATAGTATCAATTATAGTAATAGGATATGGCTATTATCTTTCTACTAATCTAGGAAGTGGAAATATAACTAGTGTAATACCTGTTATAGGTATAATAATAATAGGTACTTATGGTTTATTTAAATCAGTTATGCCTGTTGTATTTGACATTATAATAAAAAATAAAAAAATATTATTCAAGGGAAATAATATAATTGCAATAAATAACATAAACTACAGACTAAATAAAAACTACAAAACTTATGCTATAATAGCTATAATTGTAACTGCTACAATATCAACTCTTGGTGCTTCAGTTGCAATGAAGTATATACATCAGAATGCCCAAGAACAAAGAAATATATATACTGTAAGCATAGTTTCAATGGATAAAGATGAAGTGAATAAAAAACAAATAGAGAATGTAATAAAAGATACTAATAAGATAAAATATTCAGTAAATCCAGAACTAACAGTTTTAGAAAAAAAAGACAGCAAAAATATTTACAACAAAATAGATGCTATAATGAAATATAGTGATTTTTGTAATATTCTTAAAGTAAATGGTAATGGTGAAGAATTAAAAGAGTATGGTAAGGAATTGATTAGAGGAAATAATGTAATAGAGTTAAAAAGTCCTCAAACGATAGTATCAATGACTACAAAAGAAGCTAAGATAAAACTTGATGGGCAGTTGTATAATATTTCAAAGGGAAAGATAAAGGTTCCAGTATTGGGTACAGGATTTAATCAAAGTATTATAGTAGTAAATGATAATGCATATTTCAAATTAAGAGATAAGGGTCAGCAAGTATATTTTTATGGAGCGAAGGTGTATCAAGAAGAAAATAGCCAAGCAATGTTCAGTAATATTGAGAAGAATTTAAGTTTAAAAAACGGATATATTAGAAATGGATATAAAGCTCTAAATGAGGGTCAATGGATGAAATTTGCATATGTAGTGCTTGTGTTTTTATTCTTAGTATTTGCAATTGTAGCTGGAAGTATAATATATATGAAAATATATAGTGATGCTTATGAAGATAAAGACAAATACAAAATTTTATTAAAAATAGGTACTACAGAAAAAGATATAAATATAGCTATACTTAAAGAAGTAGCCATATTTTATACTTTACCAATGTTAAGTGCAACGATATCTAGTTATTTTGCATTGAGATTAGCAGGAGATTTATTGATGGCCAATTTATTTGGTATATATATACTAAGTTTAGTGATATGCTTGATAATATTCATAATATATGGAGCAGTATCTGTTAATAAGTTTAAGAGTATAGTATATAAAAATTAATTGATAGATTAGTAAAGACAAAGGAGATTCTTATAATAAGAGTCTCTTTGTTGATTAACTAGACAATTTGGGTAATAAATTTATATAAAATATGTTATGATATTAATAATTAATAGAATACTGAAATATTAGGATAATGGAGAATATACAAATGTATAGAATTTTATTAGTAGAAGACGATATTGATTTATCAAAAGAGATTGCGTTGGCACTTGAGAGATGGGGATTTAAAGTAGAATTAATTGATGATTTTGAGGTAGTCTTAGATGAATTTATGGATAAAAAACCAGATGTAGTACTTTTGGATGTAAATTTACCCTTATATAATGGATTTTACTGGTGCGAAAAAATAAGAGCTATTTCAAATGTTCCATTAATATTTTTATCATCAAGAGATTCTGATATGGACTTAATAATGGGTATAAATAATGGAGCAGATGATTATATTACCAAACCATTTTCTATAGACATATTGGTTACCAAAATAAATGGTATAATAAGAAGAGTCTATAATTATAGTGATTCTAATAGTATTTTGTATTGTGAAGATTTGATGTTTGATGTGGGGAAAGGGATTATAAAACATAAGTATAAGGATAAAAGTATAGAGTTGACTAAAAACGAAATAAAAATTTTAACATTATTATTAAAAAATAAGAATAGGGTTGTATCAAGGGAAAGTCTTATGATGACTCTATGGGATAATGATGAGTTTGTGACAGACAATGCACTTACTGTAAATATGAATAGATTGAGAAGTAAAGTTAAAGAACTAGGTTTTGATGATTTTATAAAAACTAAGAAGGGGATAGGATATATAATACAATGCTAGTAAAATATTTAAAAGGTAGACTTAAGTATATTATCCTTTTTTTATCTATTGTTAGCATAATAAATATTTACCTATTTGCTATAAATATATTTAAAAACCAATATTCAGAATTGATATACTTGGATTTTCTAGCTTTGCTCATAATAACAGTATTTTTTATTATAGATTATATAAACTTTAAAAATAGCTATAAAGATTTATGTAAGTATCTAGAAAATAATGATGATATGGATAGTTCCTTGATTAGTGGACAATCCTTTGAAGAAAATATCATAAGAGGTATTATTGAAAATTTGAAATTAAAGAATAATGATGATATAAAAAATTACAAACAATCTTTAAAAGAATTAGATGAATACATAGCTAAATGGGTTCATGAAATAAAAATTCCAATATCATCTTTGAGTATAATTACAGATAGATTAAATAATGTAGAAGATAGTATAGATATTAAGAATCATATCGCAAAAATAAACTTTTTAGTAAACTCTATTTTATATAGCAGTAGAAGTAATAGTATGTTTGAGGACATATTTATGAACAAAGTTAATTTAGAAAAATTGATAAAATCCTCTGTAAAGAATAACTCATTTTTACTTATAAAAAACAATATTGAAGTTACTTTAAATGACTTAAATTATGCTGTTTATACAGATTCTAAATGTATGGCATATATTTTAGACCAAATTATTAATAATGCTATAAAATACTCAAAAGAAGTTGGAAAAATTGAATTTAATGCAAAAACATTAGAAAATGGAGTAGTGTTATCTATAAAAGATTACGGTATTGGTATAAATGAAGAGGATATATGTAGAGTTTTTGATAAAGGATTTACAGGAACAAATGGGAGAAATAGATTATATAAATCTACAGGAATGGGATTATATTTTGCAAAAAAGATGATGGATAATTTGGGTCATAAGGTTGATGTGTATTCAGAAAATGGTGTTTATACCATTTTTAATATTTATTTTTATGATATATCGGATTATTTAAATTTAGATAATTGAAAAGGTTAAATTATAAATTGAGCAAAGCCTAATGTTAATATATTGAAAATGAGAATGAGGTCTGTTATGAAAAGTCTAAAAGTAGTAAAAAAATATTTGATTTCATACAAATTAAGATCACTTGCAATTATCATAAGCATGATTTTTTCTATAATGTTAATAGTTGGAACGAGTGTTCTTAGATATACTGATAATAATCTAGATTTACAGACATTAAAATATAAAAATGGACCTTACCATGTTTTATTTAATGGAATTAATAAAGAACAATTAAATAAAATTCAATCAAATAGTAGTATTGAACACATAGGATTACAATATCTATATAATCAAACTTCAAAAGAAGAAAAGCAAAATATAGATATAATGAGTGCAAATAATGATTATTTATTGAGTGGATCTAAAATAAAAGAAGGGCGATTGCCAAAAAATAAAAATGAAATAGTTGTAGAGGACTGGATTTTAAAACTCTTAGGATTGGATTTTAAATTAAATCAAGAAATTACTTTAAGGGTTAATGATAATGATGGAAAATATAAAGAAGAAAAGTTTTTTATTGTTGGTATATTAAATGATATAGCTTCAAATAAATTGTATGGAAGAAGGAATTTATACTTAAACTTTAAGGAAAAAGATAGCAATGAAACCTTTGCATATATAGAATTTAAGCAACATGTCAATATAGAAAAAGAAATAGAAAAAATAACAACTTCGATTAACATTCCAAGAGAAAATGTTCACTTGCAAAGTGATATTATCAGTTTAGAAAATATAAATAACAAAATTAATTTTAATGATTTACAATTTGTGATTATAATAAGCTCTATATGTGGATTGATTATATATGGTATTTTTAACATTTCAATATACGACAGAATCAAAGACTATAGCATTTTAAAAGCTGTTGGATGTAATAATTATAAAATTTTTAAACTTGTTTTTATTGAGCTTATACTTATGTACATAATTTCTATACCTATAGGTGTAGTATTTGGGTTGTTAGGAGCATTTGGTATAAATAGTATATCAAATAAAGTTAATACCAATATAATAATTCATGGAACATTAGTAGAATTTAAAGTTATTATACCAATATCTATTATTTTAATATCTATATTATTTATTGGAATTGTAATATTTTTAATATCAGTTTTATTATATAAACAAATAAGAAAGATTTCAATTATAGATGGAATAAATAAAAGGCTTAGTACTGCAAATTTAGAAAAAAGCATTATATCAATAACTACTTTAAGGAAATTTATGAAAACATATATAGCCCTATCTTTTAAAAATATATTTAGAAACAAAAAGACATTTTTAATTATATTACTTTCACTAAGTATATGTGGAATAACATTTATTGTTTTGTCATACAAACTTTCAATAGAAAAAGAAAGAGGGAATTATCAAAACTGGGAATTACATTCTAATTCTGATTTCCAAATAGATGTATATAATGAGAATAAATCAAAAGGAATATCAGAAACCTATCTGAATAAACTTAAAAAACTAGATGGCATAAAAGATATAGATACCTGCAAACTAATACCATCAAAAATGATTTTAAATGAAGAAGATATAAAAAATCAAAAATATTTTGATAATTTAAACTTAGGTGTTAAGGATATGTACTTTAATTCTTATTTGGATAAAGATAAAAATACAAATGAGCTTATTCTAAAAAATAGTTTGAGGGGATATAATGATTCAGCTTTAAATAAATTAAAAAGATATACTATAAAAGGAGAGATAAATATTAAAGATATGAAAGAGCATGGAGATGCAATTTTATATATTCCACAGACTAACAATGAAAGTATTAGAGTATTGCCTCAAGGAGAAAGTGTAGTCAATATACAACCAGGAGATTTAGTTACTATTAAGTTTAGAGAAAATAAAGTATTAGACAATAAATATTATAAATTAGAGGATTTAAATGAAAAGTATCTTTACAAAACATTTAAGATAGTAGCTATAGTTTCTTATGATTATATGTATGATGGGTTTGAAAGAAGCTACTTAAGTCCTAATTTAATCTTAAGTGAAGATACTTTTGAAAGTGTTACAGGTGTAATAGATTATTATTCAATCAATATTGATATTAAAAATGGATACAATCATAAAACAATTGAAAGGAATATATCTAAAATTACATCAACAGGAGATAATATTAGACCAAGAAATTTGGTACAAGAGAGGACTAATTTAGAATCTTTATATAAAAAAAGCAAAATTTATAGTAAAGGTATAAATTTGGTTATATTTATTATAGTTATCATTAATATAATTAATAACATTAACTATAATATAATATCAAGAAAAGATGAGTTATCAATTTTAAGGTCAATGGGATTAGGTGAAATTAAACTAAAAAGAATGCTATTAAGTGAAGGTTTATTTTATTGGTTCCTATCAAACATTATTATTATATTTACATCTAGTATTTTACAAAGGATAATTTACAACTTATTGAATATAAGTAGCATAGGCATTAAATTTAAGACTAATTATATAGATTATATCTTAATTATATTTATAAACTTAATAGTTATCATTTTAGCAATATATTTTTCTATTAAAAAGATTAAAGAAGTTAACTTAATAGATGGGATAAGAGATTTCAATAGATAAAATAATTATAAAAGGGTGAATTAAATGACTATACTAAAAACAAAAAATTTAACAAAGATGTATGGTTTAAAAGAAAATAATTTAATAGTACTAAAAGATATAAATATTAGTATTAATAAGGGTGAATTTATATCGATAATTGGGCCAAGTGGTAGTGGAAAATCTACATTATTACATTTACTAGGAGGTTTAGATCGACCAAGTAGAGGAGAAATAATTGTAAATGGTGTAGATATAAATTCTTTTTCAGATAAAAAATTAGCAGAATATAGGAGAACAGAAATTGGATTTGTATTTCAGCAGTTTAATTTGCTTCCTATATTAAGTGTCAAGGAGAACATAGAGCTTCCAATGATGATTGGTGAAGAAGAAATAGATTCAAATTATATAGAAGAACTTATTTTTATGTTAGGTTTAGAAGAGAAGAAAGATTATCTTCCAAGTAAATTATCTGGAGGACAACAACAAAGAGTTGCAATAGGACGGGCTTTATCAACAAAACCTAGTATTATATTAGCAGACGAGCCAACTGGAAATCTTGATAGTAAAACAAGTAATGAAGTTATTGAGCTTTTTAAACTTTCAAGCAATAAATATAATCAAACTATAATTTTAGTAACCCATGATATGAATATAGCTAAGAAAGCGGATAGAGTAATCGAAATAATTGATGGAAATATAATTTAAAAAGCTAGAAGGTGAGATTTTGAAAAATAAGATAAAAGTTGCTGTGTTAGATACTGGTATAGATAAAAATCATGACTTTTTAAGAGAAAGTATAGTTGGAGGAATTTCCTTTAAAACTAAAAATGGTTATATTATGATTACAGAAGATTATGAAGATAAAAATGGCCATGGAACATCATGTTCATCAATAATAAAAAGAGAATTTAATAATGTAGAATTGTTTATAGTTAAAGTTTTAGATGATTTTGGAAATAGCAATATACAAGTATTGGAAGAGGGATTAAAATTTGTACTTAATACAGATGTAAAAATTGTAAATTTAAGTTTATCAGTTCTAGGAAATAAATCAATTGAAGATTTATATAGTATATGTGAAAGGCTAAAACAAAAAGGAAAAATAATCGTATGTTCAGTCGAGAATGGCTTTGAATCAAGCTATCCAGCACAATTTGACAATGTTATAGGGGTTAGAGGATTTGTATTAGAGAGAGAAAGTGCTATTTGGTATAATAAGGATTATAGAATTCAATGTGTAATGGATAATAATTCTTATAAATTATTTGGAAAGAGTAATAGTCAGTCAGCTGCAAAGCTTACTGGTAAAATAGCTGAAATACTATATAGATTTCCAAATATTAACTTAGAAGATTTAAGTGAAAAATTAGAAAAATTGTCAATGAGGAATCATTGGACAGAAAAAGATTTAGAGAGAAGTAAGAGATTCCCTGAAATTCAACAATATGATAAGTCTATAAATTATAAATTGGTTAAAGACTTAATAAATATATTAAAAAATGAATTAAACATAACTGAGAGTATAGATGATGTTCATGATATAATTTTATTTAATGATTATGTTGGCTTAAATGATAACAACTGTTTTAATATATTAAAAAAAATAGAGAATAATTTCAATTTAAAATTTGATTATATGAGCATATCAAGGTATGATCTTATATCGATATATTCGTTAATGCACTTAGTTACTAAATATATGTAAGTGCATAAATAAAAATTTTACTAGATGGTGGGCGAATAAATGACTAATTTTAATAATAAAAATTTATTTAGGTTTTTGAAGTTAATAATAAAACAAAATAAAACAAAATTAATAGTAGCATTTATTGTTACATTTGTAATTTCTATACTAGATCTTTCAATGCCTCAGATAACAAGGATGATTATAGATGATGGAATAGAGTATGGTAATATAGAAATACTAATTAAATTAGTTATTATATATATATTAGTCACAATATTTTCCTCAATTTTTGAGATTTTATTAGCATATTTATATTCTTCAATTAAAAATAAAGCAACAGTTAATTTAAAGGTTAAGTTATTAAATCATATTTCTAAATTATCTGGTAGGTATTACTCAAATATCAAAACAGGAAATATTTTATCTGTGATTAATACTGATATGTATATGTTAGAAAACTTTAGTGCAGAACTTATATTTACAATGTTAGTAAATATATTTACTGCAATTATATCATTGTATTTCTTAGTGAAAATACAAACAGATTTATTTTTGGTTGTATGTATATTACAAATTATATTAACTATTTTACAGGGAAAAATTACAAAAGTAATAACCCTTAAAACTAGTGAAATAAGAAATGATGGTGGAAATTTATCAAATTTAATACAAGAATACATTTCTAATATTATGAATATTATAGTATCTAAGTCGAGAATGAAATTTTTTTCTTCTTATTTAAATAAAGAAAGAAATCTAATTCATAAATTTCTGAAACTAGATATAATTATTTCGGGAAATTTTGCAATATCAGGTATTATAACTGGTTTTATCACTATATCAATATTTGGATATGGTGGTTACAAAATAATAAAAGGAAATATGACACTAGGAGAACTATTAGCATTTCAAATGTATAGTGGAATGTTAATAGGGCCATGTGTATCTATAGTGAGAGCGAATACTAGGATTGGGCAGGCGAAAGCTTCTATTAATAGAGTCTATTCAATCCTAGATGAAAAAGTAGATATAAAAGTGAATAATTTAGGATACAGACTGGTCAAAAATGATTGTAATATTATAGAATTTAAAAATGTATATTTTAAATATGACAAAGATGGTAAATATATATTAAATGATATGAATTTGAAATTTGAAAAAGGAAAAATAAGTGCAATTGTAGGAGGAAGCGGTTGTGGTAAATCTACAATAGTTAATTTAATATATCGTTTTTGGGATATTAACGATGGATTAATATTATTTGACAAATTTAAAATTGATGAAATTAACTTGAAATCCCTCAGAAATAGTATTAATATAGTTACGCAAGATGTACTAATATTTGATGATACCATAAAAAATAATATTATATTAAATTATAAAATTAATGATAATGAGCTAAATGAAATAATCCATAAGGTAGGCTTAAATGATTTTATTGATAGTTTAAATTATGGATTAGAAACTATAGTTGGTGAAAGAGGAACTAAAATATCAGGAGGACAAAAGCAACGGATTGCTCTAGCTAGAGCAATAATTAGTGATAGAGATATATTAATTTTTGATGAAGCAACTTCAGCTTTAGATAACATATCACAAGAGAAAATTTTAAAAAATATTAGTTTCTATTTAAAAAATAAAATTGTAATAATTATAGCGCATAGGCTTTCAACTATAAAGGAAGCAGATATAATATATGTAATAGAAAATGGCAGGGTTATTGAATCAGGAAATGATGATATACTATCATCTAAGAATGGTTTATACAAAACATTGATTTCAGCGATAAATTAAATATATATTCTAAAAACAAATAAACTACTAATTAAATTCTATGACATAGTAGTTTATTTGTTTTTTAAAGGAAATATTAAATTCAATTTATTTGCAGCTTCAACTTTCTTATCTACTATAATATAGTTATAACTATCTATAGTAATATTAAGGTCAGAGGGTTTAAGTAAAGGTTGTACTATTTTAGATGTAATATCAACTCTAAATAAGTATATAACATATAAAATATATTTTGCTATGAAAAAAAATTACACTAAAGTATATTGACATTGAAAATATTTTGAGTTAATATTTAACTAGGACAAAAAACATAATAAAATTAATTTCAATGTATTTTATGGAAGTGAATTTTTATAGCTAAAATTACATAAAAAATAAATGCTAAGTAATTTGATATCTTTTTAAAATATACACCTTGTGCAATAATGTACAAGGTATTTTTAGTATGAAATAACTATAAACTTAAAAGGATGATAACTATGTATAGTGTAGGTTTAATGTCAGGAACTTCCTTAGATGGAGTTGATGCAGTACTAGCTGAAATTAGTGGGAATGGTAGAAATACTAAAGTTAAGCAAATAGAATTTATAACTCTAGAAATTCCTAAAGATATAAAAGACGAAATAAGAAAGTGCTGTATAGAAGAGGAATCGAGTGTTGATTTAATCTGTAGCTTAAATTTTAAGCTTGGATATTTATTTAGTAAAGCTGTAAAATCAGTGTGTCATAAAGCAAACTTTCATATAGCAAATTTGGATTTTATCGCATCTCATGGTCAAACAATCTTTCATATACCAAGAAGTTATAATAATTTTGTATCTTCAACGCTTCAAATAGGTGAACCAGCAGTTATAGCATATGAAACAAATACAAAGGTAATATCTAATTTTAGAGTAATGGATATAGCAGCAGGTGGAGAAGGTGCTCCATTAGTACCATATAGTGAATTTTTATTATATAGTGATAACAATAAAAATTTAGCACTTCAAAATATTGGTGGAATAGGAAATATTACTATAATACCTAAATCATGTAACATAGATGATGTATTTGCATTTGATACAGGACCAGGAAATATGATAATAGATGGAGTATGTCAAAGATTATTTAATAGAAAGTATGATAAAAATGGATACTTTGCATCAAAAGGTAAAATTAATGAAGAAATGTTAAAAGATTTGATGAGTCATAAGTATCTTAGTCAAGCGCCACCTAAAAGCACTGGAAGAGAGGCATTTGGACAAGTCTATTTGGATAATATGCTTAACAAATATAAACATGTAGATAAATATGATTTGATAGCAACGGTAACTATGTTTACGGCAAAAGCTATATATTATAATTATAAAAACTTCATACTTCCAAAGGTTAATGTAGATACTTTATTAATTGGAGGTGGAGGAGCTCATAATCTAACTTTAATAGGATATATAAAAGAGTTATTATTAGAGGTTGAAGTATTAACTCAAGATGAATATGGGTATTCTTCTGATGCAAAGGAGGCTTTGGCATTTGTAATCTTGGGCAATGAAACATTAAATAATTCTTTTTCTAATGTAATATCTGCAACAGGGGCTAAAAATAAAGTTATTTTAGGGAATATAACACCTAAACCTTTTGGAGGTAAATGACATGTCTAATAATAAAAAAAAGAAAAGAAAGAAAAATAATAATTATAAAAATGCAAAAAGTACAAAAAGTAATAAAAATACTAAGAAACAAATGGAGAAAAATCAAAGAACAGATTATAATATTCCAACTATAAGTTTTAAAAGTGGATTAATACTAATAGTTTCATCTCTAGTAAGTACTGTAGTTTTTCCTTTGTTATTATCTATATTTGGAATAGATAATAGATTTGGAGTTGTTATAGGAAATTCATTAATTACATCTTTTGCAGTTGCATATACAAGATACTTTGTTGAAACTAAGAGAGGTTTTTCTTTGGGATTTTTTAGACTGTATATTTTATTTGCTTTATCATTTGCAATAATAGGTTACTTCTGGATATATAAAGGAATACATATTTAAAAAAGTATTGAGACTATTTTATGTTAATAATAAGGTAGTCTTTTTTCTTTTTTAAGAAAAGATATGAGTATTTTAAGTAGTGTGTAATTTTAGCCAAAAGAATGATTAGGTAAATAAAGCAATTAAAGCAAGATATAAATGCATGAAATAAAATTACAATTAAAAATGTAAAATATGAAAAATATATACAAACGTATTCCTGTAATCAAAAATACATGCTATAATGATTGAAAAGAAATAAAAAAACAAGGGGGAATAAATATGAGAGTATTATTTGTTTGTTCATCAGGGATGTCAAGTGCTATAGCAGTTAATGCATTACAAAAAGAAGGAGCAAAAAATGGAATAGATATAGATGTTTTAGCTGTTGGGACTCAAGAGTTTGAGGATGAAGTTAAAAATGGATGGGATATTGCTATGGTAGCTCCACAAGTCAGACATAGATTTGACTATTTAAAAGGTTTTGCTGATGAAGTTGGTGTACCGTGTGCATTAATACAAGCACAAGCTTATAGTCCATTAGGAGGACCAAAGTTACTAAAACAAGTTCAAGAGCTGTTGAGTGAATAGCAGTTGCAGTAGTTGTTAAGTTAGAAGAAAGTTAATTTTACAAAAATTTTAATTATAATAAAAATAAATATTAATTAAGGAGAGAAAAGATGCTAGATAAATTTACAGAATTTTTAGACACTAAATTATCAACTTCTATGGCTAGATTGGCAGAACAACGTCACTTAAGAGCTGTAAGAGATGGAATCGTAGCTTCATTACCACTTATAATAGTTGGGTCATTTTTCTTGATATTAGCATTTCCTCCATTACCAGATTCATGGGGGATAACTCAGTATCTAAAGGAAAATGCAGTTACAATATTACTACCATATAGAATGACATTTTTTATTATATCAGTATATTCTACATTTGGCATAGGTTATAGTTTGGCAAAGTCATATAAGTTAGATGGATTGACAGGAGGTTTATTAGCTACAGCTACATTCCTTTTGACAATAGTTCCTACTGCAATAGAGGGTCTCACACCTGATTTATTAAAGATAGTTGAAAAGAGTCCAGAACTTTTAGCTTGGTATAATTCAATTCCTCAAGGATGGCAAATGCCAATGGCTAATCTTGGTGGAGGTTCAATGTTTGTTGCTATTGTAACGTCTATAATAGGTGTTGAGATTTATAGATTTACTGACAAATCTAAGTTCAAGATAACCATGCCAGAAGCAGTTCCAGCATCAGTCACAAGGTCTTTTGAAGCTCTGACACCAGCTGCATTAATAATAATCTTAATGGCTATTGTTACTTATTTCCTAGGCTTTGATTGGCATGGTTTCATAGCTAAATTAGTAACTCCATTAGTTTCAGCCACTGACACATTACCATCAGTAATTATACTAATATTTTTAATAACGTTTTTTTGGTCATTTGGAATACATGGTGTATCAATAATAGGTTCATTAGCAAGACCTTTATGGATACAATTATTAGATGCTAATACAGCTTCATATGCTGCAGGTCAAGCAGTTCCAGGTATTGCTGCTGAACCATTCTTTCAATGGTTTATATGGATTGGAGGTTCTGGAGCTACAATAGGCTTAGCTCTACTTCTTGCATTTAGAGCAAAATCAGCTTATGGAAAATCTTTAGGAAAAGCAACTGTAATACCAGCAATATTCAATATAAATGAACCAATAATATTCGGAGCTCCAATAGTATTAAATCCAATATTAATAATACCATTTGTTGTAGCACCAATAGTAATGGGTACAATTTCATGGTTTGCGATGAGTGCTAATTTAGTGTCTAGAGTAGTAGTTACTGCCCCTTGGACATTACCAGGTCCAGTAGGGGCATACTTAGCCACTGGTGGGGATTGGAGAGCTTCAGTTCTTAATTTATTGTGTATAGCTATATCAATAATAATATACTATCCATTTGTTAAGATGTACGATAAGAGGTTACTTCAGGAAGAAAAAGTTGGAGAGCAAGAAGCTTATTAATTAGAAACTATATTAAGAATTAGAAACTTTATTAAATTAGTATAAATTTTAAAGTATAACAATTTTGAAATAAGTAACAAGGATATTTTGGTGATTATTTATGAAAAAAGAAAAGGTAAACTTTTCTTTTTTTGTAAATATATATGAAACTTTTTTTCGCTGAATTTTGAAAAAAGTTTCGTGTAATTCAAAATAAATTTAAACACATATAGGATATAAGGAGATGACACAGATGGGAAGATTAGGAATATCAATTTATCCAGAAAAGACAACCTCTAAGGAAATATATGATTATATAGATAAAGCTGCTGAAAATGGATTTACACGCATGTTTTCATGTTTACTATCAGTTAAAGATACTAAAGAAAATATAATTAAAAAATTTAAAAGTATAAATGAATACGCTAAGCTTAAAGGTTTTGAAGTAATACTTGATGTAAATCCTAGAGTATTTGGTGAATTAGAAATAAGTTACAAAGATTTGAATTTTTTTAAAAGGACGAAGGCAGATGGAATAAGGCTTGATATGGGATTTACGGGTTCTGAAGAGGCATTAATGACTTTTAATCCTCAGAATCTTAAAATAGAAATCAATATGAGTAACAATACTCATTATATAGATACAATAATGGATTACCAACCAAATAAAGAAAATTTAATAGGATGCCATAACTTTTATCCACACAGATATAGTGGATTAAATTTAGAACACTTTATAAAATGTACAGAAAGATTCAATAAGTATGGATTAAGAACAGCAGTTTTTGTAACAAGTCAAAATGAAAATACATTTGGACCATGGTCTGTAACTGATGGACTTCCAACAATTGAGATGCACAGAAGTCTACCTATAGATGTTCAAGTAAAGCATATAATAGCTATGAATAATATAAACGATATAATAATATCAAATTGTTATCCAACATATGAGGAGCTTAATGTATTAGGTTCTATGAGAAAAGATATGGTTACATTTGATGTAATAATGGAGGAAAATATACAAGAAATTGAGAAAAAGATACTCTTTGAAGAAATACATTTTAATAGAGGGGACATATCTGACAATATGATAAGGTCTACTCAATCTCGAGTTAAATATAAAGGATATAAATTTGAATTATTCAATGCTCCTAAAATGATAAAAAGAGGAGATATAGTAATTGAAAGTAGTGAATATGGACACTATGCAGGGGAGTTACAAATAGCTTTGACTGATATGAAAAACAGTGGTAAATCGAATGTAGTAGGATGTATAAGAAAAGAAGAATTATTTATATTGGATTATATTAAACCATGGCAAAAGTTTAGTTTTAAGCCTTCAACAAAATAATTTATTATTGAGATATAATTATGAAGACTAAAATTAAAATGTGTTTAAAAATTTAATATTAAGAAAATGAGGAAATGATATGTTAATAAAAACTTTGGAAAACCTAGTTACAGAAGGTAGAAATAAGAATACATTACAAATAGATAAAGAAGATACATTAGGCATAATAGAATTAATAAATAACGAAGATAAAACTGTAGCCTATGCTGTTGAAGAACAAAAAGAAAGTATAGCAAAAGCTGTTAATATAATAGTAGATAGAATGAAACAAGGAGGTAGATTATTCTATATAGGAGCAGGTACTAGTGGGAGAATAGGAATACTAGATGCCACAGAATGTCCTCCAACTTACGGAGTTGATTTTGAGCTTGTCCAAGCTATAATAGCTGGTGGAAATCAAGCGATATTTAAAGCAGTAGAAGGTGCTGAAGATGATAAAGAACTTGGAAGGCAAGATATAATAGACAGAGGAGTTACATCTAAGGATGTTATATGTGGTATAGCTGCATCAGGAAGGACTCCTTATGTGATAGGAGCTATGGAGTATGCTAAGGAATTAGGGTGTGCAGTACTATCAATAACTATGAATCCAAATAGTGAAATGAGTAAAAAAGCAGATTTACCAATAAGCATTATAGTAGGTGCAGAAGTAATAATGGGTTCAACTAGAATGAAAAGTGGCACAGCTCAAAAAATGGTATGTAATATGTTGACAACAGCTTCTATGGTTAAGATGGGGAAAGTATATTCAAACTTAATGGTAGATGTTAAGACATCAAATGAAAAGTTGGTTGAAAGAGCAAAAAGAATAATAATGATAGCTACAAGTGTAGAATATGATGTTGCAGAAAAGTTCTTAGAAGAAGCAGATAATAGTGTCAAATTAGCTATATTTATGATAAAAAGTGGTCTAGATAAGGATAGTGCAAAAAATATACTCGATAGACAAGAAGGTTATATAAGTGAAGCTTTAAAATCAATAGAAATATTGTAAAATAAATAATAATACTGATAACCTTTCAATATTAAAAGTATGGTATTGGGAGGCTATTTTTAAGTATTAAATATTGAAGGATTTATTAAAAATATTGTAGGGGGATAGTATGTATTTTTTAGGTGTAGATGGCGGAGGAACTAAAACAACATTTACATTAGTAGATGAAGAATTAAATATAGTGGGAAATATAACAAAAGGAACTTGTCATTATAATCAAATAGGATTTGATAATCTAACAAAATTATTAATAACTGGGTTGGAAGAAGTTTGTAAAGATGCTAAGATAAATGTAGAAGAAATAACGTATGCATTTGTTGGACTTGCTGGATATGGAAAAATAAAAGAAGTGTTATATGCATTAGAAGTAGCAACAAAAAATGCATATAGTCATATAAATTATACTTTAGGCAATGATGTAGAAATAGCATTAGCAGGTTCTTTAAATGGAGAAAAAGGTATAAATATAATTGCAGGTACTGGTTCAATAGCACAGGCTTTAGATAAAGATGGGAATCTTCACAGATGTGGAGGATGGGGCTATGTATTAGGAGATGAAGGGTCAGCGTATTATATAGGAATGGCTACTCTAAAAATGTTCACAATGCAGTCTGATGGAAGGTGTTTAAAAACAAAATTATACGATTTAATAAAAAGACATCTTGATATAGGGAATGATTATGACATAATAAAATATGTAAATGATGAAATAAAAGGAGATAGAATAGAAATAGCAAAGTTTGCTACTATATGTTTAAAAGCAGTTATTGAAGGTGATAATACTGCTAGTAAAATATTTGATGATGCAGCTTATGAACTAAGTAGGCTTATAATGGGATTAGAGCATCATTTTGAACAAGGTACAAAGATAAAGGTATCTTATTCAGGTGGAGTATTTAATTCAGGAGATTTGATATTAGAACCACTTAAAAAATATCTGAATAAAGCGAGATTTGATATAGTGAGACCAGTGTTGACTCCAGATTTAGGAGCATGTTTACTTGCTAAGAAGAAATATTATAGTAAATAGGTAGAGGTGGTGGAGTATGAGTTGTATTTTAAAGTTAAAACAAATATATGAAGATTTAACAGAAGTAGATAAAAAAATAGCTGATTATATATTGAATAATACAGAAACTATTAGTAAACTTTCTGTATCAGAATTGGCATCAAACTCAAAAACGAGTACAGCAAGTATAGTTAGATTTTCTAGAAAAATGGGATATTCGGGTTTTGGAGATTTAAAAATTGAGATAGCCAAAGATTTGATGGGGAAAGAAAATGAATACACATATGTAGATGAAAACTATGATTGCAATATAGATAGTGTTATAAACAAAATTACAAACAAAAACATAGAGACTATCAACCAAACAAGGTTGTTGAATGAAAAAGATGTAATAAGAGAAGCTGTTGAACAGATAATAAAGGCTAAAAATATATATATATTTGGAGTAGGAGGTTCGGCTTTAGTTGCACTAGATTTGCAAATGAAACTTTTAAGGATAAATAAACAAGCATTTACCTCTTTAGATAGTCATACACAACTTATGGTATCTTCAAATGTAGATAAAGAAGATATAGCTATAGCAATATCTTACTCTGGAGAATCAAAAGAAGTAATAAAGTCTATAGAAAATGCAAAATTAAAAGGATGTAAGGTCATTTGTATAACTAAATATAGTGACAATCATCTTAGTAAGATTAGTGATTTAAAGCTAGTAGTACCAAATATAGAAAAAAGGCTTAGAGAAGGAGCTATTTCTTCAAGAATAGCAATGCTTACGTTGATAGATATAATATATATTTCTATAATTCAAGAAAACTTAAATGAGGCAGAACAGAAACTACAAGAAACAAAAAGGATACTTGATTATTTAAATATTGATAATGCTTAAAATTAGGTTATATATCAACTAAACAGTGAAATTAGATTATAAGTATAAGTCGATAAGAACCGTTCTGGGGCAGAATTAGCGAAGTATTGTAAAAAAAATGATGTGACTATTAAAATAGAAATCATTGATGAAAAAGCTAATACTGGAATTGGTCAAGTAATGTATGTTCGATATGAATAATGATTTAATTATGACAGTAGAAGAAATTATAAACATTGCGCCCTCTTGTTGGGGCGCATTTAACATTATATCTGGTATTTCGTAGTTGGGTCAACTACTGGATTTCTATCATTTTTATTTAAAAAAATTATTATCTCTAAGAACTTGGGCACGTTTACGGTTAATTAGAAACTGTTTTAATTCAGTTAAGCAAAAAAATAAAATAGCCCTATTTTCAAATTCTGTTCTGTCAACAGGTAGAGGTTGGTTTTGCATACTAAGCATTAATCTCTTCAATTCTTCAAGAAGAAGATTTCCTGTTTCAGCTTCAAATTCAGTATAACCTATCTTATGTATGAAAGCAGATAGAATATGAGCTTGTGGTGGTGTAGAATTTAGTTGAGATACATAACTATACAAATTTTCTAAGATATCACGTTGACTTTTTATGATATTCATATGTTCTAAGAAGAATCTGGTATCACTTAATAAAGTATTATTAATATTATCGTAAGTTTCAGAAATACTGTTGTCAATAAGTGAATTTAATGTATATAAATCTCTACTATATCCATTTTCTTTTTTTGGATTTACAATAATATCTGCAATGTCTATAAGTACAATGCTCACTTCTTTCTGTAACTTTTTTTGAACCTCATAGATTTTATGTATATTTGTTGGAATATACATGTTTATTATGACACCTATTCCAGTCCCTACTGCAAATATTCCAGCTTCGTTTAAAATCCACTTAATAGATGTTTCTCCTTGAAGAAAGTAATGGGATGCTATGACTACACACATAGCAATAACATCTTGAATATTTAATAAAAAACAAAGTGGTATAATTATAAATATAAATATTGAAAATGAAGTCAAATTATATCCTAAAATATTAAAACATAAATATGAAAAAATAGTACATAAAAGAAAACCATAAATCTTTCCAATGGAGCCTTTAAGAGTTTCTCTTTTAGTGTCTTTTACTGTGAGTAGTACTATAACTCCAGCAACCATTGAGTATTCTAATTTTAATAGCCAAGCAATAAATATAGCAAGAGAACATCCAAGAGATAATTTTATTACTTTAAGTGAATTAATATTATTCAAATTCAAACCTCCTGTAAATCAATATAATAAAGACAATTTTAACATAAAACTAATATTGCTTAAAAGACAATTAACTATACTTAATTATTTTATTGCCCTATTTATTTGAATACAATCAATATATTTTTATTTTATGAAATTTTTTTAAAAATTTTAAATTTAGAAACTGACATAAGCCTATAAAATAGAAATAGTTTATTATAGAAAGAAAATTTAAGATTAATATTAAGGTATCAAATAAAAATAATCAAAGATATATATACTATTATTAAAAAAATAAAATTATATAGTTAATATGATTTTATAATTGGTTTAGTATAGAGATTTTTAACTTTTATGTTATACTATTTATAAAAGTAGGTATAAAGATTAAAATACATAATTAAATATGTATAAGAAGTTTTAAATAGTTTTATTAATGAACTTAATTACTGTTCACAATAGAAAATTGGAGGAGATAAACATGAAAATTACTGAAGGATATATGCCTTTTAAAGGTTTTAAAACCTATTACCGTATAGTAGGAGAAAATACAGAAGGGAAGAAACCATTGGTATTACTTCATGGAGGTCCAGGTTCTACACACAACTATTTTGAAGTATTGGACAAGGTAGCCGAAAGTGGTAGACAAGTAATAATGTATGACCAAATTGGTTGTGGAAATTCATTTGTAGAAGGGCATCCTGAGTTATTTAATGCTGACACTTGGATAGAGGAGCTTATTGAACTGAGAAAGCATCTAGGGCTTGAAGAAATTCATCTATTAGGTCAATCTTGGGGAGGCATGCAGGCTATTTGGTATGCTATTGAATATAAGCCAAAAGGTATTAAGTCTTACATCCTTTCATCTACTCTTTCTTCTGCAAAGCTTTGGGAGAAAGAACAAAAAAGAAGAATATCATATATGAGTGAAGCTGACCAAAAAGCATTGCTTGATGCAGTAAATACTGGAGACTACTCTAGTAAAGAATATAATGAGGCATTAGAAAGATTTATGGAAATGTATTGTGCAGGTGAAGTAACAGAAGATTCTCCAGAGTGCCTAAGAAGAACTAAAAAATCAGGTTCTGAAGCATATATTGTAGGATGGGGACAAAATGAATTTTCTCCTACAGGAACTCTTTCTGGATATGAATTTACAGATAGATTACATGAAATAAAAGAGCCTTGTCTAGTAACTAGTGGAGCAATAGATTTATGTTCACCATATATTGCAAAAACTATGTACGATAGAATTCCTAATAGTAAGTGGGAGTTATTTGAGTATTCAAGACATATGCCATTCGTTGAAGAAAATGATAAATATATAAAAGTCCTAACTGAGTGGTTAGATGCGAACGATTAAAAATTATATAAATTTATATAAAAAAATGAGTGTCTCAAAATGAACTTTTTAGTTCATTAGGCACTCTTTTTGCATGAAATCAAATATATTTTCATTATTTGAACGATAAAATGAGGCTTATATCTATTTTGGGAAAGTAATTTTTTATTACTAGCGTTAGATTCTAATCTAATTGTATACTTATTGAAATAATAGAAATATATTGGTGTTTATAACTTAATTTTATTGTTTTTTAGAAATTTTTTTATATATTGGTATAATTATTCTGTTTAAATTTGATTAAAAAGTATATTAATTATAATAAGAAACAATTATATAAATAGGAATAGATTATTATAATTAATATAGATATAAAAATAATTATAGAAAGAAAGGCACATTATGGAAAAATTGAGAGTTATTGAAATGATAAAAAATAATCCCAATATTATAGCTACAATAGATAATCCAACTGATGAAATGAAATTGTTAGCTATTAAAGAAAATGGGCTTGTACTAGAATATATAGATAATCCAACTAGAGAGATGCAAGAACTAGCAATAGATAATAATATTAGAGCAATCAAATTTATTGATAATCCAACAGAAGATATGATGATAAAAGCAGTAAATGAGGGATGGAGTATACTGGATTATATTAAAAATCCAACTGATAAAGTTATTGAAATGGCTATAAATCAAGCAGGATGGGCAATTAAATATGCTAAAAATCCAAATGAAGAATTACAACTATTAGCAGTAAGAAAAAATTATGATTCGATAAAGTTTATAAAACAACCTTATGAAAGAGTACAAGAAGAGGCAGTGAGAATAAGTTATGATGCCTTGAGGTATATAGAGTCACCTAGTCATAGTGCAGAACTTATAGCTATAAAAAATAATGAAGCAGCTATTAGCTTTATAACTGATTTAGATAAGAATAAAATGTTGGAATTTCTAAAAGTGAATATTTTAGTGATTAAGTACATTATAAAAAAAATATCTAAAGATGAATTGGAGGAAGTATTAAAAGAAGTATTATCAAAAGAAGATGTTGAAGAGAAGTATATTAGAGATTTTTTAAATTGTAGTGTTATAGATAGAAATAGTGAGAATATACCAATAGATAAAATTATGTTTATTTATAAATATGGAAGTAAGACAGCAAAAAAAATAGCTGTAGATGAGAAATTAAAGATTATTTAGGAGAGATAAAAATGAATTTTATAGACACATTAAAAAGCGTTGACTTAATATTATCCACTGGAGAAGTACCTTTAATAGTAGGTGAAAGTGGAATAGGAAAAACAGCTTTAGCAAATAAGCTTGCCAAAGAAAATGATTGGAGTTTAGTTGTTATTGATGGAAACCTACTTAAAGAGGGTGAAATAGGTGGTCTTCCTACTATAGAATCTTATGTAGGAGTTAATTCTAATGGATACAAGACTGAAAAGAAAACAACAGTATATGCTGTTCATAATAAATTAAGGGAAATTGATGAAGAGATATCTAAAGGTAAGATAGTTCTTTTATTTATAGATGAGATAAATCGTTGTGAGCATACAGTACAGCAAGAACTTATGAATTTAATTTTAAATAGAGAAATTAATGGATATAAATTGCATGATGATGTAAAGATTTTAGCAGCGATGAATCCATCAAGCAAATATGGTTCAGATTTTGATTATCAAGTTGTAGATATGGATGCAGCTCAAGAAAATAGGTTTGTTTGGTTAAGTATGGAGAGTGACCATACACAATGGCTAAAATGGGCAATAGATGAGGGAATTGAAAGAAAAGTTATCGAATTTATTTCCACTTTTCCAGAATATCTGCATAAAATAAACGAAGATGATGTAAGAGCAACTCCTAGAAGTTATGAAAGAGTATCTAAAATTTATAAAGTTTATAAGGAAAAAAATAATTCTATTCCTAGAGCAGTATTTTTAAATGTTATAAAAGGGAATGTAGGTAAAGTTATTGCAGAAGAGTTTATAAGCTTTATTGAATCAGATTCTAAGCCATTAATATCCTATGAAGATGTTTTTTTAGGAGAATCTATTGACGAGTCTATTATAAAAAGAGTAAAAAATGAGAGTCATACAAGACTTTATCTATCAGCTATGAATATTCTAAAAGACTTAGAACTAAATATTAAGAATGATAAATATGAATCAAACCACTATATTAATAGATTTATTGAATTTTTAAAAATGTATCCTGTAGATTTAATGATAGGTATTATGAAGGATATTAGAAACAGTTATATTGAAGTATATAAAAAAGCTATAGAAAATGAAGAGTTTGTAAAATCATATTTTGAATCTTATAGTTTAATAAGGGGATAATGTATGGAAAATTATTTTGATAAACAAGCAAAAGAGCTTTATAATAAAGCAAGTGAAATTATAAATACTCATTCTATGCTAAAGGCAAATCGTGCTAATGAGAAATTTGATTAAAAAATAGCTACGCACACTTGTGACTTTAGTCATGAGTTAGTAGCTAAAATAGTCAGCATATAGGGAAACCTATATGTAGAGATAGGATAGAACCTATCCAATACTACTTGAATTGCT
>NZ_OEZH01000045.1 GCF_900243075.1 Clostridioides difficile
ACGGAATGAGTCCGATTGAATATCGAACTCATTCCGCGTAAAGATAGCCTTTTTTAAGTCTGTCTACTTGACAGGGACATATCCAAATAGAGATAAGCTTCTTTTTCATTGTTGAAATGATAAAAATAGATTTTATTTCATACAAAAAAGTGTGCCTCATAAACTAAAAAGTTCATTTTGAGACACACTCTTTTTATTATATCCAGTTACAAACTATATAGCCCTAGTATAAACTTTTAACCATTCTCTTTCTTCATCAGTTAAGAAAGGTGATATTTTATCATAAACTAGCTTATGATACCAATTTAAATAATCTTTTTCATCTTGATTCATCAATTCTGGAACTATACCATCTAAGTCAATAGGAGCTAATGTAACAACTTCAAATTCCATAAATTGACCATAGAAATTCTTTTCAGCTTTTCTAACTACTATCTCATTCTCTGTTCTTATACCATGAGAACCTTCTATATATATACCTGGTTCATTAGTAGTTACCATTCCTTCTTCAAGAACTGCACTATCAAATCTTTCAGGTACTACTCTCCATCTAAATCCATTTGGAGCTTCATGAACATTTAACACAAATCCTATACCATGTCCAGTTCCACATTGATAATCTATTCCCATATTCCACATACAACTTCTAGATAATATGTCTAGGTTATATCCTCTACAACCATGTAAGAACTTAACCTTAGAAAGATTTATCATACCTCTTGCTACAGAAGTAAAGTGTAATTTTAATTCATCACTTATAGGTCCTAATACTGTAGTTCTAGTTATATCAGTAGTTCCATCATAATATTGTCCACCTGAATCTACTAAAAATAATCCTTCTGCTTCTAATTTATAATTTGACTCTGGAGTTGCACTATAGTGCATCATTGCAGCATGCTCTTTATATGCAGCAATTGTATTAAAACTTGGCTCAAAGAAACCTTCTTGTTCTCTTCTTAAGTCCTCTAATTTTTGAGTAGCACTTATCTCAGTGATTTCCATCTTACCTACATTTTTCTTTAACCAGTACATAAATTTAGTGAAAGCTACACCATCTTTTACATGTGAATTTCTTATATTTTCTAATTCTACCTCATTTTTTTGTGCTTTAAAGAACATTACTGGATTAAATTCATCAACCTTCTCAACTTCACAAGGTATATTATTGTAAATTGTATAGCTAAGTTTAGTTCCATCTACTAAAACTTTTTCAGCTTTGTCTATAGTTTTTACAAACTCATACACATCATTATATGGCTTTATTTGAACATTTTCTTTAGCTAGCTCACTTAATATTTCTTCATTTAATTTGTTTTCATCAACAAATAAATAAACTTCTTTCAAAGTTATTACTGCATAAGAAAGAACAACTGGATTGTATTTAACATCTCCTCCTCTTATGTTAAACAACCATGCTATATCATCAAGAGTAGTTATTACATGAGTAGAAGTACCTTTTTCACTCATTTTTTCTCTTAATCTAGCTAACTTTGAACTAAAACTTTCTCCACAGTATTTAACATCTAATAAAAATGCTTTACTATCTGATAAAGCAGGTCTATCTGACCATATATTATCTATTAAATCATATTGATATTCTATCTTTATACCTTTTTTAGATAATTTTTCAGCTAATGTAGATCCTTCTCTAGCAGATATAACTCTACCATCAAACCCTAAAGTTCCACCTTCAGGAATATTTGTATATAAATATTCGTCTGTAGTTGGGCACCCTTCTTGTCCCATTTTGAATAATTTTACTGTACTTCCTTCTAATTGAGACTCTGCCTGTATGAAATATCTTCCATCTGTCCATAATCCAGCTTCATCTTTAGTAACAATAACTGTCCCAGCTGAACCATTAAATCCTGATATAAATTCTCTTGATTTGAAGTAATCTCCTACGTATTCACTTTGGTGATTATCAGAAGATGGAATCATATAGGCATCTATATTTTTTTCTTTCATAAGTCTTCTTAATTCACTTAATCTGTCTTTTATATTCACAACAAGACCTCCTCAAAATAATAGTTTAATAACTAAATATATAAGTATGTAAAGTTTATTACATAAATATTTTTCATATAATTTATATAAATCTTATACACTCTAATTATCACAATTATAATTTTAATTATAATACCTATTTGTGTAAAGCTTTTTTTCATAATCAAAGAGGAAATTACATTTTATTTTATATTTAAATGTAATTTCCTTTATTTAAAGTAATTCATCTATTTACACTAATTTGCCATAAATTATTTTTCTTTTGTTAGTAAATCCATAGCCATTAATCTTGTTAATATATTTCTTATTCCCAATAATATTAAGCCAAATATTATCAAGACTGTTGCTATTCCACCAAATATCTGTAGAAAACCAAGTGTAGCTGTAAAACCAGCAATCTTTCCTGATAATAAGCTTGCAAAAAAACTTGTTAGATACCATGCCCCCATAGATAATGTAGCATACTTAGCTGGAGCTAATTTATTAAACATCGCAAGTCCTATAGGAGATAAGAATAATTCACCTACTGTTGTAAATATATAAGTCAGTACTATAAACAATATACTGGCCTTTACCATTCCATCTGGGCCATTAGCTAATGTAGCAAATACCATGACTATAAAACCAACACCCATTATTATCATTCCTAATCCCATTTTAACTGGAATAGAGAAATCACCTCTTTTGGTATTAGATAATTTAACCCATAAAGCAGCTAATACTGGGCATAAAGCCACACATAATATAGCATTTAATGACGTAAGCCATGCTACTGGCATTTCAAATCCAAATAGAGTTCTATTTACATTATCCCTTACATAAATCATAAACGAACTTTGTGTTTGATAGTATGCTGTCCAGAATAAAACCACAAATAAAAATAAAACGACCATTGCTATTATCCTATTTTTCTCTAACTTAGTAAGTGGTCCATACTCAATTTTTTCACCTTTATTACCTTTAGTAACAGGATATTTTCCAACTTCTTTTAATAATTTTGGTGCAAGAAGTGTAAATATAATCATACCTAACATCATTCCTATACCACAAATTAAAAATGCCATCTTATATCCATAAGATACTATATCTCCACTTGCTCCTCTTACTGCAAATACATTATCAGAAAGCAATCCACATATTATTGGAGCTATAAATGCTCCTACATTTACTGCCATATAGAATAAACTGTATGCTGCATCTTTTCTTGACACATCAGTTTTAGGGTATATATCCCCAACGATATTTGAACAACTTGATTTAAAAAAACCATTTCCTAAAATGATTATTGATAGGCCTACCCAAACCATCGCAATAGATGTAGATGAAGCAAATAATACGAAATCTCCTATTGCTATTAAAAGTGCACCTATAGAAATACATTTTTGTTGACCTAAAACTTTATCTGCTAACCAGCCACCGACTAATGGTGTAAGATATATAAGACCTGTAAATAAGCCAAACATAGATGTTGCTTCTTGAGTAGAAAGACCTAAACCACCTTGAGCTACACTTGCTGTAAAAAATAATACCAATAAAGCTGTTAAACCATAATAACTAAATCTTTCCCATAAAATTGTCATACAAATAAGCCAAAAACTCTTCGGATGACCACTTTTTTTAGATACGCTTTCTGTACTTGACATAAAAAAACGCCCCCTTTTGTTTTATAGTTAAATTTAATATTAAGATTGCTTTAACCATTTTAGCACATACTTATAATATCATCTTTTTTATGTTTACTCAATAGATTATCACCAGTATTTTCATTTTTTTATTATTATTTTTAAAATTATGAAAAATATCCTTTTTTTAGTATTTTCAGGTAAAAATCTTAATATATATATATTTAAATAATATCTTCAGCATTTAATTTTTATTTATTTCTTTAATATTTATACATTTTTATTTAAAGAATTTAAATTTAAAATATCTTTTATTAATGATTTTTTGCAAGTTATTAATTTATTAATTCATATATATAAATTGATTTTACTACAAAATAATAAAAGCTATTTTAAACTCTCTATATTGAGAACAAAATAGCTTTTATCTATATATCAAAATTTTCTTTTCTTTAATAAATTGACTTAATTTATTCTTTAGCTTTCATTTTATATTTATCTGTAATTTTAACTTTATCTTTTTCTTTTAAATTCTGTATAAGTAGATTTTGTTTTTCTGATGTTAGACTACTTACCAAATCTGATTTTATTTCTTCAAATGGTTGATATTTTTCATCTGTTTTCTTAATTATATGATATCCATAATCACTTTCTACAAGCTTACTAGATATTTCTCCTTTTTTCAATGCAAATGCTGCCTTTTCAAAAGATTCTACCATTTGACCTTTACCAAAGAAGCCTAAATCTCCGCCTGATTCTGCACTACTATCTTCAGAATATTTTTTAGCTAGAGTAGCAAAATCTTCCCCAGCTTGGGCTTTTTTAAGTATTTCTTCTGCTTCTTTCTTAAGCTCAGCTTTTTTACTATTGCTAACTTGTTTACCTTTTTCATCAACAGTTTTTATTAAAATATGTGAAGCTCTAACTTGTAAATAATTGCTTTTGTTTTTATTGTAATAATTCTCTGCTTCTTTATCAGTCACTTTGGCTTTTTCACTTAAGTATTTTGATGCCACTAATTCTTTTTTCATATCATCTTTTATATATTTTTCAGTCAAATCAAACTGTTTTAAAAACTCTTCTTTAGTCATTCCCATTGCAGATTCTATACTAGTCATTAAATTATTATATTGAGCATCTAATTCGTCATTAGTTATACTTATTTTCTCTTTTGCTGCTTCAGAGGATAATATATCAGATGTAATCATAGTCTCAATCATATTTGATTCATATGAACGTATTTCATCATCAGTCATAGTAGTTTTTGCATTTAAATAAAATAATGGCTCCATTCTTTTTCTTAGCATTTCACCTGTTATTTTTTTATTCCCAATAGTAGCCACTACTTCATTGCTATTATAGTGTTTTGAAGTAGCTGGCAACTTTCTTCCAGCTTCTTTGCCATAAATATAACCTCCACCTAAACATATAATTCCTACTGCAACAATTGCTATAACTGCTTTAAGTGTTTTATTATTTAGTTTTATTTCTTTTCTTTTGATTTTGTTATCAGTATTTTTTTCATCTGACACATCATCTTTTTTAGAACTTACATTATCTGAAATTTTAGCTTCATCTAATGTATTTTCTTTTGGATTTTTTTCTTCAGACATTAATATCCTCCTTAATTTTAAATTATACAATACTTCACTTTTATTATTTTACATTAAAATAATATTAAATGTGTGAATCAGAAATGAAACTCTCATGAATTTAAAATGAAATTAAATATTTCTCAAACTATATCTTATAAAATTTCTTCCTACTTTCGTATCTCCATACTTCAGCATCTGTATAACTTCATTTTTTTCTTTTTGCAAATAAATAGAGCATTCTTCTAAAGACTTAAATATCTCCAAAATTTCACCTTTTTTACTCACTAATTCAACTTTTTTCTTTCCACCTCTTTTGATTATAGACTTATATTTTTTAAAATATTCATCATACTCTTCATCAATACATTCAAATTTATAATTCATTTTTAATGCTTCAATTTTATCATTAGTCAAAATCTCATTTCTCTTTTTATCAGAAAGCCTTACACTAAATATTTTATCATTGAGAATATTGAATATCTCAGATGGCGATTTACTATTTTCTAGATAACTCCATTCATTTTTACAGTACTCTTCTATATTTAACACTTTACTTAAATAGTTTATGGCATCTCCAAAATAATCCATATATCCATACTTTAAATTTTCTCTTATGTATCCTAATGGGACTTTAAGGTTTTTACTACACTGTATATGAGTTTCGAAAATCTGCTCTTCTTTAGTATACAAGTTTATTGCTTTTATGCTTTTTCCTCTTTTTATTTTAATTTCTTTTATGTACTCTAAATCTTCTTCTGTAAAACATTCACTTACTTCTTTTTCTTCAACAACCTCTTTTTCTAGATTATGATGTTCATTTTGGTCAAGCTCTTTAAATTTCTTTAAATCTGTTTTTTCACTTTCAATTTTAACTTCTTTTTCGCATAATTCTATACTTTTATCAGTAATAAATACTTCTTTGTCATCTGATTTTATAGTCTTTTCACTAATCAACCACTCTTCTTCTATTATTTTTTCTGCTATTTCCTTATTATCATTTATGGCTTCCACTTCAGTTAATGTTTCATTATCAAGATTAACTATGGTCTCTTCTTCATCTATTGACTTTCCTTCGAATAATATCTTTTCGTTTTTTAATACTACTTCACCTGCTTCTTTTGTTGACTCACTTTTTTGTCTTTTTTTCATAATACCAAACCACTTTTTTAACACTCAATGTTCCTCCTAATGCTTTATCTACTCTCTTATATTATCATATAAAATATTACTATTCTTATAAATCACTTGATTTTCATGTTTCTATGACTATAAAGTCTTATTTATATAAATTTTTTTATAATCATACACTTATAAAACTTCTATTTGATACTTTTTCCTGCTTACAATGTAGCATTTATTCCATAGTAATTATATCATGTTTTTATAAAATATCATCTTTTTAAATCTTTTACACTAAAAAATTATAAGAAATATATCCAATAATAATCACAAAATACAAAAATGGATTTAATTTATCATATAGACCTTAAAACCCAATATGATTAACCAAATCCATAAAAATTAATATAGGCAAATTTAAAACTATATTTTAATTTTTTTCACTATAAAAGGAATAGTTATAATCGTACCTATTAAAGCATCTACCATATCAATCATAGTATCTTCTAATCCTCCAGCTTGTGTAGTAGTACCAATAAAAGTATCCATTAAAAATTCACCTATTTCCCATAAACTTGCTACTCCCATGCTAAACATGAATATAAATATAACTAAAAATACTTTACTCATTTTACTTATATCTCTTTGTATATAGAAATATTTAATCATAGAAAATGCCACAAGACAAGATATGACACCTGACCATAAATGTAAAAAATCATCATAGTAATTTATATCATAAAAATTAAAACAAGTACCTAGTAATGATGAAAACATTATAAATAAAGCAAGAACTATATACAATTCTTTACTTAATAATTTCTCATTTTGTTTATTTATAAAACTCAATATAAAAGTACCAATTAAACTAATCGCTACTAATCCTACACTTCCAAACGCTCTATTTATTGCAAAAAATATAGCAGAAAAAATATAAACTATATATAGTAGTATGGTTATTGGTTTTAAGAGTTTATTCATACACACTTTACCTTTCTAAAACAAATTTATAATAATTTAGGGTTAACATCATTGTCACCATGCCCATAAAGTTTTAATGGCTTAAGAGCTGGTCCTTCAAGTATATTCCCCTTATAGTCGAATCTAGAACCATGACACGGACAATCCCATGTTTTTTCTTCACTATTAAAATTAAGTTCACATCCTAAATGAGTACAAGTAGTATCTACAATATAAAAATCACCTTTATCATCCTTATACACACCATATCTCTTTCCATCAATGTTGACAATCTTTCCTTCTCCATTATTTTTAGGCATATCTCCACTACCTATTTTTAATTTTCCACTTACATAATTTATTGCTACATTTGCATTTTCCTTTATAAAATCTTTCGAAAAATAACTACCCAATCTCGATGGATTAAAAGTATCTTTATACTCAGAATTATTATTTATTATCAAATCTTTTATTATTATTCCAGCAGCAGTTCCATTAGTAATTCCCCACTTAGAGAACCCTGTAGCTACATAAATATTGTCTTCTCTTTTATTAATGTAACCTATATAGGGAACATTATCAAAACTCATATTATCTTGAGCTGACCATTTACCCTTAAAATCTTTTACCTTAAAGATTTTTTTCCCATAATTCTCTAAATCATCAAATATTTCTTTCTCAGTTCCTCCTTGACCAACTTTATGGTCTCCTCCGCCAAAAATTAGTAAATTCTCATTTCCATCATTATATTGTCTAAAAGTTATTGCTGGGTCATCTATACTTATAAACATACCATCTGCTAATTTATTTTCCAAAACTGCAGCCATTAAGTAAGCACGCTCTGCATATTCTTTTGCAAAATAAAAATTCAATCCATCATACCATGGACTATGAGATGAAATTATAACATTTTTAGCTTCTATTATATTATCCTCTTTTGTCTTAACCTTACATATTTTGCCTTTTTCTAAGTCTACTACTGGTGTATTTTCATATATTTCTAGCCCTAAACTTACTGCTACTTTTGCCAGCCCATCAATGTATTTCTTTGGATTAAATTGACCCTGATTAGTAAAACTAATAGCCCCTTTTATATCTAATGGAATATTTTCTACGGTTTCATGGTATTCACAATCTATTCCTATTTTTTTACATGTACGATATTCATCTTTAATGTCCTTTATAGTATCCTCTTTTTCTGTAAATACAAAAGAAATTTCCCTTTTAAAATCACATTTTATATTATTCTCTTCGATTATTTGCTCAACTAAATTTAAAGCTTCATTATTTGCATTATAATATGATTTTGCTTTATCTAATCCATATTTTTTCTCTATCTTAGAGTAAAATATATCATGCTGACAAGTTACCTTACCAGTATTTCTTCCTGAAGTTCCATATCCTATTTTATCAGCTTCAACAAGTACCACTTTTTTACCTTCTTTTGCTAATAAATATGCAGTTGTCAATCCAGTTATTCCACCACCGACTATAAGACACTCTGTTTTTATATTTTCACCTAATTTTTTATATTCTTTTGGACTTGAATTTAAAAACCAATATGATTCATTCATTTAAAATACTCCTTTACATGTTAAATAATAATAGTTTTCCCATCATGGAGTTTATTTATTATAAATAGTATAAAAAATAAGCTTAATAAAAAGCTAAATTAAAAATCACTTAGTTTTCTTGTTTTATACACCAGACTAAACTTATATATATTTATAATTTCTATATTATTTTCTTAATCAATAGTATTTATGCTAAGTAAAAATGAGGATATTTTAGATTTCAATACATAAGATGATGTTGTGCTAACAATTATAAATTGTTAGCCACCAACTCTTTTATTGATTTAGTTCGTTTAATATTTTTTTGATGTGTAATATAACAATCTCTCTATAAAAATATTTACTTAAAAATTTATTTTATATAAATTAATTGTAATTCTTACTTATATTCTTTTGTAAATAGAAAAGGAGTATAAAATAATAGCATAAATATCAATCTTTGTATAATACTATGGTAATTAATAATTATTTCAGAATCATTGAAAATTAATCCTAAGCTATTAATTAGAACATGCATTATAGAGCAAAACCATATGTTCTTAGTTTTCATATAAACATAACCTAAAAATATAGAAAGTCCAATACCATATATCAAATGGGCTATAGCTCCAATTATTGGAGTTTGAGGACTATATAGTGTAAATTGTAAAGGTAAGTGCCATAAACTCCAACAAGTGCCTACCATTACAATACCTATTTTTTTACCAAATCTATCAAATAAAATACTTTGCAAAAAAGATCTCCAACCATACTCTTCACATAAAAAAGGATAAATGTATACTAATGATATTATAGGAAGAAGAATATAATTCAAGAAATTCTTATAATCAAATTGATTATCACTTATTATTAATCCAAAAATAATTTGAGAAAATAAAAAGTAAAAAACTAGCAAAATACCTATCTTAAAATTTTTAAAAATATATAAACTTGTTATTTTATAAGAATAAACAATAACACATAAACTACTTATTAAAATTAACATAAAATACATTAATTGAAATTGATTAATACTTATTAACTTTAATGATTCAATAATAAATATAAAAAAGTAAATAATAAAAAATAATATTACTGATGAATAGAAATTATATTTATCATTATTTCTTCCCTCTGTGTAAAATTTTGCAATAGAAACTGAAGATAATGGCAATATCATCATAAATTGAGCTAAAATTTCTGAATCTATTAAATGATTAAAACATATTGCTAATAAACCTAGTGAATAAGATAAACCATAAGTTATAGAAAAAAATATTATAACTTGTAGTTTTTTTCTTTTTATTTCATCACTGACATATGTTGGCTTTAAAAAGTTTACCCATTTTGATTGTAAATTCAACAAACATAACCTCCCTTTTTTATAAAAAATAACTGTAAAAATCATAAAATTTTTCTACTTATACTCATATCATTATATTTCTATATATTTATAAAGTCCTTATTACTTACACGACTGCTGACTAAACTCTTATAATTCTTTTTTTGAATATGTATTTACAGAAAAAATATCCAATTTCGTTAGAAATTTATTCTTCTATTTAAAATTTATATAAAAATCATTTTTATGCAATTAGTTTACTATTATTTTTTTAATATTACAATATATTTTTATATACAAAAAAATACAACAAATATTATTTTCTAGTTCGAGTGAATATTAAAATAATATATAATTTTCTTTATATTCTAACTTAAAAACAATTTAAATACAAATCAAGCAAAACACACTTATTTTACTTATATAAAAATAAAAGACTGTCAAGATAACAATTACAAATCGTTATATAACAGCCTCATAAAATCCTTATTTTAAAATAATTCATCAATATATTAATTTTTATAAAACATCATATTTTAAGTTCTTGAATATCCTTTAATTACTATACTTCTTGATTTAATGGTTTTTTAAGTAATGCCAAAAGCATCATTCCAACCACAGCACCTATAGCTATAGCTAATATATATCCAAGTGGATGAGTAACTACTGGTATAACAAATACTCCTCCATGAGGTGCACGAAGAGCTGAATTAAACAACATACTAAGTGCTCCTGCCACTGCTGAACCTCCAACACATGCTGGAATAACATGAAGCGGGTCTCCTGCTGCAAAAGGTATAGCTCCTTCAGTAACAAATGATAACCCCATTACATAGTTAACTTTACCAGAATCTCTTTCTTCTTTTGTAAATCTATTCTTAAAAAATGTAGTTGCAAGAGCTATAGCAAGTGGTGGAACCATGCCACCAGCCATTACTGCTGCCATTATTTCAAACTGCCCTGATTCAAGTGATGCAACCCCAAATACATATGCTGCTTTATTTACAGGTCCACCCATATCCACAGCCATCATTCCACCTAATACCAATCCTAAAACTATTTTTGAAGTTCCACCTAAACCATTTAAAAATCCAACCATTGCATTATTAATTGCTGTAACTGGAGGTATTACTAAAAATGTCATTATAATCCCCATCAAAAGTGTTCCAAGTAAAGGATATAATAGTACTGGTTTTATTCCTTCCAATGAAGCTGGTAATACACTAAATATTTTTTTAAGTCCTTCTACTAAATAACCTGCTATAAAACCTGCTAGTAATGCACCTAAAAAACCTGAACCACCATCACCTGCAAGAGCTCCTCCTACAAAACCTACAACAAAGGCTGGTCTATCAGATATAGAATACGCTATATATCCAGCAAGTACAGGTAACATAAATCCAAAAGCTTTATCTCCTATCCCTTTAAAAAACGCTGCTATTGGCGTATTTGAACCAAAGTTTGAAGGATTAATAGAATAGTCATCAAGTAAAAATGCTATGGCTATAAGTATCCCTCCACCAATAACAAATGGTAGCATATTGGATACACCATTCATTAGGTGTTTGTATACTTTTCTAAATCCACTTTCACTTTCTTTATTTGATTCGTTGTGACTTCCTTCTCCTCCGTGATAAATTGGAGCATCTCCATTTACAGCTTTATCTATAAGTTCTTCCGCTTTGTGTATGCCATCAGCTACCTTAGTCTTTATGACTTTTTTGCCATTAAATCTAGCCATCTCAACATTTTTATCTGCTGCCACTATTATACATGTTGCATTTTTTATTTCATCTTTTGTAAGCTTATTTTTAACACCTGCTGAACCATTAGTTTCTACTTTTATTGATACACCTTTACTTTCAGCCATTTTATTTAAACTTTCAGCTGCCATAAATGTATGTGCTATTCCAGTTGGACATGCTGTCACTGCCAATACTTGAGGATACTTATTAATATCATTCTCTTTAGCATTTACTATATTTTTCTTACTGGCTTCTTCGTCTTGATATTCTTCACTAAATTTTTCTCTTTCCTTTTTATCTATTATTTCTTTAAACTCTTTTTCAGAAGTTGAATTTATAAGTTTCTTTCTAAAGTCTTCATCCATAAGTATTGTAGATAATCTTGATAGCACTTCAAGATGAGTATTGTTAGCTCCATCTGGTGCAGCTATCATAAAAAATAGATTTGATAAGCTTCCATCAAATGACTCATAATCTATACCTTCTTTTGACACAGCTGCTGCTATACAAGCTTTAGTAACTGATGAATTCTTAGCATGAGGAATAGCTACACCTTCTCCAATTCCTGTTGTGCTCATTTCTTCACGAGCTAAAATTGCTTTTTTATAGTTTTCTTTATCATTTAAATTTCCACTATTTGCAACTAAATCTACTAATTCTTCTATTACTTCTGACTTGTGTTTTGATTTTAAATTTAATTTAATTGATTTTTCATCTAATAAATCTATAATTTTCATAAATACTAATTACCTTTCTATATATTTTTTAATATTTTAAAACTTGTTTATAGATATTTCATTTATCAATTCATCAATGTATTCTCTTTTGGCTAAGTCATACGAAAAAGCAGTTGCACTGCCTGAAGCTGCTCCCAATTTAAGAGCATAATCATACTTTCCAGTATTTAAATATCCAGATATAAATCCTGCTACCATTGAATCACCTGCTCCTACAGAATTTTTAACTTTTCCTGTAGGCACATTACTTATGAGTACCTCATCTTCTTCTGTAATCAGCAATGCTCCATCTTTACCCATTGATACTAAAACATTTATAGCTCCCATTTTCTTTAATTTTTTAGCATATTTTACTATATCTTCGTTTGAATTTAATTTAACACCAAACATTTCTTCTAATTCATCGTTATTAGGCTTAATTAGAAAAGGTTTGTACTTTAAAACATTAAGAAGAAGATTTTTAGTTGCATCAACTACAACTTTTATATTCTTTTCTTCTAATCTAGACATTATATTTTCATATAGTTTTTCATCTAAAGTAGATGGTATACTTCCTGCCAAGATTAAAATATCATCTTGATTTAGCTTATCAAGTTTTTTATATAAAATATCAATGTCTTCATCACCTATATTGGGACCTTGCCCATTAATCTCAGTTTCCTCTGACTCTTTTATTTTTATATTTATCCTTGAAAAACCATTTTTTAGTTTTATAAAGTCTGTCTTCAAATTTTTTTCTTCTAATGTTTTTATTATATATTCTCCAGTAAAACCACTTATAAAACCTAAAGATGTATTATCATTTCCAAGTTCTTTAAGTATACGAGATACATTTATACCTTTTCCTCCTGGATAAACGTATTCTTCATTTACACGATTTGTACTTCCTGTCTTTAGTTCATCTAGTTTAACTATATAATCTATTGATGGATTTAATGTTACTGTATAAATCATCTTGCCACCTCTTTTTTATTTATTCACCTTATGCTTATATCTTAACTTCATATTAATATCCTTGAAAGTCAAAAAATTTCTCTTAATTAAAAGAGAAATTTATCAATTTTATTTTATTTAGTTTTATATTATCCAAATTTGCAAGTGTATATACAATACTATATACTATAATGTAGCTTACTTAAATAGACTTACAAACTTTTCAAAGTTGCTATTTTCACATATGCTTATAACTTTTGCTATAGAATCTACTCTCTTATATATATTTGAAAATATGACTTCATAATCTAATATTTTGTCCTTATCGAGTGCTAACATTATTATTAGACGGACATCTGATATTTCCCAAGCAATAGGCTTCTTCAATATACCAATTGCTATTTTATTATTAAAAACCTTTCCAATAGCTCCATGTGGTATAGTTACCATATTTCCTATTTCTGTTGTAGCTATTTTTTCTCTTTCAAAGTAAGAATTTTTCATATCCTCATCTATATAACCCTTTTGTACAAGTTTACTCGCCATAAAATCTATAACTTCTTCTTTACTTTTAAAATCCAAATCAGTAAAAAATAGCTCACTATCAAACAGATTTTTTATATCTAAATCTAGATATATAGTCCCTGTTTCTATATATTTCTCAATTAATTTAACTTCTTTCTCACTTAAAATTGGAGATATATTTATTACTGGTATATCACCTATTTCAATAGGAATAGTGGATATTACAAAATCAACATCAATAACTTTTATATATTCAACTAAATATGAAGGAATAATCTTTAATATTTCTAGTTTTTCTTTAAATATATTTTCTAATTTAGCTTTTATTAGCATTGATGTGCCTATACCTGAAGTACAAACTATTATGGTTTTGAAAACCTTATCTTTGTTATTATAAGATGCTCTTTCAACCGCTCCACCTATATGTAGAGCTATGTTTGCAACTTCATCTTCATTAATTTCTATCTTCAAATCTTTTTCTATTGTCTTTTTAGCTATATTAGCTAGTTCAAAAGCAAATGGATATTTTATTTTTATATCTTGAGCTATTATAGATGATTGATTTATGCCTAGCTTTATTTTTTTACATAAACTACTAATATGCTTATATAAAAATTCCTCAAATACCTTATCATTACTTATATCTATTGATGTAGCTAGTTTTAAATTTTTACAAAACGTTTTTATTGAATTTATTATAATTTCTTTGTTTTGTTCATTTTCTAGAATTGAGCTTCTCTTATTTCTATAATTTTCTACATAATTCTCTATAAATTCTTTTTCATCATACTTATGTCTGCTTAACATAACTAATATATTATTTAACACGTTTTTAAATTCTATATCAGTTAATACCAATCCATTTTCATTTAATATGTCTAATAATATTTTTTTTATTATTAATTTTTTTTCCTTTATATCATCATTTAAAAAATCACTTAGACTCAACTGATTATCTCTCTTATTGCTTAAATCAACTATACAATTTAATATCTTATCTTCACTTTCTGAAACACATATACCTTGTTTATGTTTAGATTTAACTGAAATTGAATACCTTTCCAACAATCTTTTTACTTCTTTTAAATCATTTTTTACTGTTGAAACACTTACATACATAGAATCGGCTAAATCTTCAAGCCTTATAGTATTTTTTTCTTCATTACTTAATGTTAATACTTTTCTGATTATATATTCTACTCTATCTACATCATCATAGAGATTACTATTTAGATTCACCTCATCAAAACTTCCCTCTAGTTTATAACCAACTCCTCTTATTGACAAGATTTTACTATTTCTAAGTTGTTTATTAATATCCTTTATTTCATTTTGTATAGTTTTTGAAGAGCATCCTATCTCTTGACTTAAGGCAAGACCACTAATTGTATCATTTGAATTTAACAGTATTTTTATTATATTTATCTGCCTTGCTGTTATATTTAAACTCATAAAATCACCTTTTACTCTAGATATTGATTTCTTAATTTTTTTATTTCTTCTTTATCTAAATTAAATTCTCCATATAAATATGCTTCTACACTGTTGTATTCTTCATCAATTCTTCTAAACGCAGTTTTCATATACTCTTCATTTACACCAAATATATATTTTAAATTTTCTTTTGGAATTCCCTTAAATTTAGGCTTATATTCTATAAATCGCTCTATCTCTTTATCTGCAAAATCGTTACTTTTTAGATAATCTTTCATTATGTTCTCTCTTGATACACCTAAAATCATAAGAATTATAGCACTCCCTACACCAGTTCTATCCTTACCAGCTGTGCAATGATTTAATATTGGTAAATTAGAATAGTCTTTTATAAGTTCTACTAGTTTTTTATATGATGGATTGTTTATAGGTAGATTATAGTAACTATTATTTAACATATTAAATGCACCATCTTTTTCAAACAGACTATCAATCATATCTTCAATAGAGCCAAAACTACCTTCTGATTCTTCTAGCTCTCTCATAGCTGGAATTCTTATATTTTTTATACTTGATATTACTGTTGATGGATGTTTACGAGCTTCCTCGTCACTTCTATAATCAAATATATATTTAATATTTAACTCTTTTAAAGTCTTTATATCATTTTTACTTAGATTTGATAATTTTGCAGACCTATAGAATAAACCTCTCTTTACAGTCCTACCATCTTCTGTTTTATTTCCACCTAAATCTCTAAAATTTTTCATATTACCACCTCTTAAAAACTATCTATTATACTTTTCTTAAACATCGATAAATTAATTTTATCACAATTTTATGTTCTTTATTTAAAATATTTTTTAGTATTTGATTAGTAATTGTAAAATTTAAAAGTATATCCTTATACAAAATTAACCTAAATTTTACATAATTTACTTACTTTGTAGAAGCTTTATAGTTTATAATCAATATACAGTAGTATATTTTATGTAAAAAAGACCATATTTAGAATAATATCAAATACATTGGAGGTTTTATATTATGGACATTCAAAAGCAAAAGCATTTTATAATTAAATTTACATATGTAGTTTTAATAGCAAGTATTGTATATATTGTACTAAAATTCTTATTACCATTGTTAATGCCTTTTGTAATCAGTTTTATCATTGCATCCATCTTAAGACCTATTATAAGACTTATTACAAATAATACAAAGTTAAATCGTACATTTATTTCAGTAGTAATACTTTTAACCTTTTATGGATTGTGTATATTTTTATTAGTTAGTTTTGGTGTAAAGATATTTGCAAGTGTAAGTGATATATTTTTTAGGCTTCCCGAAATATATAAATCAAGCATACAACCAACACTAAACACTTTATTTTCAAAGATAGATGCTAGTACACCTAATATTAACCTAGCGTTGATACTTGGTTGGGATAATATAAGTCAATCTATGATGTCTTTAGTAGCTTCTGTTTCAACAAATGCACTCAATGCTATTGCAAGTATTGCAAGTAAAACACCTGCATTTATGTTAAAACTTATTATTACTTTAATTGCTTCTTTTTTCTTTACTTTTGACTATCAAAAAATAGTAAACTTCATCTTAAAACAATTTCCAGAAAAAAGTCAATTGATGATAATAAATATAAAAAATAGTAGTATTAATGCTCTTTTAAAACTGCTAAAGGCCTATGCAATACTACTATCTGTAACATTTATAGAACTACTTATTGGACTTAATCTCCTAAGAGTCGAAAATGCATTTATTATAGCTGTCATCATAGCACTTGTTGATATTTTACCAGTTTTAGGTACAGGAAGTATTTTGACACCTTGGATGATTATTTCATTAATTAATGGAAATATCCACTTATCAATAGGGCTTTTAATAGTATACATCATTATAACTGTTGTTAGACAAATATTAGAACCAAAAGTAGTAGGACACCAAATTGGTCTTTATCCTTTAATAACTTTAATGTGCATGTTTGTCGGAGCTCAACTATTTGGAATCGCTGGATTATTTGGATTTCCTATCGCAGCTACAATCATAAAAAACTTACATGATAATGGGATTATTACTGCATTTAAATAGTTTAACCTTAATATTTTTATTTAAATTTAAAATAGGCTGTCTCAAAATTGGATATGTCCCTGTCAAGTAGACAGACTTAAAAAAGGCTATCTTTACGCGGAATAAGTTCGATATTCAATCGGACTCATTCCGTTTTTTAATTGTATTCTTTCATTATTATAAAAATAAATATAATCATTTATTAGACTAATCATTTCCTTTGGATCTGTAGTATCAATTAAATATATTAATTCAGATTTAAAATGACTGAAAAAACTTTCTATAGGAGCATTATCCCAGCAGTTGCCCCTTCGGGATATAGATTGTATAATACCATTATCCTTAAGCCTTTTAGAGTAAGGTCTACTTGTATATTGTGAACCTTGATCTGTATGTAAAATACAATCTTTAGCTACATTCATATATAAGAATTTTTTACCGATAGGTATGTATGTTATATCCATACAAATTTTTTCTAATGGTTGATTAGCTGTAAATTCACGATTTAATATATTATCATATACCTCAGATGATTTAAATTTGCGTCTATATACTCTCTTATGATTAATAGGGGTATCAAGTATTTTATTTAAATAAGTACAAATTCTTTTTCTACCGTAAGTGCCTCTATATTTTTTATGTAT
>NZ_OEZH01000058.1 GCF_900243075.1 Clostridioides difficile
AATATAAGAGAATGGATTTGTCCTAGTTGTAATGAAACTCACGATAGAGATATAAATGCAAGTATAAATATATTAAAAGAAGGATTAAGACTAATAACGATTCAAAATAAATAACTTATGTAAGAACCGTAGGAACTACGGGGATAGCCTGTGGAGAATTAGTAAGACATATTTTAATATGCAAAATTCTATGAAGCAGGAACCCTGTGACTTTAGTCATGGGAGGTTCAGGGTGCACTTTATAAGTCAATGGAATTTTGTGGGGATGGAGTAGGACACTTATCTATGGATGACAGATTTGCTATTTGTAATATGGCAATAGAAGCAGGAGCTAAAAATGGAATTTTTCCAGTAGATGATAAGACTATGGAATATATAAATTCACATAAGTGTTCAACTATAACAAAAAATGTAAATGTATATGAAGCAGATGAAGATGCAGTCTATGATGAGATATACGAAATAGACTTAGCTGAATTAAAAGAAACAGTAGCTTTTCCTCATCTTCCTGAAAATACTAAAACAGTAGATGAGATTGATAAAGATATAAAGATAGACCAAGTTGTAATAGGTTCTTGTACAAATGGAAGAATATCAGACCTTGAAGTAGCAGCTGAAATAATGAAGGGTAAAAAAGTAGCAGATGGAGTTAGAGTTATGATATTCCCTGGAACTCAAAAAGTATATCTTGAAGCTATAGAGAAGGGTTATATTACTATTTTTATAGAGGCAGGAGCAGCAGTTTCTACACCAACTTGTGGTCCATGTCTAGGAGGACATATGGGGATACTTGCATCAGGTGAAAAATCCATTTCAACAACAAATAGGAACTTTGTAGGACGAATGGGGCATATTGATTCAGAGGTGTATCTTGCGAGTCCAGCTGTAGCAGCATCATCAGCTATAACTGGAAAAATATCAAAGCCATCAGAAGTATTTAAGGGAGGTAAAGTTTATGATTGCTAATGGAAATGTTTTTAAATTCGGTGATAATATAGATACAGATGTAATAATACCAGCTAGATATTTAAATATAGCTGACTATAAAGAATTAGCAATGCACTGTATGGAGGATATTGATGATAAGTTTGCTTCGAAGGTAAAAAAAGGAGATATTATAGTTGCAACTAAAAACTTTGGTTGTGGTTCATCAAGAGAACATGCTCCAATTGTAATAAAAGAAAGTGGAGTATCATGCGTGATTGCTTCTACTTTTGCTAGAATATTTTTTAGAAATTCTATAAATATAGGGCTTCCTATACTTGAATGTGAAGAAGCTGCTAATAACATAGAGGAAGGGGATAATGTAGAAGTAGATTTTTCTACAGGTGTGATAAAAAATATAACAAAGGGAAAAGAATATAAGGCAGAACCATTTCCAGACTTTATGCAAAATATTATATTAAATGAAGGCTTAATCAACTCAATAAAAACAAACAGGGGGTAGTGATGTATGAATTATAATATAGCAGTCATAAAAGGTGATGGTGTTGGACCGGAAATTATAGATGAGGGAATAAGGATTTTAAATAAAATTTGTTGTAAATTTAATCATAGATTCGATTGTGAATATGTATTAGCTGGAGGATGTGCAATTGATGAAACTGGAGAACCTCTACCCAATAAAACTGTTGAAATTTGTCAAAAAAACGAAGCTGTATTGCTTGGTGCTGTTGGAGGACCAAAGTGGAATAAATGTAAGGGGGATATAAGACCAGAAGCTGGTCTTTTAAAGTTAAGAGAGTCACTGGGATTATTCGCAAACTTAAGACCAGCAATAATGTATAAAAGTATAAAAGAAGCTTCACCACTTAGAGCAGATATAGTTGAGAAAGGTATTGATTTTGTTGTTGTAAGAGAGTTAACAGGGGGCATTTATTTTGGAGAACGTGGAAGAAAAATTATTGATGGCATTGAAAATGCTTATGATGTAGAAATATATAGCGAAAATGAAATAAGAAGAATTGGTAAGAGAGCTTTTGAAATAGCCAGAAATAGAAATAAAAAACTTATAAGTGTAGATAAGGCAAATGTACTTGAGAGTTCAAGACTTTGGAGAAGTATAATGGAAGATTTAGCGAAAGAGTTTGATGATGTAGAGTTATCACATATGTATGTTGATAATGCTGCTATGCAAGTTGTAAGAGAACCTAGTCAGTTTGATGTAATAGTAACAAACAATATATTTGGAGATATAATATCTGATGAAGCGTCTATGATTACAGGTTCTATAGGTATGTTACCATCAGCATCACTTAGAGAAGACAATTTTGGTATGTATGAACCAATACATGGAAGTGCACCTGATATAGCAGGAAAAGATATTGTAAATCCAATTGCAACCATTCTATCTGTAAGCATGATGTTAAGACATAGTTTTAACTTAGAAGAGGAAGCTAAGTGTATTGAAGAGGCAGTGCAAAGTGTACTTAATAAAGGATATAGAACTAGTGATATCTATAATGGTATGGGAACTGTTGTAGGAACAAAAAAAATGGGAGAATTAATAGTAAATGAAATTTAGAATTATAGTTTAATTTGTATAATACAATTTGAATGGATGATTTGGAAAGTTAGTAAAAATCTATTGAAAAATAGCTTGTTTTTATTATTAGAAGTTTGCAGGGATTTTATTAATATTATATAATATATTTTAGAATTATTTAATATTAAGCGACTATTAATGTCGGTTAGGAGATGGAATTTTTGGCAAAGTATAAAGTTTTAAAGAAGCAAAATAGTAGCAAATCCTGTTTAGTTTGTGGAACACAAAATGAGTTAGGACTTAAAGCAGATTTTTATGAACTTGAAAATGGGGAACTTGTATCAATTTGTAATACAAAGGATTGGCATCAAAGTTATCCTGGGAGAGTTCATGGAGGTATGTCTGCTGCAATATTAGATGAGACTATTGGAAGAGCTGTAAGTATAAATGATGACCAAATATGGGGAGTGACAGTATCATTAGAATTGAAATATAAGAAACCAGTACCAACAGATGCCACTATAAAAGTTGTTGGAAGAATAACTAAAGAAAACAGAAAATTATTTGAAGGTACAGGTGAAATAATTCTACCAAATGGAGATATAGCAGTAACGGCAACTGGAAAGTATATGAAAATGCCTATTGGACAAATTGCAGAAGGTGATTTTTCTAATGAAGAATGGTTTTTTGAAGAATCGAAAGAAAAAGTGGAATATATTGAACTTTGATTAAATAAAAATTTTATATTTTAAAACATAAATTTTATATTTTAAAAACTTAAAATTAAAAAATACAATAAAAATACAAGATAAAAATAAATTAGTTATACTAAAAAGATTTATCGTAATAGCGTTAAATTTACATGCTAAAAAAATAAATTTATATAGGTAAAAAGTATATTTTTTTTGATGAATAAATTCAGAATATTCAAACTTATGAAAAGGTATAAAATGAATGTTTTCATAAAATATATAAAATAAATTATATATAAAAAATAAATTTTATGTTGACATAGTTAATTCAGCTTGATATTATAGTTATTAAAAATAAGGACAGTAAAAACGCTATCCATATTACAAACTAAAAAGGGGGGAATTATAATGAGTAAGAAATTATTTATTCCTGGTCCTATTGATGTTAAAGAAGAAGTCTTGCAAAAGATGGCTACACCAATGATAGGACATAGAGGAAAAGATGCATCTGTACTCCAAAAGAGTATAAGTGAAAAAATGCAAAAACTATTCTATACAAACAACACGATACTTTTATCCACGTCATCCGGAACTGGTTTAATGGAAGGCTCCATTCGTTCCTGTACATCCAAAAAGGCAGCAGTATTTTCCTGTGGATCCTTTGGTGATAGATGGTACAAAATGGCAGTGGCTAATAATGTCCCAGCGGATATATTTAAAGTTGAATTAGGAGAGGCAACAACACCAGAAATGGTTGATAAGGTGCTTTCTACCGGAGAATACGATTTGATAACTGTAACTCACAATGAAACTTCAACTGGAATAAGAAATCCAATAGAAGAAATTGGAGAAGTTGTTAAAAAGTATAAAGATGTGGTCTACTGTGTAGACACTGTAAGTTCAGCCGGTGGAATAAAAGTCGAGGTTGATAAGATTGGAATAGATATTTGTATAACATCAGTACAAAAAGCACTGGGATTACCACCAGGAATGTCTATTTGCACATTTTCTCAAAAAGCAATCGATAGAGCTAAGCAAGTACCTTTTAGAGGAGTATATCTTGATTTGTTAGCAATGTATGAATACTTAATCAAGAAAAACTACCAATACCCTTCAACACCATCTCTTTCTCACATGTTCGCTTTAGATTTCCAATTAGATAATATATTAGATGAAGGCCTAGATAACAGGTTCAACAGACATGAAGACATGGCAAACTTAGTTAGAAACTGGGCTAAAAAACACTTCCAAATTTTTACCAATGAAAATCACTTATCCAATACACTTACTGTTATAGAAAATACTCAAGGTATTAGTGTATCAAATTTAAATTCCAAATTACAAGAACGAGGATTCCAAATAGCAAATGGCTACGGAGATTTAAAAGAAAAAACTTTTAGAATTTCACATATGGGTGACTATACTGTCGAAGATGTACAAGAATTATTAGATAATATTGATGATATATTAGGTTTTAATAAATAATATTGTAAAAATATGTATATTTTAAGAAAAATTTATAATATATAATTAACTATATTTTATAAAAATTACATATTAAATTTTTAACAAACAATAAGAAAATTTGATATGATTTTAATAAAAAATATTTTGAAAATTATATAAACAGAAAGTTGAATTAAACAAAGTGTTTTATTGATGAAAATACTTTAAAAAATAAAAATTGGGAAAATTAAGTGAATAAAAATTGGAGGAGTTTGTTATGTATAATATATTAATTACTGATGGAATAGAGAAAGAAGCAGCGAGAAAATTGAGAGAGTTAAATTTTAATGTGATAGAGCAATTTTATGAAAAAGATGTTTTAGGAGACAAACTTAAAGATGTTGATGTACTTGTAGTACGTTCAGCTACTAAAGTTACTAAGGATGTAATAGATAAAGCATTAGAGGGCAAAAAGTTGAAGTTGATAGTAAGAGGTGGAGTAGGACTAGATAACATAGATGTTAAATATGCTCAAGCTAAAGGTATAAAAGTTATGAATACTCCAAATGCAAGTAGTATATCTGTTGCAGAGCTTACAATAGGTCAATTATTTGTTCTTGCAAGATTCATAAATACTGCCAATGTAACTATGAGAGATGGAAAATGGGAAAAGAAAAAATACAAAGGTACAGAAATTAATGGAAAGACACTTGGACTTATAGGTTTTGGAAGAATTGCAAAAGAAGTTGCAAAGAGAGCAGAACTATTAGGTATGGATGTTATATATACTGACATAATGGGTGAAGCACAAGGCTTTAACAATTATAGATTCTGTGATATGGAAGAAGTTTTAGAAAAGGCAGATTTCTTATCTTTACACATACCATTTGATAAGAATAAGGGGGCAGTAATAACTGAAAAAGAAATAAATAAGATGAAGAAGGGGGCTTATTTAATAAACTGTGCAAGAGGCGGTTTAGTTGATGAAAAAGATTTACTAAAAGCATTAGATGAAGGTAAATTATCAGCAGCAGCTATAGATGTTTATGAACAAGAACCTACTTTAAATCTAGACTTAGTAAATCATCCAAGAGTTTCTCCTACACCTCATATTGGGGCATCTACAGTAGAAGCTCAAGAAAGAATAGGAGAAGAAATAGTAACTGTGATTCAAGATTTCTTTCTTGACTTCAACAATCTAATAGGGGTAGCATTATAAAATATTTTATATAATTAGGAGGAAATTAGTAATGGCAACGATTAAACCATTTAAGGCGATTAGACCAAACAAATATATAGTAGATAAAGTAGCAGCACTTCCTTACGATGTTATGAATAGTAAAGAAGCTAGAAAAATTGCAGAAGGGAATCCATATTCATTTTTGCATATAGATAAATCAGAAATTGATTTAGATGAAAATATAAATTTATATGATGAAAAAGTTTATTTAAAAGCGCGAGAAAATTTAGATGAGTTTCGAAAACAAGAAATTCTAGTAAAAGATGACAAAGAGTGTATATATATATATAAACAAATCATGGATGGTAGAGCTCAAGTTGGTATAGTAGCATGTATATCAGTTGATGAAAGCTTAAATGGAACAATAAAAAAACATGAGTACACTCGACCAGAAAAGGAAATTGATAGAACAAAACACATAAAATACTGTGATGCTAATACGGGAACTATACTTGTAACTTATAAACATCAAAGATTGATAGATGATATAATCAATGATTTTATGGATAATAATGAACCTTTATATGATTTTATAACAGATGACAAGATAGAGCATACAGTATGGAAGATTGATAATGATGATATAATATGTAACTTAGTAGATGAATTTGGAAAATTAGATTATCTATACATTGCAGATGGTCATCATAGAACAGCTTCAGCAGAAAATGTAGCTAAAGAAATGAGAGCTAAAAATCCAAATTATACTGGAAAAGAAGAATTTAATTACTTTATAGCAATGATTGCACCAGATGAGAATTTAATGGTTTTGGATTATAATAGAGTTATCAAAGACTTAAATGGTTTAAGTGAGGAAGAATTTATAAATAAAATAAAAGAAAATTTTGAACTAGAAGAAATAGAAGGAAAAGAAAAATATAAACCTGACAAAAAAGGAACTTTCGGAATGTATTTAGGTAATAAATGGTACAAAATGAAAGCAAATAAAAATTTATTAGAAATAGAAGACCCTGTTGACTCATTAGATATTTCTATATTACAAGATTATGTTATTGATGCTATTTTAGGAATTGATAATCCTAGAGTAGATAAAAGAATTGATTTTATCGGCGGAATTAGAGGTCTTGAAGAATTAGAAAAAAGAGTTAATGAAGATATGAAGGTAGCGTTTGCAATGTATCCTACTAGTATTGAGGATTTAATAAGAGTAGCAGATGCAGGTAAGATAATGCCAGCTAAGTCAACATGGTTTGAACCTAAAGTAAGATGTGGTCTATTTCTACATGAAATAAACGAATAATTAATAAAGGGCTAAAAAGTGAATTTTACACTTTTTAGCCCTTGTTTTTTTGGAGTTATATGTGAAATATAAATTTTAGAAGTTAAGATTATTAATAATAGTTGCCTTTTTTGAAAATGGATAATTTTAGGATATAGGTAGTGATATTCTATGTTATAATTTAGAATGGAAAGTTATATAATTGTATTTATATATTTAAAAAAAATTAAATACATATTATATAATAAGATTGTCATATGTTTTCATTACAATTATAAAAAAAGTAGTATTTATTTATAAAATAGTTAAGAAAAAAGTAATTTTGAAACTTATATTTTATAACTATGAATCACATTGTTATATTTATAAAAATAAAAAATAAGAGGACATTACAATGTTTTACTAGAATTATTATTCGGAAACCTAAATTTTGAGTGTTAATATAAACTAGATGTTTTTATAGGGTTAAAATTTTACAAGATAGAAAATTGATTTGATAATTAAATCATATAATAATTAAAGATAGAAATATATTTTATAAGGAATAGTTAGTATTTTTTTGTTGTGAAATTAAGGGGATAGTAATTAATTAGAAAAGGAATGAATAATAATGAGTATATTACGTTATCAATTTTTGATAAACCAAACGCAAAATTAGAGTTTTTAATACTAATTAAGAATAAAGGTTTTACAAATAAACCTGAAGGCATGTTATTTAACTCTAATATAAGAGGAAGGTAATTGTATATTGAAAAATCATAAAAATATGAATAAAGAATCTAAATAAATACAAAGGTTTGCAAGATAAGTAAATAATATAATTATATAATGAGGATGTGAGTATGATGAACAGACTAAAGCCAAGAATTCTGGGTATTAGTATCTTGTTTATTATTATAATTATTTTAACCTGTGGAGCTATTTTCAAGTTTAAGTTTAAATTGGATAATAAATTAAAAGAAACCACACAGATATATTTGTCAGAGTTTACAGAACATAATATAGTTAATCTAAAGACAAGACTTAGTGGTCAATTTGACATGCTTGAATCTATTGCTAAATTCATTGGAAACTCGAACAATATAAGTGATGAAAAGGTGATTGATTTAATGGATTCTGGGGTAAAGGGAAGTTCTTTAATCAGAATGTATATTTCTACATTAGATGGTAGAAGTTATTCTAATGATGGAATTATCAGTAATATTCAAGGTAGAAATTATTTTAAAAAAGCTAAAAATGGAGAAAGGAATATATCGGAGCCTCTAAAATCTATTATTAATAAAAAAGAAATAATAGTTTTATCTACTCCAGTTTATAAAAGTGGGAAAATAGTTGGTGTTTTAAGTGGAATTTATGATTCAACAAAACTAAATGAATTGTTAGGATTATCTGCATTTGATGAAAAAGCAGATGTTTTTATTGCCAGGAAAAATGGAGGTATAATTGCTCAAAATACAAATGAAAATAGCAAAATGTTGTCATGTATATTTAAGCTTTTTGATAAAGATGATTGTGATGAAGTTGATTGTCTAAAAACTATAAAAGAAAATATGAAAAATGATAAATCTGGATATTCTAACTATAGCTTAGATAATGAAAAATTTATGTTAAACTATCAACCACTTGGAATTAATGATTGGTATGTATTTTCTGTTGTACCAAATAAAATAGTATCAATTCAGTCAGAGAATATATCTTATGATGTATATGTTTTTGCGTTAGAAATACTACTAGTTATATTAATTTTTATAGTATATATAGCATGTATTATAAATAATAACACCAAAGCTATCATAAATGAAAAAGAAAAATTTAAAGCACTTACCGATAATATATTAGGAGGTGTTAAAAACTGTCTGAAAGATGAGTATATGACTATGACCTATGTAAGTCAGGGATTTCTAGAACTTACAGGTTATTCTGAGAAAGATTTAGACAGAATATTTAAAAATAGATTCAAAGATATGATTTACAAAGAAGATATAGACAAGTTTAGTTGTACTGTTATAAATCAATTAGAAAAGCAAGATAAAATTAACGTTGAATATAGACTTGTAAAAAAAGATGGAAGTATAATTTGGGTTTTGGAGAGAAGTAAATCAATAAAAGATAGTAAAGGAAACGAATGTATTCAAGGCGTTTTAACTGATATAACAGAGCTTAAGAAAATACAAGAAGAGTTAGATTCAAAAAGATTTGAAATACAAGCTATAAATGATAGTATTGTTGGTGGAATAGTGATAACTGAGATAAATGATGATTTTGATAGTATATATTTAAATGAAGGCTATCTAAATATGATTGGATACACACGTAAACAACTGAAGCATGAGCTAAATAATAAATTAATCAAACTTATTTTTAAAGATGACAGAATGGGGTTGATTGATAGTATAAATAAACAGCTTAAAGTAAGTGATACATTTGCATCCGAACAAAGAGTTGAAAAAAGGGATGGGACTATTATATGGATATTATTAAAAGGAAGAAAAATAGTTTATGAGAATGGGAAATCTGTACTTTGTAGTGTTATTGTAGATATTACTTCTGCTAAACTATTAGAGCAAGAGCTTAAAAAAAGTGAGGAGCGTCATGAAATTATTTTAAATCAGACACAAAATATAATAATAGAGTGGGATATAGAAAAAGATAAAATGAATATATCACCTAATTGGTACAATAAGTTTGGCTATGACCCTATAACTGAAAATGCAACAACAAATTTAACTAAATCAGTAGATATATATCATGATGATATGGATAAGTTTATATCATTAATTAAACTCACTTCAGAAGGTAGTGAATATGAAGAATGTGAAATTAGACTAAGAATTAGAGATACTACTTACGCTTGGTTTAGCATAAAGGCAACAACATTACTTGATAATAATGGGAAACCTTATAAAGTTGTAGGAAGTTTGACTGATATTGATGAGTCAAAACGAGAAGCTGAAAAATTAAAAGAAAGAGCAGAAAAAGACCCTCTGACAGACTTGTATAATAAAAAAGCATCACAATCACTTATAGAAGAATACATAACATTGGATAAAAAAAGAAAAGGTGCTTTAATGATTATTGATATTGATAACTTTAAAGGAATAAATGATAATTTAGGACACTTATATGGAGATGCTGTATTAAGTGAAATTGCAAGTGACCTAATCAATCTATTTAGAGCGTCTGACATAGTAGGAAGAATTGGTGGAGATGAGTTTATTGTTTTTATGAAAGATGTTTCTGAAACAAGAGATATTATAAATAAAGCAGAAGAATTGGTTAAAGCATTTGAAAGGTCTTTTTTAGGTAAAGGACAAAATTATAAAATATCTTTGAGTGTAGGAATTGCTAGATTTCCACAAGATGGTATGGACTATATGCAGTTATTTAGAAATGCAGATATAGCTCTTTACTCAGCTAAGGGAAAAGGTAAAAATTGTTATATTTTGTATGATAAAAAAATTGATAAAGTCCAATATATAACTAACGCAAGGTCTGTAGATGAGAATATCAATGTAGAGGTGTCTTTTAAAGAACATATCACAAATTATATATTTGATATACTATATGAATCAAGTGATATAGAATTGGCAGTAAATTTAATTCTCAATATTGTTGGTAAAAATTTTAATGTAAGTCGAGTCTATATATTTGAAAACTCAGATGATAATCTAGTTTGTAGAAATACATTTGAGTGGTGTAACGAAGGGATAACTTCAGAAATTAATAATCTTAAAAATATTTGTTACAAGGATTTAGGCAACTATCTTTTAAACTTTAACTCAGATGGACTATTTTATTGTAATGATATTAACAATTTAGGTAGTGATGTGAAAAAAATACTTAAGCCACAGGGTATACGTTCAATACTACAATGTAAGATTTTAGAAGGTAATAAATTTAGAGGGTTCGTAGGATTTGATGAATGTTCATACAATCGTATGTGGACTAATGATGAAGTGAATACACTGACTTTTATATCTAAAACACTTAGTATGTTTTTATTAAAAATGCGTATTCAAAATAAACTAGAAGAGTCCTTAAAAATTCAAAAGTCTGTAATGGATAATATGGATATATGGGCATATGTTGTTGACAGGAATACCTATGAATTATTATTTATTAATAAAAAAATGCTTGAATCAGCACCAGACACTCATGTGGGTGAGTTATGTTATAAAGCGATATGGAATAATCAAAATAAACCTTGTAAAAAATGTCCTATGAGAGATTTAAAAGATGGTGATGATAATTGTAAATCATTTATGCGTAATAGAAAGTTTGATGTGAAGGCAAATATAACTACAACTACTTTGAAATGGTTTGATGGTAAAGATGCATGCTTAATCTTTGGAAGTGAAGTAAGTAGCATTGAATCCGAAGAAAATGTTTAAAATACTGTATTATAGATTTACTTAAAATCACAATTTGAACTTATTAGACTTAAAAAGTCTATATAAATCATTTAAGTTGTGGTTTTAAGTATTTTTTATGATATAATTAAGCGTTAAGAACAAAATTAAACGATACTTTTGTATAAGAAAAATATTTGTTAAATATATATTGAGCAGGTGATAATATGGAAAATAAGTTTTTACCAATAAGTAAACAAGATATGATAGATAGAGGATGGGAAGAATTAGATTTTGTTCTAGTTACAGGAGATGCATATGTAGACCATCATAGTTTTGGTACAGCAATAATATCTAGAGTTTTAGAAAAGGCTGGATACAAGGTTGGGATAATAGCTCAACCAAACTGGAAGACTACAGATGATTTTATGAAGCTAGGAAAACCTAGACTTGGTTTTTTGGTCAATGCAGGAAATATGGATTCAATGGTTAACCATTATTCTGTAAGTAAAAAGCATAGAGAAAAGGATATGTATTCTCCAGGTGGGAAAATGGGTCATAGACCAGATAGAGCTACTATAGTATATTGTAATAAAATAAGAGAAGCATACAGTGATGTTGCAATAGTAATAGGTGGAATTGAAGCTAGTTTAAGAAGATTTGCACACTATGATTATTGGAGTGATAAGGTTAGAAAATCTATGTTAATAGATAGTGGAGCAGATTTATTAGTTTATGGTATGAGTGAAAAGCAGATTGTAGAAGTAGCCAATGCACTTAATGATGGATATGACCCAAAATATATTAGACATATTGATGGGACATGCTATATTGCAGATACATTGGAAGAAATATATGATAAATATATATTAATTCCATCATATAAAGAAATATGTGAAGATAAAATGAAGTATGTAGAGGCTTTTAAAATTCAGTATGATGAACAAGACCCATTTAGAGGGAATATAATTGTTCAACCTCATGGAAGTAAGTATTTGGTTCAAAATAAACCAGAGAAACCACTTAGTAGGGAAGAATTAGACGAAGTATATGGATTGCCATATCAAAAGACTTACCATCCTGTATATGAAGAATTTGGTGGTATACCAGCTATAGAAGAAGTAAAATTTAGTATAGTAAGTTCAAGAGGATGTTTTGGTAGTTGTTCATTTTGTGCAATAACATTTCATCAAGGAAGAGCAGTACAAAGTAGAAGTGAAAAATCAATTATTGACGAAGCAATAGGAATAACAAATTTAGATGATTTTAAAGGGTATATACATGATGTTGGAGGTCCAACAGCTAATTTTAGAAGACCAGCTTGTAATAAACAAATTACTAAAGGTGCTTGTAAAAATAGACAGTGTTTATCGCCATCACCATGTAAAAATCTAGATGCAGACCATAGTGAATATCTACACTTACTTAGAGCTGTAAGAAAATTACCTAAAATTAAAAAGGTGTTTGTACGTTCTGGAATTAGATACGATTATGTAATGGCAGACAAGAATAATAAGTTTCTTAGAGAGTTGATAGAGCATCATGTAAGTGGTCAACTGAAGGTAGCACCAGAACATATATCTGAAGAAGTTTTAAAGTATATGCAAAAACCAGCAGGAAAAACTTATGATAAGTTTAGACAGAAGTTTTTTGCTATAAATGAAGAGTTAGGTAAAAAGCAATATTTGATACCGTATTTAATGTCTAGTCATCCTGGTTCTACATTAAATAGTGCTATAGAGTTAGCTGAGTATTTAAGAGATACTCACTATCAACCAGAACAGGTTCAAGACTTTTACCCAACTCCTGGAACTCTGTCAACAACCATGTTTTATACAGGTATAGACCCACTTACTATGCAGCCAGTTTATATACCTAAATCAAAACGTGATAAGGCAATGCAAAGAGCTTTATTGCAGTATAGAGCACCTAGAAATTATGATTTAGTATATTCTGCACTAGTTGAAGCAGGAAGAGAAGACCTAATAGGTTTTGGGCATAGATGTTTGATAAAACCAAAAGATGAAAAGCCTTATTTTAATAGAAATAATTCTAAAAAAAATACATCTAAAGGTGCAAATAAAAACAAAAGAGGTAATACAAATAACAGAACTAATAAAAATCAACAAAAAAGTTCAACTAAGAAAAAGAAAAAGTATTAGAATATAAATAAAAATATTTAAAGAAGAAGGATTATTCGATAAATTAACAGAAATTAATATAAATAAATATAATTATTTTATAAGATGTTAGCTTTGGGAGGAAGAGATGAAAAAGTATATTTCTATAATATTATTAGTAGCATTGAGTGTGATTTTTTTGGGAGGATGTACATCAGAAGAAGATAAATCTCCAAAAAAAGAGTTATCAGTTGTTAAAGAAGTAAAAGTAGCTGTTCCAGATGGATTACCAGCAGTAGCAATAGCTAAACTTGCAAATGAAAATCCAGAGATTAAAGATGGATATGAAACAAAATATAGCATTGAAAAGACACCTGAGGCGATTTCCACTAGAGTGATGAAAAAAGATGTAGATATAGCTATAGTTCCGTCAAACATGGCTGCAATAGCATATAATAAAACTTCAGCATATAATATCGTTGGAACTGTGGGAATGGGTTCGCTTTATTTAGTATCAACAGAAGATATAAAAGACTATTCTGATTTAGTTGGTAAAGAGGTTGGATGCACTGGAAAAGGACTTACTCCAGATATAACTATAAAAAGCCTTTTGTTACAAAAGAATATAAATTATTCAGATGTAAATTTTAATTATGTAAATTCAGCAAGTGAATTGGTACCATTGTTGGCTACTGGTAAAGTTAAAACAGGAATTGTTCCAGAGCCTGCACTTAGTGCCTTGATGTCTAAGAATCCGGATATAAAAATTATAAAAAGTTTAAACGATTCATGGAAAGAAGTAAGTGGCTCAAAAGATGGTTATCCTCAATCTACATTAATTGTAAAGTCTGAGTTTTTAAGAGATAATAAAGATTTTGTAGATTCTTTTGTAGGTCAATTATCAAATAGTATAGATTGGGCAAATAAAAATCCTAAAGAATTAGGTGCATATTCTGAAAAAATAAAAATATCTACTGAATCAAAGATAATAGGAAAAGCCTTTGAAAGAGCTAATTTGAAATATATTCCAGTTAAGGATATGACTAAAGATTACAAAAACTACTACGATAAATTGGCTAATTTTGATGATAAGACATTAGGAGGCAAAGTACCAGATGAAGCAATATACTTTGTTGAAAAATAAAAAAAATAGAGAACAGTTTATAGATAAATTAGAGGTAACACTTTCTTGTGTTATCCTCTTATTTTTATGGCAAATTATTGCTTTAAAAATTGATAATGATATTTTTTTACCAACAGTAGGTCAAGTATTTAATAGTATTAAAGAAATCATACTGAATTCTACGTTCTACATAGATATACTTTATTCTATGGGGAGATGTTTTTTTAGTTTTTTATTTGCTATGATTTTTGCTATTATACTATCAATAATGTCTTATTTAAATAGGTTTTTTAGAAATCTATTAAAACCAATCAACGCTTTGGCACGTTCAATACCAACTATGATACTGGTGGTACTTGCACTGATTTGGTTTGAAAAAGATAGCACGCCTTTTATAGTTGGATTTGCTATAGTTTTTCCTATATTATATGATAACGTTTTGGGGGCTATATTAAATATAGACAAGAACTTATTAGAAATGGCAAGTGTGTATAAAATAAGATTTGTAGATAAAGTATTAAAAATTTATTTGCCAGCCATAAAATTTCAAATTATATCTATACTAGTATCAACATTTTCTTTAAGTTTGAAAGTTGCTATAGCAGGAGAGGTATATAGTCAACCTACATATGGTATTGGGAGTATGATACAAACTGAAAAAATTAATTTTAATACATCTGGAATATTTGCTTGGATAATTATTGTTCTTTTAATTTCTGCTATTTTGCAAATAGCTCAAAAGTTTTTAGCAAGGAGAGCTTTTTTATGGAAAAGATAAAGTTAAGTATTGGGAATATAAATAAAAGATACGATACTCATATTATATTCAAAAATTTTAATATTGATTTTTATGTCAATGAGGTTAATTGTATACTTGGAAAATCTGGTTGTGGAAAAACTACGCTTTTGAATATACTAAGTGGAATTATTAAAAATGATACTGACAATCTAAATATCAAAGAAAATTTAAATAAAGTGGGAAATAAGTTGGAAGCTAGCTACATATTTCAAGATGATAGGCTTATAGACTGGTTAACAGTGGAAGAAAATATAAAGATAGTTGTAAATAAATACTATAATAAAACTCAACTAAATAAAATTTGTGATGAATATTTAGAATTGGTTGGTATTAGTGAGTATAAAAAATTTTATCCTCAGATGCTTAGTGGAGGTCTTAGACAAAGAGTAAATATTGCTAGAGCTTTTATATATCCATCAAGAAACATTATAATGGATGAACCTTTTAAATCTATTGACGCAAAGAATACACAACTTATAATGGATAATTTTAGAGAGATATTAAAAAAAGAAAAGAGAACTGTGCTATTTGTAACTCATAATATTGAGGAAGCATTATTTTTAGCAGATAGAATATTTATTTTAGGAGATTCTCCAATTAGAATAAAAAAAATATTAAAAAATTCTAAGGAATTGGAAAAAAATGAAGTTTTGAATTTGATATAGAGTTATAATAATACTGTCATTTTAAAATCTATAAGACTGTATTAAAATAGTACAGAATATTCGAAAAGGTGTATAATGTTCGTATTTTATAAAAAGGAAGTGAAGATATGGTTAAGACTAATGCTATGAGAATATTAGATTCAAATAAGATTGATTATAAAGTAATGTCTTATGAAGTGAAAAGTGAACATGTAGATGGTGTTGAGGTAGCACATGATATAGGAAGAGATGTAAATGAAGTGTATAAGACATTGGTAACTCAAGGAGTTAGTAAGAATATATATGTATATGTAATACCAGTACATGAAAACTTGGACTTAAAAAAGGCTGCAAAAGTAGCTAAAGAGAAAAGTGTAGAGATGATTCATGTAAAAGATATAAATAAATTTACAGGATATATTAGAGGTGGGTGTTCTCCTATAGGTATGAAAAAACTTTATAAAACTTTTGTAAATGAAAGTGCAAAAAATTTAGATACAATTATCGTGAGTGCAGGAAAAATAGGCTATCAAATAGAACTATCGCCATTTGATTTACAAAGACTTATACAAGTAGAATTTGTAGATGTAATAAAAAAATAAGAATCATATATAAAATATAGGGGTTGTATGCTTAATAATAAGTATTATATTGTTAATAAAATGAATAATAACTTTGAAACAAATATGCAGTTACCTATACGTAATTGGTACAAAAATATTGAGAAATTTTAAAAATAATGATAAAGTGTAAGTATAATTACGAATATTTTTATAAATTAGTGGAGGGATGTTCGCTTGAGGAAAATAAATTCTGAACAAATTGTTGAACAAGTAAAAAAACTTTGTGTAGAAGCGAATCTATACTTAGGAGAAGATGTTCTAAGTTGTATAAAAGAGAAAGTTAAAAGTGAGAAGAGTGAAGTTGGAAAAAATATATTAAATATATTAGTTGAAAATGCTGAAATAGCTAAAGAAAAAAATATACCAATATGCCAAGATACTGGCATGGCTGTATTTTTTGTTGAATTAGGACAAGAGGTTGTAATCGAGGGAGATACACTTACTGAAGCTATAAATGAGGGAGTAAGACAGGGGTATGAAGAAGGATATTTAAGAAAATCTGTTGTAAGCCCAATTAGTAGAGTGAACACAAAAGATAATACACCTGCTATTATTCATTATGATATGGTAAAAGGTGATAAGATTAAAATAGAATTTACAGCCAAGGGATTTGGAAGCGAAAATATGAGTAAGATGAAAATGTTAAAACCATCAGATGGCTTAGAAGGAATTAAAAAATTCATAATAGATACAGTTTCAGAAGCTGGACCTAATCCATGCCCTCCTATGGTAATTGGAGTTGGCATAGGTGGAACTGTGGATAAATGTGCTCAAATAGCTAAGAAGGCACTTTTTAGAGAACTTGGTGAATTTAATAAAGATGAAAATATAGCAAAACTTGAGAGTGAATTATTGGCATCTATTAATAAACTTGGTATAGGACCTCAAGGCTTAGGTGGTACTACAACAGCTTTGGGCTTAAATATAGAAACTTTTCCTACACATATAGCAGGTCTTCCTGTTGTTGTAAATATAAACTGCCATGCATCAAGACATAAAAAGGTAGTAATTTAGGAGGAAAATAAAATGATAAAAATAACTACACCTGTAAGTGAGATTGATATAGCAAAATTAAATTGTGGAGATACAATTAGTTTGAGTGGTATACTTTATACAGCAAGAGATGCTGCTCATAAAAGATTGATAGATTGTATAAATAAAGGTGAAGAATTACCCTTTGATGTATATGGTCAAGGAATATATTATGTGGGTCCTACCCCTACAAAGCCAGGAGAAGTTATAGGTGCAGCTGGACCAACAACAAGTTATAGAATGGATGATTTGACTATACCTCTTTTGGAGAGAGGTCTTAGATTGATGATAGGTAAAGGAAAAAGAAGTGATGAAGTTATAGAAGGTATGCAAAAATATGGAGCGGTTTATCTTGCTGCAATAGGTGGAGCTGGAGCATATATCTCAAATTCAATAAAGTCATGTGAAATTATTGCATATGAAGATTTAGGGGCTGAAGCTATAAGAAAGATTGTAGTAGAAGACCTTAAGCTTACAGTAGCAATAGACAGCTATGGAAATAATATATATGAGCAAGGTAGAGCAATTTATGAATGTAAATAAAGTTTAGAAATTTATGTGAATATCAAAATTAAAAAATGGTTGTATATATTTTAAGGAGGAAAATAAATGTCTAAGGATTATGCAAAATTGGCATTAGAAATGCATGAAGTTAATAAAGGGAAAATAAATGTACAAAGCAAAGTAGAAATTAAAACTAAGGATGATTTATCAACAGCATATACGCCAGGTGTTGCAGAACCTTGTTTAAAAATACATGAAAATCAAGAGGATGTTTATAGATACACTTCAAAAGGTAATCTAGTAGCAGTAGTCAGTGATGGAAGTGCTGTGCTTGGATTAGGTAACATAGGAGCTGAAGCATCTATACCTGTCATGGAAGGTAAGGCTATATTATTTAAACAATTTGCAAATGTAGATGCTTTTCCGATTTGTTTAAAGACTACTGATGTAGATGAGATAGTTAAATCTGTGGAGTTGATGGAGCCTGTATTTGGAGGAATAAATTTGGAAGACATATCTTCTCCAAGATGTTTTGAGATAGAAGAAAGATTAAAAAAATCTTTGAGTATACCTGTTTTTCATGATGACCAGCATGGAACAGCAATAATAGTTGCAGCTGCTATAATAAATTCAATAAAATTGATTGAGAATAAAAAAATAGAAGATTTGGAAATAGTTATAAACGGAGCAGGAGCTGCTGGTATAGCTATAGCAAAGATACTACTTAATATGAATGTTAAGAATATAATATTGTGTGATAGAAGTGGTGCATTGGAAGCTAGTATAGAAAATCTAAATTATGTTCAAAAAGAAATGTTAAAAGTAACAAATATAAGAAATGAAAAAGGTTCTTTAAAAGATATTATAAAAGGAAAAGATGTATTTATAGGTGTTTCAGGTCCAGGAGCTGTTACAAAGGAAATGGTTGAAAGTATGTCTGAAAAGCCAATAATATTAGCTATGGCAAACCCTACTCCAGAGATAATGCCAGAAGAAGCTAAACTAGGTGGAGCATTCATAATGGGAACAGGTCGTTCAGATTTCCCTAATCAAGTCAATAATGTTTTGGCTTTCCCTGGAATATTTAGAGGTGCACTTGATGTTAAGGCTAAAGAAATTAATGAAGAGATGAAGATAGCCGCTGCATATGCAATTGCCAATACTATAAGCGATGAAGAAATATGCCCAGAGTATATATTGCCAGATGTATTTAATAAGAATGTAGTAAAAAATGTTGCTAAGGCAGTTAAAGAAGCAGCTATAAAAACTAAAGTAAATAGAATATAGTTTTTTATTAAATTATTAAAAACTAAAAAATTATTAAAGACTAATGAAATTATGTCCAGTGGGGTGATTTTATTAGTCTTTTTATTTTTAATATGACATAATAATGTCATATTAGTCTTGATATAATTTGAATATGGTTAGGAGCCAAAGAAAAATATAAGGAGTGATTTAAAATGGAAGAAACTAAATTTTGCCAATGTTGTGCTATGCCAATGGGACAAACTGATGAATTATATGGGACAAATAAAGATGGAAGTAAAAGCACTGATTATTGTAGTTATTGTTTTAAAGACGGTGAGTTTACAGCTGATATAAGTATGGAAGAGATGATAGAAGTTTGTATTCCTCATATGATTCAAAGTAATAAGGATATGAGTGAAGATGAGGCAAGAACAATGATGAACAATTTCTTTCCAACATTAAAACGCTGGAAATAATTTTATGGAAAATTAGTTACATTCAGACCATGAAAAGTGGTGTTAACAATAAGTGGTGGTATGTTCTATAGCATACCACCTGTTTTGTTGCTGGTAGTTCAGCTATTCTTGTATGCTTAAATATCTTCTCATCTCTCTTACTATTTCAAATTGTAAAATCTAAAATATGTTATTTATATTCTGCTTCTCTATCCATGTCTTTTTCTACCTCAAGTCAAATTCCACTACAAAATCATCATTTTCAATTCGCTGTTTAATAGCATTAACAGATAAAGAGTTATAAAATTTTCTATTTTTCGGATAAAATAATACAGGTCAAGCTGATTTCTAGCTACTTGGGATAGTGTATATATTGATGATAGTTGTAGGAGTAATACCAACCATTAGACTGTTGATTTGTGTAGTCTTTTGTAAAAACATTTGTTTTAATATATTGAGTTTTTAAAAAAGTAAAATTATAATTATAATAAATTAAGTATAATAACGTATTAGAAGTAAAAATAATTAAAATAGAGGTGATTAGATGAGTAGTATCTTGTTAGTTGAAGATGATTTAAGCTTAATATATGGATTAGAATTCTCTATACAAAAAAGTGGATTTAGTATAGACATAGCAAGGACAGTAAAAGAAGCTATGCAAATGTATGAGAAAAAAAATTATGACTTATTGCTTTTAGATGTATCCCTACCTGATGGTAATGGATTTCAGATTTGCGAGAAAGTACGAGAGGTTTCTAATATACCCATTATATTTTTGACTGCTTCAGATGAAGAGGTAAATGTAGTAATGGGGCTTGATATGGGTGGAGATGATTATATAACAAAACCTTTTAAATTAAATGAATTAATTTCAAGAATAAAAGCCTTACTTAGACGTTATAATGTTGCAAATAATGTAACTGAATTAAGTTCAAATAATATTACTATTAAACTACTTGAAAATCGTGTTTTTAAAGGTGAATTTGAGGTAGAACTTACCACAGCAGAATATAAATTATTGTCCTTATTTATGAAAAATAAAAATATTGTGCTTACTAGAAAAAACATATTGGACAAGTTATGGGATGGAAATGGTAGCTTTATAGATGACAATACATTATCCGTATATGTAAGACGATTGAGAAATAAAATTGAAGATAATCCTGAAAATCCTAAGTTTCTATTGACTGTTAGAAGAATGGGCTATAAATGGAATGTAATTAAGTGAGGGTATTAATATGAAGATATTTTCTAATAAAGATATAAAAATATTTTTTTTAATGGTTATATCTATTTTAGTATTGTTTATTATAGTAGGACAAATAATGGTTATAAGTATAACCAACAATTATAAAAAAACGTTGATAGAACATGATTATAATATAGCCGGATACTTATATAGTATAGGTGTTGATAAATCCAAAATACCATCAACATTTGTTACACATGAAAATAAATATATTTTAAAAGGACAAGAAATCCTAAATACAGCTGGATATGATTTTGATACAGATGTTAGCTTTATGCCAAGTGTAAAATTGTTTCAAAGTAAATATATAAAAACTATGTATATCTATTTGTTAGTATTTTTTACTATGATTATTTTTATACTATACATGTATTTTTTTAGGCAACAAAATAAGATAGAAGAGGCTAGTTATAAAATTGATTCATTTATGAATGGAAATATAAATGAAAGACTAAATACATATGAAGAAGGCAGTTTATCAAAATTATTTAGTTCAATAGATGTTATGTCAACATCTTTAAATACACATATATTAAAAGAAAAACAAAATAAAGAATTTCTTAAAAATACAATTTCAGATATATCGCATCAATTAAAAACTCCACTTACAGCTTTAATAATGTACAATCAGATATTACAGGAAGAAAGTCATAATAGTGATGTTGTTGAAGCTTTTGTACAAAAAAGTCAAAGTGAACTAGAACGTATTGAAATATTGATAAAGAATTTATTAAAAATTACAAAAATAGATTCAAAAACAATAATTCTCAATAAAAATAATGTTAATCTTAAAAGTTTGATTACCAAAATTTTGTATAGCTTTGAAACTAGAGCAGAAAAAGAAGGAAAGAGTATTTTTATAAATGGTTCAGAAAATACATCATTATTTTGTGATTATGAATGGATGTCAGAGGCTTTAAGTAATCTTATAAAGAATGCGTTAGATAATACAAAAGAGAATGATAAAATAACGATAGAGTGGCTTGAGACACCTATAACCACCATTGTTTCAGTTAAAGATACTGGAAATGGAATTCATGTTGAGGATATACATCATATCTTTAAAAGGTTTTATAGAAGTAAGTTTTTAAAAGATAGTCAAGGTCTAGGATTGGGATTACCACTGGTTAAATCTATTGTAGAACAACATAATGGTACTATTTCTGTAGAAAGCAAACTATCACAAGGAAGCACATTTACTCTAAGCTTTTTAAAGCTTACTAATATGTAAGATAAGATACATCTTGTAGTAAGATAGATGGATTATTATTATATTAATCAAGTTAGAAAGGTGAGAGAGCAAATGGATATTCTTGTAGTTAATAATTTATGTAAAACATATGGAAGTGGATATACAAAAGTGGAAGCATTGAAAGATGTATCATTTACAGTTTCAAAAGGCGAATTTGTGACTGTAGTTGGAGAATCTGGTTCTGGAAAGAGTACGCTATTAAATCTCTTGGGAGGTCTTGATACTCCAACATCAGGGAAGATATTTATTGATGGTAAAGAACTATGTTCAATGAAAGAGGAGAAACAGACTATTTTTAGACGTCGTAACATAGGGTTTATCTTTCAGTCATATAACCTTATACCAGAATTAACTGTGGAACAAAATATAATATTCCCTTTGCTACTGGATTATAAAAAACCAGATACTATTTATCTAGATGAAGTATTGACAATTTTAGGTCTTAAAGATAGAAAAAATCATCTTCCAAATCAATTATCTGGTGGTCAGCAACAAAGAGTTGCAATTGGAAGGGCTTTGATTACAAAGCCATCAATTATATTAGCAGATGAGCCAACAGGAAATCTTGACAGTAAAAATAGTAAAGATGTAATTGCACTTTTAAAAGTGACTGCAGAAAAGTATAATCAAACCATTATCATGATAACTCATAATACGAATATAGCTTCTACAGCAGATAGAATACTACAGGTTTCTGATGGAGTGCTTACAGACCTGGGGGTGAATAGAGAATGAGAAGCTATTTAGAACTAGTACCACAGTATGCAAAAGTACATAAGAAAAAAAATAGGACTACACTTTTATGTATTATTATTGCTGTATGCTTAGTTACTGCTATTTTTGGGCTTGCAGATATGGCTATACAATGTCAAAAGATACAATTTATTAAAGATGATGGAAATTGGCACATAGTAATTAAAAATCTTGATGAAAAGTCTATATCAGAAATAAATAGTAGAGTAGATATAGCTCACCATGGTAGGGGGCAAGTCGTTGACAATGGAGAGTTTAAATCAAAGGAAATATTGATACAAGGTTTAGATGAAGAATTAGCAAAACAATTTAGCTTAGAAATAATAAAGGGTCGTTATCCTATTGGGGAGAATGAAACTTTAATAGATGAGGATGCAGTTGAAAGATTTAATCTAAAAATAGGGGATTTTATTAAAATAAAATTAGCAGATGGTAGAAATAAAAATTATAAGATAGTAGGTGAATATTCATCAATATCAAGCTTAAGAGCTACAGATAAGCATGGATTAATACTTTCAATATTGGGTACACAAGCTATCAAAAAATCAGAAACATACGATTATTATATTACATTTAAAGAAAAGGCTAATATTAGAAAAGCTACTTCTGATATTAAAAATACCTTCAATTTAAGTGATAAACAAATTGGTAAAAATGAAAGATTACTTTCTATCATAGGTCAAGGTGACTCTGACTTTTCTAAACCACTGTATTTAACAGCAGGATTACTTTTTGTACTTGTTTTAGTAGCAAGTATTATCATGATATATAATAGTTTCAACATGAGTGTGATTGAGAGAATTAAATTTTTTGGTCTGTTACGTTGTCTAGGGGCATCAAAACATCAAGTTAAAAAATTTGTTGTTTTAGAAAGTTTAATTTTAAGTGTAAAAGCTATTCCAATAGGTCTAGTGTTAGGAAGTATTGTAACTATTATATCATCTATATTTCTTAAACATGTTAATGAGTTATTCAGCTCGATGCCAATAAAAGTTAGTTTTATTGGGATTGCATTTGGAATAATTGTAGGATTTTTAACTGTGATATTATCAGCTATTGTTCCAGCAAAAAAAGCTTCTCGTGTATCTCCGCTTAGTGCTGTACGTGGGAATCTGATGTCCAAAGAAATTTTAAACAATGGAAAGACAAGTAAAGTTGCAAATACAGGAAGTTCTAAAATTGAGATTGCTATGGGATTAAATCATGCTTTTTCAAGAAAGAAATCTTTTGTACTTATGACTTCTTCATTTGCTATTAGTATTATACTATTTTTAGGGTTTAGTGTGTTTATAGATCTTATGTATCAAGGGCTTAAGCCTATGAAGCCAGAAGCCTCTCATATATCTATTGTTGAACCTAATTTTAGGTCTATTTTAACCAAGGAAGATATTAATGAAATAAGTAATATCAAAGGAATAAAGAAAGTATATGGTAGAATGGTGACAGATGTAGAAGCTATATATAATGGGAAGAAGACAAAATCACAGTTAATTTCTTATGAAAAGAATCAATTTCATTGGGCAAAAAAATATCTATTAAAAGGAGAAATTAATGAAGATAAATTACAGTCAGAAAATATTGCTTTAGTAGAAGAGGGGCATGGATTTGACATAGGAGATAAGATATATATTAAAGATGGAAATTCTGAAAAAGATTTAAAGGTAGGAGGTATACTTTCCTCAATTCCATTTGATGCTAAAGATGAATATATTGGAAATATTATAACATCTGAAAATACTTTTACAACTATAACAGGTATAAAGAATTATATAATAATTGACACTCAAGTTGATAAAAATGCTCCTAGAGATTTAATTGAAAATATAAGAAGTGTAGTAGATGATAATTTAGAGGTTAGAGATAAAAGACAAAGTAACTTTGAGGTCAAAAATTCGTTTTATACTATGGCAACATTTGTATATGGATTTGTGTTTATTATTGCGATTATAAGCATGTTTAATATCATAAATAGCATGAATATAAGTGTTACAAGTAGAAAGAATTACTATGGTATTATGCGTGCAGTAGGTATATCCAACAAACAATTAAGAAAAATGGTGATAGTAGAGGCAAGTTCATATGCAGTGAGTGGCTGTTTATTAGGTAGCATACTAGGGTTAATGTTACATAGGTATATGTTTATATCATTAGTAAGCTCAATGTTTCATTTAGAGTGGCAAATACCTTCTAATCTGCTACTTATCACTGTACTAACTATGATAATAATAACTCTACTATCAGTAAGAAAACCAATTAAAAAGATTTGTGAACTAGATATAATAGATTCAATAAATGCACAATAAATATGGCTATTAATTTAAATTAAAAAAACGAAGCAAATATAAAATAGAAAATATTTTTCATTTTTGCTTCGTTTTTTATATTATAAAATTTTTATTTTGTTACAAAATTTATATAAAGATAATGTAAATATAAACATTATATGACAGTATGAGCATTTAAATTAAATATTTTAAATACTCTACTTTAGATAAGTTCCTTCTTCATCTTGATAAATTAATCCTTTTTTCATGAGCACTCCAAGAGCTCGTTTAAAATTTTTCTTACTTGAATTAAATAAGATAGAAATATCTTTAGGGTCAGACTTATCATTAAATCTCATATATCCATCAGAACCTTCTAAATAACTTAAAATCTTATTTTCTAAAGTATCAAGTTCATCTTTTCTATTTCCTCTAGGAGAAAGCCCTAACTTACCATCATCATATATTTTTATAACATGCAAGTTTTCAAGAACATCACCAGCTTTTAATTCAGTAAAGTACTCATTATGAAGGATTACACCAGCATATTTATTATCTACACATATCATTGCAGAGTTATTAGTTTGGAATCCATATACAACTCCAGTTACAATATCTCCAACATTATAAGTATGGTCTGTTAATAAGTATGAATCTATATCTGTAGTTGCGGCAATTCTTTCACTTTTGTCTAAATATATATAAAATAAATACTTTTCATCTCTAAACAATGGATAAGTCTTAGCCTTAAAAGGAACTAGTATGTCTTTAGGAAGTCCCATATCTATAAAAGTCCCAATATCTGTATTATCAACTACTTTCAAATGTGCTACATCTCCAACCTTAGCTAAAGGAGGTATTAAAGTTGCAGCAGTTCTGTCATCAGAATCCTTAAATATGAAAGCATCTACTTCATCACCTATATTTATTTCATTTTTTCCAATCAATCTGTTATGAAGAAGTATATCATCCTTTGTGTTATTAGTTTGTCCATCCAAAAAATATCCAAATTCAGTTTTTCTTTTTACTGTAAGTTTATTAAAATCACCTATTTTTATCAAATTAAAATCATCCTCTCATTTTATATTTATAATTTAGCCATAATATACTTATGTAGTAGTTTGTCACAGTATCTATATTAGTATTAGTGAAATTTACAATAAATAATGTAGTTATTTATGTATTTTTCAATTCTCTAGCTTCTTATATAGTATAAACTCCAATTTCTTTTTTGTCTTTAGGTTTTACTAAAATTTTTACAAAATAAGTTAAAAACTATTGAAATAAAATTTCTTTTAAAGTATAATTGGTATATACCAAAATTGGTATATACCATATCGAAAAGTGGTGACTATATGAAAATAGTAAATAAATCTAGTAACATACCATTGCATACTCAATTAAGTTCAATAATAAGAGAAATGATAGAAACTGGTGAACTTAAAGAGGGTGATGCAATAATGCCAGAAAGAGAACTTTGTAACATACAAAATGTGAGTCGGATGACAGTAAACAAAACTATTGTTGGATTAGTTACAGAAGGACTTCTTTATAGGGTACAAGGCAAAGGGACATTTGTTGCAAAGCAAAAAAAGAAGTATCAGTTTTCAAATGTAAAAGGTTTTACTGATGTCATGAAAGAAAAGGGAGTAGACATAAAAACGGACATATTATCCTTTGAGATGGAACTGCCAGATGATTTAGTTAAAAGAAAACTTGGAATAAGTGATAATACTACAAATATATATAAGATTGTTAGACTTAGATATACTGATGGAGAGCCATTTGGATTAGAAATAGTATATCTGTCAGAAGAAATGTGTAAGGGTCTTACAAAAGGGATATTAGATAATTCTTCACTATATAGAGTTTTAAATGAAAAATATGGCTATAAGATACAAAAAGCTGAACAAGTAATGGAGCCAGTAATACTTTCAGATGAAGAAAGTAAACTTCTTGAAACAGAAGAAGGTGCTTTAGCTCTTAAACTTCATAGAAATTCCTATAATAGAGAAGGTAGCCCTATAGAATATACCATATCAATATTTAGAACAGATAAATATCAATATGAAATAGTATTGAGTGAGTAGGTGAATAATATGAAATGTTTAATTAATGGAAAGATAATATTAAAAAATCAAATCTTGGAAAATAAAGTATTAGTATTTGATGAAAAAATAATTGATATAGCTGATAGCATACCAAAAGATTGTGAAGTTATAGATGCTGATGGAAAATATATATCTCCAGGGCTTATTGACATTCACATACATGGAAACATGGGAAAAGATACTATGGATTCAACTGATGAATCTATTGAAACAATTTCAAAGTCAATAATGAGACATGGAGTAACATCTTTTCTTCCAACTACAATGACTATGGATAAAGAACATGTTTATGATGCACTTGAAGTTATTAAAAAAGCTCAAAAGAGAAAACTTAATGGTGCACAAGTATTAGGAGCACACCTAGAAGGACCTTTTATAAATGAAAATTATAAAGGAGCACAAAATGAAAAATTTATAATAAATTCAAAATATGAATTTATCAAAGAATATAAAGATGTTATAAAAGTTATAACTTATGCTCCAGAAAAAGATATTGACTTTGATTTTACTAGAGAAATAAAAAGATGTACAGATATAGTTTTATCTATTGGTCATAGTAATGCAAATTATGAGCAAGCTAAAGAAGCTATAAACTTAGGGGTAACAAATGTAACTCATATGTTCAATGCAATGACTGGTTTAAACCATAGAGATCCAGGTGTTGTTGGTGCAGCACTTACAACTAATGTATATAGTGAACTAATAGCAGATACAATCCATATAAATAAAGATTTATTTCAATTTATATTGAACAATAAAGGAAAAGAAAGACTGATTTTAATAACAGATTCTATAGAAGCTGGTGGTCTTGAAGATGGAAATTATGCTCTTGGAGGTCAGAAAGTCATAGTTAAGGGTAATGAAGCTAGACTTGAAAATGGAGCATTAGCTGGAAGTGTACTATCTTTAAATAAAATGGTATTTAACTTCTTAAATAATACAAACCTTAAAATTAATGAAGCGATTAATCTAGCATCTTTAAATCCAGCAACCTCTTTAGGTATAAATGACAAAAAAGGAAGTTTAGAAATAGGTAAGGATGCAGATATAGCTGTGTTTGATGGGAACTTGGACTGTAAGATGACATTTTGCTTGGGGGAAGTAGTATATAAAAATATATAGTATAAAACAAACTTTAAAGAAAATAAAAGTAGTATAAAAAATAATAATAAATTAAACATATATCAGTTGAAGTAATAGCTAAAATTTAGGAGGTACAAAATGAGAGTATTAGTATGTAAAGATTATGATGGAATGAGCAAAAAAGCAGCTGAGATGATAGCAGCTCAAATAGTTTTAAAGCCAAATTCAATATTGGGACTAGCTACAGGAAGTACACCAGTAGGTATGTATAGAGATTTAGTAAAAAAATATAATGATAATATAGTAGATTTTTCAGATGTAATGAGCTTTAATTTAGATGAATATTATAAGTTACCAGTATCCAATGACCAAAGTTATGATTATTTTATGAAAGAGAATCTGTTCAATCATGTAAATATAAAGCCAGAAAATACTCATCTACCAAATGGAATGGCTGATGATATTGAAGAAGAATGTATAAACTATGAAGCTTCTATAGATGCAGTTGGTGGTATAGATGTACAAGTGCTTGGAATAGGTCGTAATGCTCATATAGGTTTTAATGAACCTGATAATAAATTTGCAAAAAGAACTCATATAGTTGAACTTACAGAATCTACAATAGAAGCTAATGCAAGATTCTTTAAGTCAAGAGAAGATGTTCCTAAAAAGGCTGTAAGTATGGGAATAGGTTCAATATTAAAGTCTAAAAAAATATTACTTTTAGCTTCAGGAGAAGAAAAAGCTGATGCAGTATATAAGACTGTTTATGGAGATATAACTCCAGAAGTTCCTGGTTCTATACTTCAACTTCATAAGGATACTATAGTTATAGTAGATGAAGCAGCGGCAAGCAAATTGAATCCAAAAGATTATAAATTAGTATAAGAGTAGAATGTAGTTTAAGTAAAAAAATAGCTGTCTTTAAATAATTAAATTTATTTAAGGACAGCTATTTTTATTTAAATTAGTTAGTTATTTTTGTTTAAATTACTTAATTATTACTTTTACGAAAACTTGTTATCAAGAAGTATCCAAATAAGATGTTAAAAATTATTATATTCAGTGGTATTCTATCAAGTATAATAAATTTACCTATAATTGGAATATTACCAACTGGAAACATAAAGAAGAATACAGGCATTAATGTTAGTAAAAAAGATGGAAGACAAAGAAGAAGTAATCTTGGAATATCAAGGTACCAACTACCATTTTTTTTATATTGACTAATTAATAATTCAGCTCCTAGTAATAACCCAATACCACCAGAGGAAATTAAATTAATAAAAATGTATCTTTTAAAATCTTGCATATAACCAGTGTGAAATTGAGTATAGAAATCATAATTTAATTTAACGGCTAAAAAATACATAAGCAATAGAATGATTAAAAATAAAAGATATCTAAGAGCTTTTTTCATTTTAAATTCTCCCTTCAGAAATACTTTATTCAGTTTGATTTTGTTGGAATCTGATTTTATCACCTAGTTTAAGAAATCCATAATATTAGTGAAGAATGAAATAAGTATTATATATGAATAAATATTTTTAGAATTAAGGTGAACTGTAGTACTTAATATAACTATAATATTAATTATTTGAATATTCAATAAAAAGTTTGAAAAATATCAATTTTGATATAAAATGAATAAACACAGTTGAATATTGAATTATTATTTTATCAAAAATATGCAAAATACTACACCTTCAAATATAACCTAAAGTAATTAAAAGGCAATTAAAGTGAAGTAGTTCAAGTATTTCTAAAATGAGTTTAATAAATTCTATAATAATTTATTTTTTGCCTTAAAATTGCCTTAAAATCCAAACAATTTTAAAACTAATGTACTATAAAAAGCTGGTATAATTTAAATATAGTAAAAAATAAGATTTATCTTATCTATTGGGATTTAATTATTTAATCAATATATTTATACCATTTAATTTAAATAAAAAGTCTATTAAGGAGTGAGCTTATGAGTAAGTTAATTTATATAGCAGATGATGAAGATAATATAAGAAATTTGGTAAAGACGTTCTTAAAAAATGAAGGTCATGATGTTATGGATTTTAAAACGGGTGATAAACTTTTGGAACAATTTGATATAAAGGAATGTGACTTAGTAATACTAGATATAATGATGCCTGGTTTAAGTGGTTTCGATGTATGTACAAAACTTCGTGAGAAAAGTACAGTTCCAATAATCATGCTTACTGCAAGAGATACAGATATAGATTATATTACAGGAATAACTTTGGGTAGTGATGATTATTTTACAAAGCCATTTAGTCCAATGTCTTTGGTTATGAGAGTAAAGTCTATATTTAGAAGGATAGAATTTGAAAAGAAACAAAATTATGATAAGTATGGTGATTCTGTAGATATGGAATTGAAATTTGGAGATGTGACAATAAATAAAAAAAATAAAATAGTTACAAGTAAAAATGTAAATATAGACCTTACACCAAATGAATATAATCTATTAACATATTTATTTGAAAATATAGATAGGGCAGTTTCTAGAGATGAATTATTAAATAAAATATGGGGATACGATATAGAAGTTGAGACAAGGGCTGCTGATGATACAGTGAAGAGATTACGTAAAAAAATTTTAGATACAAACATTTTAATAGAAACTGTGTGGGGATTTGGATTTAGATTAAAGGAGAAAAATTAATATGAAAAATCAAAATGACAAAAAGATATTTGGTAAGATTAAATCTGCATTTAAATTAAAATTCTCAAAGAAAAATATAAGCATAAAAACTAGGATTTTGTTGAGTATATTGTGTTTGATAATTGTAGTTTTTATGATAATACTAGTATCTTTTAACATATTACTTGATACGTACATAAAAACGACTGCAAATGAAGAACTAACAAAATCTACAGAAATAGTAGAACATATGGATAGTAATTTTAGACCTATTAAGCCACCTCAAGATGATGAAAAACTTCCTCCAAAAGTATTATCTAACTTTATGAGAAATGTACAAGATAAAGTCAGAGTAGCAGAAACACAATCAGATGCTGATGCTATGGTGGTTGATTCCAAGTACAACTTGATATTTCCAACAAGAGAGGATGACTTCTTAAAAAATGTTGATGAGATGGAGTTAATTAGAGAGTGTATTCAAAATGAAAAATTAGATTTAAACTCAGATGAAAATACACGAATATCTGCTGGAAGTAAGGATTATTATATTTCAACTGTAAAAATTACTAGTATATATGGTGAAGAAGATAAATATCTAATACTTTTTATAGATATATCAAAAACTCTAAATCTGGCTCAAAAGATAAATATTGTATTAATATCTGTAATGTGTTTTGCTGGGATATTAGCAATATTTACAGCTGTGATTTTATCTGAAAAGATTGCAAAACCTATAAAAGAGTTGTGTGAATTTGCAAAAAAAATCGGTCATGGAGATTTCAAAAGAACCTACTTTGACTTTTCAGATAAGGAATTAGTAGAGCTTTCAGATGTTATGAATAAGAGTGCTGAATATCTGGATAGGTATGATAATGAACAAAAAATATTTTTTCAAAATGCATCTCATGAATTGAGGACACCACTTATGTCTATTAAAGGTTATGCAGAAGCTATAAAGTATGATGTTATAGATAGTAAACATGCAAGTAATATAATACTTGAAGAAAGTGATAGATTGAGCGATATGGTTGAGGATTTGTTATACATTTCTAAAATAGATAATATAACTAAAGATTATGAACTTGTAGAATGTGATTTAAGAGAAGTTCTTTCAAATTGTGGAGCTAGGCAAAATGTAAGGGCTATAAATAAGGGTATAAAATTTATTTATGAGTTTGATGAAGAAATGGTTCTATTTGAATGTGATGAAAAAAACATCTCCAAAGCATTTATGAATCTTATAGAAAATGCTTTGAGATATGCTAAGAATGAAATTAAAATAGTATGTAAGTACAACCAAAAAAATATAGTTGTAATAGTGGAAGATGATGGAATTGGAATCAACAAAGAAGATTTACCTCATGTTTTTGAGAGATTTTATAAGGGAGTAGGGGGAAATCATGGAATTGGACTATCAATAGTTAAGTCTATTGTAAATAAGCATGGTGGACGTATATATGTAGAAAATGGCAAAAAAGGTGCTAAGTTTACTGTAGTGTTTAAGTTATAAAAAATTAAAGAAAATATAGAATGTTTGAAGTTGTTTTTTATATATATCTATTGTATACTGTTGAAAAAAGAACAATACTAAGCTGACATATGTTATAATAGTTGACATTTTAAGTAAATGCTTAAATATAGATACGAAAGGAAAAGTAAAATCTGAAGTGTATTTAGGTTTAAGTAAGCTTCTTATTTTATAAAAAATATGTATGAAAGAACAGTTGATTTTTGATACTACAAATTTAGTAACTGTTGTCTTTGAAGCTTTTGTCATCCATATGTTTTTATCAGACTTTTTAGGTCAGAAAGAAGGATATATAAAATCTATAAGATATGCTAGATTAGGTTTTATAGTATGCTTAGGAGTCTGTAATTTAATAACTTTGAATCCTACAATCACAATGCCTTTAATTTTTGTCCTTATTTTTTCAACATCATTTTTATATAAAGGAAATTTAAAGACACGATTGTTTGCTACTGTTTTACTAAATGTATTTTTTATACTATCAGAAATTGTAGTTGCAAGTATTTTTGTTTTATTTATAAAAGAAGGCTTTGAAGTAATGTTTACGAATAATAGTATAAGAGTATTGGCAACAATTTTATCTAAAATTGTCTTTTTATTGATATGTAAAATTATTTGTCTATTTAAAAAAGATGTACATTCAGATATGCCAATAAAGTATTGGATTCCATTACTTTTAATACCTTTATTTAGCTTATTTCTGTCTATTTCTATCTTTGATGTAAATACATTTTTTACTCTTGAAAATTTAAAATTTATAAGCTTAATATCAAGTATTGGTATTTTATATATTAATTTTATTGTGTTTTATTTATTTAAATTTATTATAGATAAAACTAAATTATCCATGAAATATGAAATACTTGAAAAAGAAATAGTTCACAAGGAAGAATTAAGACTCAGTAATGAACGTTATAAAATTATTGTTGAACAGACTGATTCTGTCGTTTTTGAGTGGAATATCAAAGAAAATAAATCATTTGTATCGCAGGGGTGGATTGATAAATTTGGATATAGCAATACATGTGAGAATATTTTTAAAGAAATTAGAGATAAAGACTTAGTTCATTGTGAAGATAAAACTATATTTGAAACTTTTCTTGAAAGTATTAAAAAAAAGAACAGACATAATCAAGCAGTGTATCGTTTAAAAAAGTCAAATGGTGAATATATCTGGTGTAGAACATCAATTACAAATATTTGTAATGATGAAAATGAACTTTTAAAGGTTGTAGGAGTAATTGTAGATGTAGATAGTGATATAAAAAAACATGAAGAATTAAAAGCTAGAGCAGAAAGTGACTCGTTGACCAGTATATATAATAAAGGTACATTTGAAAAATTAGTGGAAGAAGCTATAGTTATGAATACAGGTGATAAAAAAGATGCATTATTCATTATTGATTTGGATGATTTTAAAGAAATAAATGATAATTTTGGACATCCATTTGGTGATTTTGTACTTAAAACTTTTGCTGAGAGGATACAAACTAGTTTTGGTAGCATAGACTTAATTGGAAGAATTGGTGGAGATGAATTTGTGGTATATATGCAAGACTATGTTACAGAAGTAAATTTGCACAAAAAAGCTAAAGAATTAAATAGAGTACTTTCTGATAATTATGCTGATTTGAGTTTTAGTTTTGATGCTTCTGTCAGTATAGGTATTGCAAGATATCCTCAAAATGGAAGTTCATTTTTAGAATTGTTTAAAAATGCAGATAGAGCGCTTTATAGTGTAAAAGCATCAGGTAAGAATTCATATTGTTTATTTGAAGAAGAACTATATGTACAATGAATTTGGATTTTATGTTGTTGTCAAGCTTACAAAATTGTAAGTCGAGATTCATATGAGAGTAAGATTTTAATGATACTATGCACCTATAGAAAGGTGGATTGATTATGAATTTATTACTCTATAAACGATTTATAAAGTATGCAAGACTACAAGCAGTTTTTCTTGGAGGTATAGGAGTTGCACTTTTATTATTTCCTAAATTTTTACTTGGTAGTATGTTTTATGTGATTGTTGGATATATAATTTTGAGTAGTGTTTTGCTTATTATTGATTTTATCAGAGACAAGACAACTAAACCTATTTTTAACTATATAAGCCTTGTTTTAGCAAGTTTACTTATTGTGTTTGGATATAATTCAATTGTTTTTTCACGTTATTTAGTCCATGTATCGCCTATTTATCTTGGTGCATTGTTACTCATTGAAGCTATGATATACTTTGTGATTGCTTTGTGTGCTACTACATTCTGGCAGAGAAGTATATTAGCTATCTTTGCAAGTATAGCTTTTTTAGGTGGTATGGCTATTTTTATTTTTACATTTGGATTTGGTATTGGAGGTATTGCAGGTCTTACTCGAGTTTCTGGATTTGCCTCATTACTTTCGTGTATATGTACTCTTGTAGCATATCTAATTTATAAAAGATGTTAATTTGTATATTTTTATTGTTTCAATGAAGTTGATTTATATAAATGAAGGTGTAAGTAAATTTATATTAACATAAGTTTACTTACGCCTTTTTTAAAATAAATTTTGTGAATTTGAACAGTTAATTTTATAAAACTAAAATACCTATTCCTAAGATTACAGTTTCATTATCTATTACTCCAAATGCTTTTAAAGTAACTAGAAATAGAGATAATAAAAAGTCAGCTATTATGACACAATGAAGTATAATATGTTCATCAACTTTTTTATGTTTATAAATCTTTGCTATTGAAACTCCTTTTACATTTTAACTTCTGCTGATACTTGAGTTAGATATTCATTAGAATCTCTCACACTTATATCATATAGAAGATATTCTTCATAAATAAAATCCCCCATACATAAATTATTCTGATTAAAAAAATTTAATAACTTTTCATAAGTTTTGTAAATGGTTTCATAACTCCCTTTATGATAAGCAGTTACATAAAGCCCTTTTGGCTTGATTGATATAGGATATTTCTTGTATTCTTTATTAACTTTCGTAAATAAATATGAATATGATTCAAAATCCTTATTAATTATATCTTCACCCTTAATGATAGAGCCAATCGTACCATAATCACTCAATTCATAGTTGTCCATAAAGTTAATACATTCATATAAAAAATTTTCTTCATCATCTTCTAAAAATTGCTCTTTGTATGTAATAGGCGTTTTGACTAAGTACTCTTCTTCATGTTCTTCTAAAGTAATAGTATTTGCATCTATATTACATGCATTTTTAGTAAATGAAATCGTAGACTCCATTAGAGCCTGAATATTAGTTAGTTTTTCAATTTCGTTGTTAATGTCAATCATTTTATTTTCTAAAAGTTCAATTAGTAAATTAGGAGTACGTTTATCTATATAAGCTTTAATTTCTTTTAAAGGCATTTTGACTTCCTTAAGTGAAGAAATTATACCAAAAATGCTAAGTTGATGGTATGAGTAGTATCTATATCCATTTTCTTTTTTTAATTCTGGAGAGAAAAGACCTATATCATCATAATAGAAAAGTGTTTTTTTATTAACTCCACAAATTTTTGCGAATTCTCCAGTTGTGAAATAATTTTTTGAAACTTGACTCATAATTATAATTCCTCCTTGACTATCCTGTTACAGTATAGTTTATCATAATATTTTGTAAAGGAGTGTGAATATATGAAAAAATTAATTCGTTTTTTAAGACCATATAGAGTTTTAATTGTTATAGTTTTGATATTTACGTTTTTGCAAACACTTGGAACTTTATATATACCAACACTTACAGCAAGTATAGTAAATAATGGTGTAGTAAAAGGAGATATAGATTATATTGTAAAAACAGGTTTAATAATGTTGATAGTAGCTGGTATAACAGCCTTATCAGCTGTGTTGGTTTGTAAAGTATCAGCAAATCTCTCATCTGGATTTTGTAGAGATATTAGAGAAGCAGTATTTATAAAATCACAAGATTTATCAATAAATGATTTTAATAAGATAGGTACAGCCTCAATGATTACTAGGAGTACTAGTGATATTACTTTAATAGGTCAATCTGTGTTTATGTTTATTCAGTTGGTATTACCAGCACCAATTATAACTGTTTCTGGTCTATTTTTAGCATATTCTATAGATAAAGCAATGACAATTATTATTGTTGTAGTAATGTTTTTATTCATGTTATCAGCCTTTTTGGTTGGTAAAAAGCTTATCAAGTTGTTTAAAATGATGCAAGTAAAGATGGATAATATGAATAGAGTGTTACGTGAGGTAGTAACTGGAGTAAGAGTTATAAGAGCTTTTAATAGAAGCTACTTTGAAAAAAAGAGATTTGATAAAACTGCAATAGATTATTCTGAAACAGCAATTTCAATAAATAAAATATTTGCAGTACTTATGCCTATTGTAATGTTAATAATGAATTTAGGTATAGTAAGCATTATTTGGTTTGGTGGGATGAGAGTCAGTAATGGCAATATGGAGATTGGTCATATAATGGCACTTGTTGAGTATTGTATCTTAATACTGTTTTATTTAATCATGGGAGTAATGGTATTTATGTATATACCTAGAGCAGGTGCTTGTGCAGATAGAGTAAATCAAGTATTAGATATAAAACCTGAAATTGTAGATGGAAATGGTTGTAAAGATATTATTTCAGAGAGAGGTCATTTAGTGTTTAAAAATGTAACATTTTCATATGCTCAATCAGAAGAACCTGTTTTAAGTAATATAACATTTGAAGCAAAATCTGGAGAAGTAACTGCAATTATAGGGAGTACTGGTTCAGGTAAATCTACTATTGCAAATATAATACCACGTTTTTTTGAAATTCAATCTGGACAAATATCTATAAATGGTCAAGATATTAAGAACATACCTCAAAAAGAACTTAGAGATAAAATTGGATTTGTACCACAAAAAGCCTTTTTATTTAGTGGTACGATAGAGGAAAATATAAGGTATGGAAAAGAAGATGCAAGTATTGAAGAAGTAAAGCATGCTGCAAGTATAGCTCAAGCTGACGAGTTTATTTCTGAAATGGAAGGTAAGTATGATTCATTTGTAGCCCAAGGTGGAAATAATTTATCTGGTGGTCAGAAACAGAGAATATCTATTGCAAGGGCATTAATTAGAAAGCCTGAAGTATATATTTTTGATGATAGTTTTTCTGCATTAGATTTTAAGACAGATAAAAGACTTAGAAAAGCATTGAAGAATGAAATTAAAGATTCATCAGCTATAATTATAGCACAGCGTATAAGTACAATTATGGATGCTAATCAAATTATAGTTTTGAATGATGGAAAAATTGTTGGTATTGGAAAACATAAAGATTTACTTGAAAATTGTGAGGTTTATAAGCAAATTGCAGATTCACAGCTTAGTAAAGAAGAACTTGCATAGTATGAAGAATTAATCTGTGTATTTGGAGGTGTAATATGAGTGAAAAAATAACAGAGAAACAAGATATAGACGTACTTAGTTTTGAAGATGGTATGTCAGCAGAAAAAGCTAAGGATACAAAAAAAACTACTAAAAGATTATTGAAATATATGGCAAAACAAAAGTTTAAAATATTAATTATTTTTATTTCAGTATTGATAAGTTCAGCACTTACAGTTTTAGCACCTATGGTTATAGGAAAAGCTATTGACCAACTATTTAATGGAATAAAAACTGCAGTCCAAACAGGTACAAAATTCAGTGTGAATTTTAGTACTATGGGAAGTACAATATCAATACTTCTAGGGTTATACTTAATTAGTGCAGTATTTATATATGTACAACAATACATTATGTCAGGAGTTGCACAAAATTTAGTCCTTAACATGAGAAAAGATTTAAGTGATAAACTCAATAAACTTCCTCTTAAGTACTATGACTCCCATAAAAAGGGGGAAACACTTAGTATAGTTACAAATGATTTGGAAAAAGTAGCAGATAGTTTACAAGAAGGATTAATGCAATTTATCACAGCAGTAGTTACAGTAGTTGGTTCTATCATAATGATGGTAAGTATAAGTATACCACTTACAATAGTATCAGCTGTAACATTGCTTGTTTCATTGGGTATTACTGTCATAATTGCAAGAAAATCACAAGAAAGATTTTCAGAAAATCAAAAGGCATTAGGAGAATTAAATAGCAATATAGAAGAGATATTTACTGGTCAAATAGTAGTTAAGGCATTTAGTAAAGAAAAAGACACTATAAAAAATTTCAAAACATTAAATCAAAATCTTTATAATGCTAGTAGAAAAGCACAATTCTCATCATATGCAATATCTCCAATTATTAGATTTATAAATCAAATTGGGTATGTTATTATAGCAGTTGTAGGTGGTGTATTTGCATCAACTGGAACAATGACTCTTGGTAGTATACAGGCGTTTATTCAATATGTAAATCAAGCATCAGAGCCTACTACAGAGATATCTTATATTGTAAATATGCTACAAGCAGCAATTGCATCTGCAGAGAGAGTTTTTGCAGTTATGGACGAAGTAGAAGAAATAAAAGATGAAGAACATTCAAAGATTATCAATATGCCTAGAGGTAAAGTACAATTTGAGCATGTTAAGTTTGGATATAGTGATGATTCTATTCTTATGAAAGATATTAATATTAATTTGAATGCAGGAGATAAGATTGCAATTGTTGGACCTACAGGAGCTGGAAAGACAACTCTTGTAAATTTACTTATGAGGTTTTATGAGATACAAGGTGGAAAAATTACTATTGATGATGTTAATATAAAAGACTTAAAGCGTGGAGAACTTAGAACTATGTTTGGAATGGTGCTTCAAGATACATGGCTATTTAATGGAAGTATAAAAGAAAATATTGCATATAGTAAGTCAGATGCTACAATGGATGAGATTGTAAGAGCGGCAAAATCAGCAAGAGTAGACCATTTTATAAGGACTTTGCCTCAAGGATATGACACTGTATTGACTGAGGATGCTTCTAATTTATCTCAAGGTCAAAAGCAACTTCTAACAATTGCCAGGGCAATACTTTCAGACCCATCAGTATTAATTCTCGATGAAGCAACATCTAGTGTAGATACTAGAACAGAAGTAGAAATTCAAAAGGCAATGAATAACTTGATGAAGGGAAGAACCAGCTTTGTTATTGCACATAGATTATCAACTATTCGAGATGCTGATTTAATATTGGTAATGAAAGAAGGTACTATTATTGAACAAGGAAACCATCAAGAACTCCTTGAGAATAAAGGATTTTATCAGGAACTTTACAATAGTCAATTCTCAAGAGAATACGATGAAGAAGTTGTATAATTAATTATATTATTTGTATGTGCTTTTATGTACAATCAAAATAATTAGGAGAAAGGGGGTGTCTCAAAATGAACTTTTTAGTTTATGAGACACCCTTTTTGTATGAAATCAAATATATTTTCATCATTTGAACAATGAAAAGAGGCTTATCTCTATTTTAGTATAATCCCCTTATAGTAGACATTTAAATAAAAGGCCATTATAATAGGTCTAAAAAGCGTATACTCTAAGGGGGTTTTTCT
>NZ_OEZH01000152.1:0-32132 GCF_900243075.1 Clostridioides difficile
ATCTAAATTAAATAGCAGCACACCTATAGAATATAAGCGTGCTGCTTAAAAATAACTATCTTATTAAAAACTGTCTACTAAGTAGGGTTCAGTTCAATAATACTGACTACCTTATTTTTTAGTTCAATGGAAATTAGTCTAAAAACTGTCACTAATGACTTTAATCCCTTACAAATAACTTTATCAAGATTTTTTGTTGGCGGTTTAGTCTTACTACCTTTTGCTATAAAAAGATTAAGATCTCTTAGTCTTTCTATTACAAAATCAGACTTAAAATACTTTGCATTTCTAGGTTTTATGTGTGTAGTAGTAAGTATGTCATTGTACCAACTGGCTGTTCTAAACACAAAAGCATCTGTAGTTGCTGTTTTGTTTAGTTGTAATCCAGTCTTTGTAATGCTTCTAGCTTACTTAATTTTGAAGGAAAAAATATATAGGCACAATGTAATTTCACTTATATTAGAAGTACTTGGAATTATAGTTATAATAAATCCATTGCATACAAAATTAACTTTTAGTGGAATATTCTTAACATTATCTTCTGCTATTATTTTTTCAATGTATACTGTATTTGGTAAAAGAAAAACTTTAAAATTTGGCGGAATAGTTGTAACTTGCTTTAGTTTTATATTTGGTAGTTTAGAAATGTTGATATTGGTTTTGCTTACTAAAATTAATTTTATCGCAGATATATTAAATAAAAATAAACTTCATGTATTTGCAAATATCCCTATTTTTAGTGGCTATACCTTACACAATATGCCCATTATGATTTATGTCTTCGTATTTGTTACAGGTGTTGGTTATGCACTTTACTTCATGGCAATGGAAGCTACATCTACTAGTCTTACATCTTTAGTATTCTTCTTTAAACCAGTAATATCTCCAATACTAGCATTATTAATACTTAAAGAAATTATTCCTATTAATATGGTTATAGGAATTTTATTAATAGTAGTTGGCTCAATAATTTCTATTATACCTACAATAATTACTCAATCGCATAATAGGCACATTGAATCCTTATATAGGGAATCATAATTGATACACTACCTTGGTTATACATAAGATTAAATTTATTAGTTTTACATGCAATATAAAAAAAGGGGGTCTCAAAATGAACTTTTTAGTTCATGAGGCACTCTTTTTTGTATGAAATCAAATATATTTTCATCATTTCAACAATGAAAAAGAAGCTTATCTCTATTTTGAGACAGCTTCTTAATTTATTTTTAATTTATTAAATTTTCTATTTAGCTAAGTTTTGTAAAAAGCTATAAGTTTGTGGACAAGCTGCTTTTAATTTACTATTTGTATCTTGATTTAAATAGTAATATGCAAATGCTTCTGCAAAGAATTCTTCTGGATATACACCTAAATAATTTACATTACCTAAAGAACGTCCTTCTTTAGCAAATATTTGTTTAAATTGTGCTGATTTAGAAATATCATTTAATGCTATATGGTCTATTGCATGTGCTGTTTCATGTAATTCTAAGTTTATTGCATCATGACCTTTACCTTTGTTACTAAATCCTATTCTAAGAGCTACTGTACTTCCACCTAAACCAGGAACATCATCCCAAGTTTTTCCAGTACCTTCCCAACCCTTAGGAACTACACCTTTTAAATAAGCGTATTCTTTTTCATCTGTTAACTTTCCACTTAATAATTTTATTTTTAAGTTATCTTGTTTTAATGCATTTAAATACTTTCCATCTATATTAGCTAGTCTATTTACCATAACGTTAGCTTCATTTTTATTGTAATTTCCAGTTGGAAGAACCACTATTTGACTAAGTGTTTCTTTATTTTGTTGTATAGTAGTACTGTCTGCATGTGCACTTACTGGAACTGAACTTATTAAGAACATTGATATTATAGCGATTAATAATTTTTTACTTGGTTTCATATTATTCCCTCCTTTGAGTTAGGCCGGGAGTAATAAATTTCAAAATAAAAAAGATACCCAAGAGTATCTTTGTATATACAAAAAGAAATTTTTACTCTTTTCGGCAACTGGCTGGCATGGTTTACTAAACTTTAGCCCCTATAGCTTTGCGTGACTAGGTTTCCCTAGTTTTGCCTCATTTAATTTTATATTTATATTATAACCTATATCTTTTTAGTTGTCTATAGGCTTTTGGATTTTTTTTCTAATAAGTTATTATTTTTTTACATAATACTCCAAAAAAAATATCTTCTAACAATATTTTTACCATAAAATATTGTTTTAGAAGATATTTTTTAATATTACTTATATTTTTTATAATGTTAGGGTCTAATTTGTATTTTTATTTCGTCTTAATATAATAAGCCCCACAATAGCTCCTAGAACTAACAGTACTTCTCCAATAATTGTAGTATTATCACCTGTTTTTGGTGGTACTGGTGGATTTATTACAGTATCATCTTTAACTTTATCATTCTTTTCTTCTGATACTGATGGTTTTACTACCTCTGGTATTGGAACAATTTGTTTAACTGGCTTTTCTATTACATCTTCTGATGGTGGTATTGGTGGATTCACGACCTCTGGTATTGGTGGATTTACCACATCTTCTAATGGTGGTACTGGTGGATTTATTACTACAGTTTCATCTGTATCAGATGAACTTGATGGTTTCCTTGGTTTATCTATGCTTGGTGGCACTGGTGGATTTACTACTGGTTCATCTGTATTTGGCGGTACTGGTGGATTTTCTTGTTTTACATTTTCTATATTTCCAATATCTACTATCTTACCAATATCTTTATTACCAATTTCAACCTTAATTTTATCTTTCAGTTTTTCATATCCACTTGGAGCCATTACCTCCACTAAATAATATATTCCTGGTTTTTTTACACTAGATTGAATTACACCATCTTCATCACTAACTAAGTCCTTAACTACTATATTTCCAGATACATCTTCTAAATTGAACTTAGCACCTGAAAGTACATTTTTCTTTAAAGCATCTATTTTTTTAGCTTTAAAAGCATAACCTTGTTTAGTAGTTTCTACTCCAGGAGGACTTGAGCCATTAATCTGAGCTACATTTTGTATAGTTTCCCCAACTTTTACATTTGTAAAGTCTGCATCAAATGTAACCCAACTTTGCACAGGTTCACCTTCTTTTATCTGCTTAAACTCATATTTATTCACTAATCTTATTGTGTTTTTTCCATCTCCAGCTTCTTTTTTAAGTTCAAGATTATCTGAATATTTTATATTAGATATTTTTAGAGCTGGGTTTACTTCATCTAAAAGACTTACTTGTCCTGCATCATAAACGCCATAAGTTGACATATTAATTTTGTATTTAACAATCTGATTATCACTACTATTTAAAACTTTTTTATCAACTTCTTTTTTTGCGCTTATTAACCCAGAATTCTTCTTAAAGCTTATCTCATCATTTTTATCAATTTGGCTATTATTTGCATCAAGAACAGCTCTATTTACATAGCTATCTTCAATACTAATAACCTTTAATGTATAAGCTATAAAAAACTTTGATTCTACTTCTTCTTTACTAAGATTAATTGTAAATCCAGTTATAACTTTATCTACTTGCCCACTTTCATTTCTTTTTTCTTCTACTTTATATGAAATATTGTTGGCAATTTTTTCTTTACTCCAAGGAGTCCAGCTCCCATTCATTGGAACTTCTACAACTCTAAAATCATGTCCAGATTCTCCTGAAATAGTCAATCTCATACCTTCTGGTATATTATCCGTTATAACAACATTACTGATTGATGATTTATCATCATTTACTGAAATCTGATAGTTTATTACTTGACCAACTTGAGTAATATTTGTTGCTCCTGAATGTCCTTTAGTGAGAAGATAATTATCCCCTCTATCAAACACACTTACAGTAGCATCATCCTCTTGTATCTTCTTACCATCAGATTCTATCCTAGCTACGTTTTTATATTTATTACCATGTTTTGCATTTTCATCACTAATTCTAGCTTTATACTTAACAGTATACAATTTATCTATATTACCAAAATTAACTGAAATAGAGTTTGCATTCTGTGTAATGTTAAAATCACTTATTTCTTTCCCATCACTTGTTACTACAATTACAGAACCATTTACCAATGTCAGTCCTTCAGGAAGCTCGTCATACAAAGTAATATCTTTTAATTCTTCCTGTTTTTCATTTACTTGTATGCTGTAATTTATATCTTTATTTTTAACTGGCATGAATACAGTAGTTGATTTTCTTCCTTCAACAAGCTTCTTAAGTGTTCCTTTAGCCTCTTCAACATCTTCTTTATCTCCAGGCTTTATTTCTACATCTACATCTCCACTTCCACTTTCTATTTTTCCAGTAGTTTCAATGTGAATTCTTGCATTTGTATCTTCATCAACTTTTTTAACATACGCTTCCAAACCTATTTTCCCTTGCATTACACTTTGACCATTGGGCAATTCTCTAAATGTAAGTGTATACTCTCCATTACTTTCTGTTTTATCAAAGCACTCACTTGTATAATCTAAATTAACTTTATTGAATACATCTGGCACATTAAAAGTTATTGAATCACCTGCTTGTATCCCTTTTGATGTTGGAGTATAAGTTAAATTAAATGATATTTTTTTCATTGATTCTGTTTCTATTGTACTGTTATTAATTTTTATAATAAATCCATAGTCCTCATTATCTTCATTAAGCTCTTCTTCTAGGACTTTCAATAAGTTTTCATCTTCTAATAGTTTCTCTTCCTTTGGAGTCTGCTCTGGGTTTTTATTGTCTAGTAGCTTCTCTTCTTCTGGAGTTTGCTCTGGGTTTTTATTATCTAGTGGTTTCTCTCCTTCTGGAGTCTGCTCTGGATTTTTATTATCTAGTGGCTTCTCTTCTTCTGGAGTCTGTTCCGAATTTTTATTATCTAGCGGCTTCTCTCCTTCTGGAGTTTGCTCTGGATTTTTATTATCTAGTGGCTTCTCTTCTTCTGGAGTCTGCTCTGGATTTTTATTATCTAGCGGCTTCTCTTCTCCTGGGGCTTGTTCTGGTTTTTTATTGTCTATTTGCTTTTCATCCCCAGTTGATGAACTAATTGAACTATTTTGAATCTGACTGTTATCTCCTAATTCCGAAGCATAAGATACAGTTGGATATATTGTAGATACTACCATACTTAAAATCATGATTAAACTGATTAATAATGCCTTTTTATTTCCTTTCTCCATATAGATTTCTCCCCTCTAGACTATCTATAATTTATAATCTTCCATACAATGCCACATATAAATTAATTTTTACTAAAAAATTATACAAAAAAAGCTATGAAAATAAATAAATTTATATTCATAGCCGGTTGCACCACTGACTCAGTATATCCATAAGGTGCCCAATAATAGAATATACTTCAACATCTCTATAATATTTCATAAAAAACAATTAAAATTGTTATATTCATATTAAATACAATTATATACTTCTATTATATTATGACTCTATATTATTGTCTATGTTTTTTACATTTTTTCCCTTATTTTACTCTTAATGAATCATTAAATAAAATCCTTATCTACAACAATGACACAATTATATTCAGGATTTATCTCCTTAACTAACTTTGTTATATCTTCTTTTAAATCTTCTTCTGACATACCTTTTGAAAATTCAGAAGGATTTACTACTATATCAAATACTAAATTCTTCTTACTTCCCTTTCCAACTATTCTAAAGTCATGCATAGATTTTACGAGACTATTTTTCTTAAGTATTTCTTCAAGTTCTTTTTTTGCTGACATAACTTCTTCATCTTCAAGACATATTGGGTCCATATGGATTACTAAATATATGTCTAATTTTTCAGATATTTCTCTCTCTGCAGTATCTATAATCTCATGGATTTCCATTATATCTATATTAGATGGAATTTCTGCATGTATAGATGCGATACATCTCCCAACCCCATAGTTATGAATGATTAAATCATGTGTACCCATTATATATTTATAAGATAACAATAGTTCTATAATAGATTTTACCATTTCTTCATCTGGCGCTTCTCCTAAAAGAGGATTTATAGTATCTTTTACAAGAGAAAAACCAGCATAAAGTATTAGTAGTGATACTACAATACCTACGTATCCATCTATAGGTAAACTAGTAAATCTTGCTAAAACAAATGATATAACTACACAACTTGATGTAAACACATCTCCTAAAGCATCTAATGATACTGCCTTTAATGCTGAGGAATTAATTTTATTCCCCATAAATTTATTAAAACGACTTAACCATATTTTAACCATTATAGATGAAATCAAAAGTATAAGTGGCACTACTTCAAATTTTATAGGAATTGGATTTGTTATTCTTTCTATAGATGACTTTACAAACTGAAGTCCAACCAGCATCACCATAAATGCTACTATTAATGCTGATAAATATTCTATTCTACCATGTCCAAAAGGATGCTCTTTGTCAGCTGGTTTACTTGCTAACTTAAATCCTATCATAGTTATTGCTGAAGATGCCATATCAGAAAGATTATTAAATGCATCTGCCATTATAGCTATACTAGATGTTAATATGCCTATAAAAAATTTTAATATAAATAAGCCTAAATTAGATATTATACCTACTATACCTGCTACATAACCATACTTGTTTCTAACACTTGCACTTTGGACATTTTCACTATCTTTAACAAATGTTTTAACTAGGAATTTTGAAAACACGAAACTACCTCCTCGTTTCATATTTTATGCACAATTTTAAATTATTATATCACTATTTATGATAACACAATTTAAATATAAAATTCCTAAAATTTACTCTATCCTAGTAAAATCTTATTAAAAATTCATCTTTTACTTACTCATTGTTAAACATTCACTTCTATAAATTTTCTTACTTTTATCAGTAGGTACTTTAGCTGATGCTTTAGTAGCTACTAAGGCAGATACAATCATTATTAATACCCCTATTAATTTTACAAAAGAGAATGCTTCTCCTAATATAAACCATCCTATTAAAACAGATATTACTAACTCTATAGAACTCACAACTCCCGCAACTGAAAGTTCTATACCCAGTTCTATTCCACCAACATAACATATATATGCAAGTGCTGCTGGAAAAACTCCTATTCCTATAATTAATATTAAAGTACTAATATCAGTTACATGAGATATTATTAACCATGGTTTTGCTATTGGTGCTATAAATATTGAACCAAATAAGAACCCATAAATTATTATTGTAAGACCAGAACATTCTTTTAGTGCACCTTTATTTATTATCGGCATACATGAATATGTTAATGATGCCAACAAGCCTAATAACAATCCAAATACATTTACTCCTGCAAATTCAAATTTTCCACCTAAAACTGCAACTATAGCACCTATAAAACACAATAGTATTGATAATCTTTTCATCTTATTGATATTTTCTTTATATATAATATTTGAAAATAATGCTACAAATAGAGGTGAAGTATAAAGCAGTACTGCAGCTATAGATATTCCTACACTATTTATAGAGTTAAAGTAACAAATATTAAAAATTGTCTGACATATTATTCCACTTAATATTGAAAGCCCTATCACCTTTTTACTTGTTTTAAAAACTTTTAGTTTTTTTAATACACTGTATATAGCTATTACCAGAAACCCTATAAAAGCTCTTGTGAAAGTAACTTGTTCTACTGTAAACCCTCTTGCTATTAGATTACTTGAAAATAATCCTGTTGTTGCAAATAATGCTCCAGCACAACCAATTAAAATATATCCTTTTTTCACGAAAATTCCCCCTTAAATTATCTCTACTTATCTTACTATTAATATAAGCAATTATAATGCCAACATTAAAAATTCTATAATTATTATTTTTCCATCTTAAAGTGAGATTATGAATATAAAATAAGCTTAACTAATAAATAAAATTTGCTTATTCTTCTAAAAAACAATATAATTAATTCATAATCGAATTGTATCATAATTCATACAATTCATTTTTGAATTAGATTGTAGCTCATATAATTCATTTTTGAATCAAATTATTTATTTTCCATAAATTTTAATTCAGTTTTAATTTGAATTATACTTTTATATAAATTTTTAATTATTTTTAGGAGGTCAAAATGAAATATCCAAAAGACTTTTTCGAAAAGATTTTAGAATTTTCACATGATGAGATATCAGTTTGTGATAAGAATGGAATAACATTATATTGTAATAAATCATTCGAAAACAACTATGGGTTGACAAGAGATGAAGTTTTAGGTAAAAGTGTTATGTACATACAAGAAAAGGGTTGCTTATTTCAGACTCCAGTAACAGAAGTAATAAGAACAAAAAAGGCAGTATCATTAGAACAACAATCTAAAACTGGCATAAAATTGATAATTACTGCAACTCCTTTATTTGATGAAAATGGAGATATCGAATACATAATAGAAAATTGTAGGGATATAACAGAATTAAACAATATAAAAGACAAATTAGAATCTTCAAAAAAAACTATAGAAATGTATAAAAATGAAGTTGAAATGTACCATAGAAGTGCAATATATATATTTGATGATATTGTTTTTAAAAGTGAATCTATGAAATCTATTTTTAAAACAGTTGACCAGATATCAAATTCAAACGTGAATATATTGATTTTAGGCGAATCTGGGACTGGAAAAACTTCTTTGGCTAGATATATTCACTCTAAAAGTGATAGGAAAGATGGTCCTTTTATAACTATAAATTGTACTACCATATCCCCTTCACTATTGGAATCAGAGCTTTTTGGTTATACAAAAGGTGCTTTTACAGGGGCTAATAGTAAAGGTAAAATTGGACTTGTGGAATTGGCAGATGGTGGTACTTTATTTTTAGATGAAATTGGCGATATTCCTCCTAGTCTTCAAGCTAAATTCCTCCAATTAGCTCAAGATAAAACGTTTATACAAGTCGGTGGTGTAAAAGAAAAAAAGGTTGATATTAGAATCATTTCAGCAACTAATGTGGATTTATTTGGTCTTGTAAAAGAAAAACGTTTTAGAGAAGATTTATATTATAGGTTAAATGTTGTAAATATTAAAATCCCAGCACTTAGAGAACGTATTGAGGATTTACCACTACTTATAGAGAATCTACTTAAAAGGTACAATCATAAACTAAATATGAATAAGACTATGTCTAAATCACTAGTAGATAAACTTTCCCTTTATAGATTCCCAGGCAATATTAGAGAGTTAGAAAACTTGATACAGAACTTGCTCATAACATCTAATAGCGAAAACATAGATTCTCTACCTTTATCACTTGCATATATAGGCTCAGATTTTGATAGCGATATATCTGAATCATTTAGTAATAAAAGTTTAGACGAATTATTATCTGAGTATGAGGGAGAAATTATAAGAAAGGTACATAGTAAAACTAAAAGTTCTTATAAACTAGCTAGCTATCTAAATATTTCTCAACCAAAAGCATATAGACTTATAAAGAAATATGTAAAATAATTTTTTATTTTCATTAAATAAAAAATTACTAATTGTTTTTGGAAGAATTCATTATAAATACCAATATACTTCGCTTCTGTTGAGACATTTGATTGAATCAATACTAATACCTAGGTTAAAATACAAAAATAGATAATATATAATTAACTTAGTCTTGGATAGCATTTCTTTTAACTATCCAGGGCTAGTTTTTCTTTAAAAACACTCTACTTCAATAAAATACTATTAATTTTAATAGTATCATCTTGCCAAGTATTACTTAGAATATGATTTTTGTTCATCATATATTTTAATTTAAAATGATAAGATTTTTCTATTACAAAACTCTTGTTTATATAAATTTTTTCTATTGATTATTTTTATATTTTATTTGGATAAATTCTAAATTTACATTATATTTATTTATACTTTATATAATTTATAAATCGCTTTACTGCAAGTGACGTGTTCTTTTTATCCCTTAATACTATTCCAATATTTCTATAAGCTGGTACTTCCAACTCTTTTGCCACAATACGATAGGGAATACGTTTTAAAATAAGCTGTGGCAGTATACTAATACCCAAACCACTTTCCACCATAGACATAATTGCATAGTCATCCCATGTTGTGAAATGAACTTTAGGAGAAATATTGTGGCGTTCAAATATCGCAGAAATCTCTGTTTTTGCACCTTTTTCTAGAAGCATAAAAGGATAATCACAAAGTGAATTAATTGGAAAGTATTCACAGTCTATAAGAGGATGATTTTCAGGTAAAACCACAAGTAATTTATCCTGTTCTAAAAAAATTGTTTCAAACTCTGGAAGTGTGGGAAGTCTTAAAAAACCACAATCAACTCTACCATCTAGAATCCAATTTTCTATTTCTGTATAGTCACCTAATAGTAATTCATAATCAATATTAGGATAGTCTTTTTGAAACTCTCTAATGATATTTGGAAGCCAGTGAGTTGCCACACTCGAAAATGTTCCTATTCGTATAATCCCTGATTTCAGTCCATTCAACTCTTCTACTTGCATTTGTAACTTATAATACTCATTACATACACTCTTTGCAAATGGCAATAACTTCATTCCATCAGAAGTTAATCTTACTCCAGTACGTCCACACTCTAGAAGTGATACTCCCCATTCCTTTTCTAAATCATTAATCATACGACTAATACCAGACTGTGAATACTTCAACATATCTGCTGCCTTTGTAAAACTTCCATATTCAACAACCTTAACAAATGCCATATATTTTTGAATATTCATATCCATACTAAATACACCTCATATCCATCTGATTTTGTCATCTTTTCTATGATAAACATTCACTTTTATAATTTATAACCTTATGATACACTATGCCCATAGGATTTTAAACAGAAAGGAATGAAATAAATTATGTTCTTTATAAGTGATATTTACACAACACCTCCTATTAAATTTGATACTCCATTACAAAAAGAAGCATACAAAATATTGCAAAATTTGAATATTAAGTTTGAGCGTGTTGATACAGATGAAGCAATTACAATGGAAGATTGTGTTCAGATTGATAAAAAATTAGATATGAAAATGGTAAAAACTCTATTTCTTTGTAATAGACAAAAAACAACTTTTTATCTATTTATTATGCCAGGTGATAAACCTTTCAAATCAGCTAATTTTAGCAATGCCTTAGGAGTATCTAGAGTTTCTTTTGCTCCTGCTGAATTTATGGAAAAAATGTTAGGAACAAAAATTGGTGCAGCGACTATTTTCAGTTCTATACTTGACAGAGATAATACTGTACAAATTGTTATTGACAAAGATGTAGTCAATGAAGAATGGTATGGATGTAGTGATGGTACTACTACTAGTTACATGAAAATTAAAACAAATCAAATCATTCACGATTTCTTACCTTTTGTAAACCATACACCATCTATAATTGAATTGTAATATTATAATACAACACTAAAGAAATAAAATATATAGTCTTAAAATAAAGACCAAAAAACTTGTATAAAACACAAACCGCAAAGTCACAATATATATGCTACTTTGCGGTTTCATAAAAATTAATTTTTACCACTAAAATTTATATTTCTACTATTTTTTATCGTTCTAAGAATTAGTTTTACAAACTCATTTGACAATAGAATAGTAGATGCAAATAATATTATTTTTATCCACATATCAAAGTTTAAAGAAACAGAATTGAAGAAACTCTGGAATACTTGTGTAAATATTATTTGAATTACACCTGTAACAATTATTATTTGTAATGCCAACTTATTTTTAAAGAAATTTGGTATTGTACTATTCAAACCAAATTCCCTGCAATTTAATGCATTAAAAAGGGCACTGAATGCAAATAAAGAAAATATAACAGTACCTTGCTCTTCTGGTGTAGCTCCCAATATATTAAAAGCTGATTGCATAAATACAATTGTAATTATAAGAATAGCATTTATAATAATATTTACAAACATAGACCTAGCTATTATTCCAGAATGTCTATTTATTGGTTTTCTTTTCAATACATAATCTCTAACAGGTTCTAATCCCAATGCTAGAGCTGGAGGACCATCCATTATTATGTTTACCCACAATAATTGGATTGTAGTAAATGGCATATCCTTACCAGTAAGTTGAGATATTATGGCAATTATAAATGCTACTATATTTACAGTAAGCTGAAACTGTATAAATCTTTGAAAATTCTCATATATGCCTCTTCCCCATTTTATTCCCTCTACGATTGTACTGAAGCTATCATCAGTCAATATTATATCTGCTGCATTTTTAGATACTTCTGTGCCTGAAATACCCATTGCAATTCCAACATCTGCTTGACTAAGAGCTGGAGCATCATTTATACCATCACCTGTTACAGCTACAACTTCACCACTTTTTTGAAGTGCAGAGACTATTCTCATCTTTGTATCTGGTTTACTTCTTGCAACAATAGATATTCCTTTGATTTCTTCTCTCAATTCTTCATCTGTCAGTACATCTATATAAGTTGCTTCAACTGCCTTTTTCCCATCATTCAATAGTCCTAATTCATTCCCAATAGCTGTTGCTGTATTAATATTATCTCCTGTAAGCATTTTTACATCTACACCTGCATTAAATGCTTTATCAATAGACTCTTTAACCCCTTCTCTTAATGGGTCTACTATTCCCACAAATCCACTAAAAACTAAATTATCTTCCTTCATGTAACCTCTTGGATTCCCTATTAAATTCAATTCACCTTCTGAAGTTATTGCAACTTCTGTTCTAGACTTACTCATCTTTTTATAAGCAAAGCCTAATGTTCTCATAGATTTAATTTGTAATTTTTTAATCTCATCCAAAATACTTTTTTCTATTTTTGGAGTTATTGGAACAATATTTTTTCCTTGTTGTACATAAGAACATTTTTTTAATAATACTTCTGGTGCACCTTTTGAGAGTAATATATCTGAATCATCTTGGCGAATTAATGTTGACATTTTCTTTTCTTCTGAACTAAATGGTATTTGTGATATCAAATAAGTCTGTTTTCTCATTTCATTATAGTTCTTATCATTGTGATATAAAAGTAATGCACACTCTGTTGCACTTCCTATATATTTAAATGAATTTTCTTCCTTTTCTATGTCTGCAGTTGAATTTACTATACAGTTTTGTTCAAAATAGCTATTACTTTGATACTCTCCACCACTTATATACTTACCATCAACATATGCTACTTCTACCATCATTTTATTTTGTGTTAAAGTTCCTGTTTTGTCAGAACATATTACAGAAACCGAACCTATAGTTTCACAAGCTTCTTTCTTTGTTACTAGGGCATTTATCTTTGCCATCTTCTGCATTGTTATAGCTAAAGTAATATTTATCATAGTTGGCAAACCTTCTGGAACAGTTGCCACTATTAAAGCAATACAAACCATATACGCATTTTTAGCAGGCTCTAATGATTGTAAAAAAGATAATATACTGCTTGTATCTAAGATTAACATACCTTTTTTCTGCATTTGTATAATCATGAACATACACAATAAAGTAGCTATCACCCCTGATATTCCTGCTATTTTAGCACCTAATTTCCCCAATTTAATTTGAAGAGGAGTTTGCTGGTCTTCATTTGATAAATTCTGTGCTATTTTACCCATCTCTGTCTTATCACCAGTATGAGTAACAACCATTATACCTCTACCATATGCTACAAGAGTTCCTCCAAATACCATATTAACTTGCTTTGCAGGTATTGTATCCTGTTCAATTATTTCTGTCTTAGAATAGACAACTTCCATATCCAATACAGCATCAGCATTCTTAGCTACATCATCTGACTCCCCTGTTAACATATCTTCTCTAAGTTTCAAATTTATAGACTGTATAAGCCTTCCATCTGCTGGTATCATATCTCCCGTTTCTATATATACAATATCTCCTGGCACTAAATCATTTTTTGATATTTTAATTATCTTTCCATTTCTAAGTACTTTTACTTCTATATTTTCTGTTAATTTTGATAGGGCATTAGCTGCTTTTTTAGATTTTCCTTCAGTTATTATACCTATAGAAATTCCAATGAAAATAGCTCCTAAAATCCCTAATGCATCATGTAATTCCCCTACAAAAGAACTTATTACTGCTGCTCCGATAAGAATTAATATCATAGGTTCTGTCAGACTTTCTCCCAACTCGTCCCAAAATGTTCGTCCTTCTTTTATAGTAAATTCATTTAATCCATATCTAAGCTTCCTTTCTTCTACCTCATTATCATCAAGTCCAAATTCTGGATTTGTTTTTAAGTATTTTAATACTTCTTTGGTAGGTTTATTATAATACCTCATAACTTTATCCCCCTTGTTAATTATCTATAAAGAATTATATGCTTATGATAGCTTGTATATTACTTTTCAAAAAAAATAAGGCGTTGATTAATCAACACCTTATAGCGGTTATATATTATTAGGTTTTATGTTATAGGCTTTATAAGTTGTAGGCTATATATAAAAATCAATATACTTAATCTTCAAAATACCCTTCTGGATATAATGGGAACTTAGATATAAGTTCTTGAGCTTCTACTTTACATTCATCTAATACTTCTTTATTATCAATATTTTCTGCTACCTTATTCATTATTCCTGCTATCTGTACAACTTCTTTTTCTTTAAGACCTCTTTGAGATATTGATGTAAGACCTATACGAACACCACTAGTTACAAATGGTGACTGTGGGTCATCAGGAATAACATTTTTATTAACTGTTATCCCCACATATTCAAGAGCTTTTTCAAATTGTTTCCCTGTAAGATTCTTACTTCTTAAATCAGCCATTACTATATGGTTATCAGTTCCTCCACTTACAATACTGAATCCATGTGAAATAAGTTCAGATGCTAGAGTTTGAGCATTTACTACAACTTGCTCCATTATCTTTTTAAATTTATCTGTACTCAAATATAATAGTGAAAAGGCTTTTGCTGCAACTGTATTAAGATGTATAGAACCTAATGTTCCTGGGAAAACACCTTTATCAAGTTTCTTTGCATGTTCTGCTTTACAAAGTACAATACCACTTCTTGGACCACAGAAAGTTTTTGTTGTAGATGAAGAAACAAAATCTGCATAAGGTACAGGACTAGGTATTACTTTTGCTGCAACTAATCCTGCAACATGGGCCATATCTACCATAAAGTAAGCTCCTACTTCTTTTGCAACTTTTGATATTCTTTCATAGTCTATTAGTCTTGGATATGAACTTGCTCCTGCAATTATAAGTTTTGGTCTACATTCTTTTGCCTTTGCTTCAAGAGCATCATAATCTATACGTCCAGTGTTTGGATCTACTCCATAAAATTCATATTTATAAATATCATGTAAAAAATTAACTGTACTACCATGTGTTAAATGTCCACCTTGGTCAAGACGCATACTTAAAACAGTATCATTTGGTTTTAATATTGATGAATACACACAATAGTTAGCTGTAGAACCTGAATATGGCTGTACATTTACATGTTCTGCTCCAAATACTTCTTTTGCACGTTTAATTGCTAGAGTTTCAAGTTTATCTGCTTCTTCAGAACCTGCTTGAAAACGAGCCCCTGGATAGCCTTCTTCGGTTTTATTTGTAAATACACATCCACTTAATTCAAGTACTTCTGTTGGTGCTGTACTTTCAGAAGCTATCATTTCAATATTATGCTCTTGTCTAACCAACTCATCAGCTACAATCTTGTATAACTCTGGGTCTGAAATTTTTGTTGTTTTTAACATAATAATCCTCCTCTTAATTAAAGAATATATTTTATTAGTTTAATCTTCATTGATAAATTTATTATAACGGTCTATAAAACGTAAGATATTCCTCCACCAGGTCCTAATGGTATGCCAATACCCATAAATAGTAATAATATTATTATTTCTATTAATGTAAATACTACTGAGTATGGAATCATATTCGATATGACAGTACCTATACCTATATCCTTATCATACTTTCTAGCAAAAGCTAATATTACTGGGAAATATGGGAAAAGTGGACTTATTGGATTTGTTGAAGCATCTCCAATACGATAAGCTATTTGAGTTAATGCTGGATTGAAATCCAGTAGCATAAACATTGGAACAAATATAGGTGCTAAAATTGCCCATTTTGCAGAAGCACTTCCTACAAATAAATTGATAAATCCAGATAGCAATATAAATCCTATTATCAATCCATAGCTAGGTATCCCCGACTCTGCCAGTAATTTTGCTCCTGTTATTGATAAAATTGTTCCTAAGTTACTAAGATTAAATAAATTAATAAACTGGGATGCTATAAATGCTAGGACTATATATCCACCCATATCACTCATACTACTACCCATCATAGATACTAAATCTTTGTCACTTTTTATCTTCTTACTTACTTTTCCATACACTAATCCTGGAGTTAAAAATATAATAGTGATTATAGGAACTATACCTTTCATTAAAGGTGCATTACTAGATAGTATGGAACCAGTCTCTGGGTCTTTCATAAATGCATTGTCACCTATACATAAGGCAACTATCACTACTACTACAACTAACAATGATAATAAAGCGTACTTTATACCCTTATTTTCAAGTTCACTCAATTCCTGTATATCCTTATCATTTGTTGAATCATTATATTTTGAAAAACGAGGAGCTATAAATTTTTCAGTTACAAATGCTCCTGCAAAAGTTAAAACTATCGCTGATATAAAAGCAAAATAAAGGTTCATTGCTGGATTACCTTGGTAAGATGGGTCCATCATTTGAGCTGCTGGTATTGTAAACCCAGCTAGCAATACGTCTGTAGTACTAAGCATAACATTTGCTGCAAATCCCCCTGCAACACCTGCAAAAGCTGCAAACATACCTACAAGAGGATGTCTTCCAATTCCTAAAAACACAAGTGCTGCAAGTGGTGGTAATATTATAAATCCTACATCTGCTGCTGTATGTGATAACATACCTGCAAATACAATTGCCACAGTTACAAGTTTTTGCGGAACTTTACTTATCCCCTTTTTCATTAACACTTCCATAAATCCAGATTTCTCAGCAACACCTGCTCCAAGCATTGTAACCAATACTAATCCTAATGGAGCAAATGACTGGAAGTTTGTAACTATACTACCTAAATAGGATTGAATCTGCTCTTTCTCTAATAGATTTACTACCTTTACAACTTCTTTTGTAGAAGGATGTATTTCTTCTACTCCTAAATTAGATATAACTGCTGACAATATTAAAACAATTATACATAGTAATAAAAATATGGTTACTGGGTCTGGAAGTTTATTTCCTGCTCTCTCTACAACATTTAGTGCTCTCATAAATAATCCACTATCTTTGTTTTTTTCCTGTGAATTAATTTTCCTCAAACTAATCACCCCCATAAACTTTATCTCCAGAAACACTCTATCTTAAATTTTATTTTTTAAATTTATCCATATAATTTATAACAGACTGACATAGTACATTTGTACCTACTAATATAGAATTTTTATCAGCTTTAAATTTAGGATTATGCCACTGATACATACAACCTTGTTCTTTGTTACCTACTCCTAACCAGTAAAAAAATCCTGGTGCTTTTTCCATAAATATAGAAAAATCTTCTCCTCCTGTAGAAGGTATTGGATCAACTATAGCATCTTCTGAATACAAATCACACACAGACTTACAAGCTATTGTGTACATCTCTTTACTGTTTATAACGGCTGGTAAATCAAATAAATAATCTAGCTTTGCAGTTGCTTGATATCCACGAGCTATCTCACAAACTATATTTTCTAAATTTTCTGATATTTTCTTTCGTACTTCATTACTAAAGCTTCTACATGTACCTGTCATATCTACCTTTTCTGAAATTACATTATTTGCAGTGCCTCCATTTATAGTACCTATTGATATAACAGCTGGTTCTAATGGACTTATGTTTCTGCTTACTATGGTTTGAATACCCATTATAATTGCACTTGATGCTACTATAGGGTCTATTGTTCTGTTTGGTATACCTCCATGACCTCCAAAACCATTTACTTCTATCTTAATAGTATCCACTGCTGCCATTAATCCACCTAACTTAACCCCTACTTTTCCACAAGGTATATCTGGATGATTATGGAGTCCAAATATAGCATCAACTTTTGGGTTTTCCATTACTCCTCGTTCCACTAGCATCTTAGCACCTTTATTGACTTCCTCTGCTGGTTGAAATATAAACTTTACATTTCCATGGAGACTATCTTTAATGTGAGACAATACATATGCACATCCTACAAGGCAAGATGTATGTATATCATGTCCACATGCATGCATTATACCATCATATTTTGATTTGTATTCAATATCAACCTCTTCATATATTGGTAAAGCATCAATATCTCCTCTTAATGCTACTGTAGGACCATCGTACTTTCCTTTTAATAATCCTACTACTCCCGTCTCCATTCCCAGGTCTAATATCTCTATACCTAAACTTACTAATAAATTTTTTATAGCTTTTGTAGTCCTAAATTCTTTAAAACTTAATTCGGGGTGCATATGAATATCTGTAAAAAAATCTAAAATATCTTCTTTATACTTTTCTGAGATTAAAATAAGTTCATGCATACTAACACCTCTCCAAAATTTTATTTTTTGATTTTTTGCTAATTTAACTACAAATTATATAAGTTACTAATATTTATAAAGATATTTTTTATAAATTTAATTTTGTTTATATTTATATTTTACTATATTATTTTAATTAAATATATTATCATATTTTGCAATTTATTTAACTATTTTGACTTTTTAAATTCGAATTATATAAAAAATTTCTTTAACTAGAAACTATTAATAAGTGGCTCTATTCCTGACTTTGTGTTGATTTCTCTCTACATGTAATTGCTTTATATACCATACAAACTAAAATTAAAAGTCCCATATAACCTGTATATGGATATAAAATATTTACTAGTTTACCAAATGGTAAAAATCCACCTATACAAGCCAAAATAGCTATTACTGTTGTTACAAGTTTAAATTTAGGGTGTTCATCTTCAACTATTCTATTAGTCACAGACCATAAAAGTGGAACAGCTGTTGTATAAATACCTAATATAAGTGCAACTGAGAAACATACACCTATAATAGGAGCTATATTATCTGCTAAATAAAGTGATGGTATTTCTTTCATGTACAAGTTTCCTATATCTGAAATCATAGCCAAATACATAACTATGCCAGCAGTCATAAATACAACTCCACCTAATAAACCTCCCCAGAAAGCATCCTTTTTACTTTCAATGGAAGCTCCCATTCCTGTTAAAAAAACAATCATTACAATAATATTTAATGTATTATATATTACACCTGAAATGATTGGACTTTCTGATGCTTTTGTAACTTCAATATTTTTCATAGCTTCTCCAACCATAGATAAACCATCAAAATGCTTAAATAAGCTTATTAATCCAACAGCAATTGTAAATACTGCTATCACTGGTCCAATACGACCAAGTATACTTACTAATTTTTCTAGACCCATAGACACTGTAATCAAGGTAGCAACAGCCATCAACACTCTTCCCAAATAAGGATTTATACCATAATATTCAGTTAAAGTTGAACCTGCACCTGAAATCATTACTATAAGAATTCCAAATAAAAATATTGGACTAAACCATTCGTAAAATTTTCCTAAAATCTTTCCACAATAGAAAGTATAAATTCTTGTTGGTTCTTTAAGTTTTAATTCTCTCCCTCTAGTTATAACTTCAGCACCAAGAAATGAAAATAACACCATTGATATTAACGCCCCAATCAGCCCCATATACCCTTGTGAGGCAAAAAATTGGAGTATTTCTTGACCAGTAGCAAATCCAGAACCAATTGCTGTCGCTAAATAAGCACCCGCAATACAGATAATATTTTTCACATTGACTTTATCTGACATATTAAATTACCTCCATTATAAAGTTACCTTCTTTAACAAGTATAAATTCAAAGTAAATTAAATGAAAATTCCGTCTTTTTAGAATAGTATTTGACCTACTTTTTTATTTTTATATCTTTTTATTTTTATTTATATATATTTTTTTATATAAATAGGTACAGCTTTTATAAGGTTTAATATTATTAAATATATTTAAAGCGCTTTAATTTTTATTATAATTAAAGTATACTTACTCAGACATATTCAAACAATTATCTATATTGACTTTTTATTTATCATTTTCGATTTTTAGTATTCAATTTATAAACTTTTGGAGTCACTCCTTTTTCTATCTTAAAGTTTTTATAGAAGTTATTCAGGCTATTATATCCAACTATTTCTGCAATCTCATTTATACTTTTTGTAGTATTTTCAAGTAAATCAATAGATTTTTCTATTCTTATATGATTTAGATATGATATAAAAGTCGTATTCAAATTACTTTTAAAAATCCTAGATATATTAGATGGATTGGTCAAAAATAATCTAGCACAATCATTTAACTTTAAGTCATCACTATAATTTAGATTTATATATTCCAGTATTTCATTTAATAAATCATTATTAGTATATTGATATCCGATAATCTTTTCTACAGACTTAGTAAATTCTTTCATATCTAATGGTTTAAGGAGTATATCTTTTACATTTAATCTCAAAGCTTTTTGAGCATATTCAAAATAATCAAAAGCAGTTATTACTACAAAATTTATTTTTTTAGATAGGTGAGATGTTTTTTCTATTACTTCTAACCCATTGTATATTGGCATTTGAATATCTATAAAAACTATGTCTGGCTCTAAACCAATTATTTTCTCTACCGCTTCATCACCGGATGTTGCTTTATCAACAATTTTTATTGGCATATCTTTCATTTCTATAAAGTGTGTTATTATTTTTAAAACAGCTTCTTCATCATCTATTATTAGTGCTCTTCTCATGAGAATTCCTCCCTTTTAGCTTAATAATATAAAAAAGCAAGATATATAAAACAACATAAAAACATCTAATATATTTCTTAATATTTATAAAATTTATTAATTTTATATAAGTTCTATACATACTCCTTATAATTTTCAATAGGAATTTTAATCATTATGTAAGTCCCCTCATTATCACTTGACTTTATATCCATATCAAAATTATTTCCATAAGCAGATGTAAATTTTGCATATATTAGAGACAAACCATGACCATTATTACTACGAATACCTGCCTTTATTTTGTCTATACTATTTTCTTCTAAGATAGTTCCATTATTATGAATTTCTATAATAGCATACTGGGAATCTGCTCTTGCAATTATTTCTATTCGCTTTTTTGAATCAATATCTCTAAACCCATGTGTAAATGCATTCTCTACAATAGGTTGCATAAAGTTAAAAGGTACAGAAAGGTTATATAGCTTCCTTGGAATAAGGTACTTTACTTTAAGTTCATCTCCATAACGCAATTTCTGTAAATTCAAATAATTTTTAATATATAATATTTCAGATTCTAATTCTACAAATCGTAAATTAGACCTCATTGTATATCTAAACATTTTTGATAAATCTATTATTGCACTATACAAATCATAACTACCATCATCAAGTGCTATGCTTGCCATTGAATTTAGAGTATTAAATAAAAAATGATGATTTATTCTTAAATTAGTAACCATATCTTGAGCTACCTTTAAATTCATTTCAAGTTGTTCTCCATAGTGATACGTTCTTGCAATAGTTTTCTCTTTTTCCTGCAAATCCTTTCTTATATCATTAAATGAACAAAAATTTATTATGTTTTTAGATATTTGTTTCAAAAGACGTTTTATACTTCTAGCAGCACCTTCTGGTATATCATATAAATTACTATGTGTTGTATCTAAATTTAAATCAGATAATAATATATATCCCCCTCTTATAACACCTATACTATTATTTTTGTATAATATAGGTATATTATATATGGTTATCCCATACTTACATACAAATTGGTTGCTACTTTTTTGATTCATACAATCACAATTTTGAGGAAATTTCATAGGATTACACTTTTCAAAACAAAATAGTGGAAAATAAGGATTTTTTAAAACTATATTCCATGAATCATCATATATAATCAATGGAATTCTAAATGGGTCTATAAATTGACCACGAATTGATTCTACAGCCGCATACAAATTTAAAGTACTTTCGCTATAATTTATTAAAGTCTTCTTCAAATAATTATTAGGATTAATATCTATAACTTCATTCTCTCCTACATCATCTACATTATTGGAAACAATAAGCTCTTTTATCGCTCTATCACCTGTATTTATAGTTTCATGTGTGCTACCGGATTCTATATAAAAAATCATACCTTGGTAAAATGGCTTCCAGACTCCATTTATAATATATAAACCCTCACCTTCTAAAATATATATCATCTGTTCTTGACCATAATGAACATGATTAAAATGTTTTTTACCTGGCATAGTTACTGCAATGTATATATTCATAGCTTGTTTTGGGTCGTTTTCATCATAAGTATGTTTCCATTCAATATATCCCCATTCAGTATTTTGAATTTTCATAAGAGATTCCTTTCTACCTGTAAATTATTTATGTTCATATTTTAAGAGATTAGTAAATAAAAATGTGTACATACTCTTTCATATGATAGCTTATATATCAATATTCATTAGTTTGTACACACTTTTATATTAATTATTTTTTTTTAATTACTTCTGATTATTATATCATTTAAAAATACATAGTCTGACTCTTATTTAATAATAGAAACTCCCATATACGGTCTTAAAACTTCAGGAACAATTACAGACCCATCTTCTTGTTGATAATTTTCTAATATAGCTGCAACACTTCTTCCAATAGCTAACCCAGAGCCATTTAATGTATGTGCATATTCAGCTTTAGAATCTTTATCTCTTTTAAATCTTATTCCTGCTCTTCTAGCTTGGAAATCTTCACAATTTGAACAAGATGAAATTTCAACATATCTATTGTAACTTGGCATCCAGACCTCTACATCATATTTAAAAGAAGCTGTGAATCCTAAATCTCCTGTACATATCTTTACTACTCTATATGGTAGGTTCAACAATTGTAGCATAGTCTCAGCGTTGTTAGTAAGCTTTTCTAACTCATTGTAAGATTCTTCTGGTGCTACTATTTTGACCATTTCTACTTTATTAAATTGATGCTGTCTTACCAACCCCCTTGTATCTCTTCCAGCAGAACCAGCCTCTGACCTAAAACATGGAGTATAAGCTGTATAATTTATTGGTAATTGTTTAAATTTAAGTATTTCATTAGCATGTATATTAGTCAAAGGAACTTCTGATGTTGGAATCATAAAATAATCCAGTCCTTCTATTTTAAACATATCTTCTTCAAACTTAGGTAACTGTCCTGTACCTAAAAAACTATTTCTATTTGCCATAAATGGTGGAATAACTTCTGTATATCCATTTACCGTTGTGTTTGTATCCAAGTAAAAATTTAATAATGCTCTCTCTAACCTAGCACCTAGTCCTTTATAAAGAGTGAATCTTGAACCAGTTATTTTACTAGCTGTTTCAAAGTCAAGTATACCTAACTCAGTCCCAATTTCCCAATGAGCCTTAGATTTAAAGTCAAAAGTAGTAGTCTTTCCCCAAGTTCTTACCTCAACATTATCTTCATCAGTTTCACCTTGTGGAACTTCTGGATGTGGTACGTTTGGTATTCTCATTAATAGGTATTCCATTTTATCTTCTACTTCTTTAAGATTTTGGTCTATTACTTTAATTTTGTCAGATAGCTCTTTTAGTTTAACCTTTTCATTTTCTATATCTTTACCCTCTTTTATAAGATTTGGTATATTTTTAGACGCTGTATTTAATTCATTTTTCATGACTTCAACTTCTTGGAGAATCTTTCTTCTTTCATCATCTAACTTAACTACTTCATCAAGATTAAAGGCTTTTTCACCTCTTCTTTCCATTGCTTTTTTTATACAATCTAAATTTTCTCTTATTCTTTTTATATCAAGCATTTTTTCCTCCTCAGTATTTAAGATTGGATGTTATCTCTTAATCTCAAATAATTTTGATAATGTATTTTCTGTCTGAGGTTAAGAAATTTTTTTGTTTTACCCGAACCTATTTATTTTTATTTCATTTATTTAGTTATATTTTACTCACTTTTTTATGTATTGTCAAATTATATTTAATTAAATTAATATAATTTAATTTTTAAGTAATATGTTTAGAATTAACTTCATTATAATTATATCGATTTTGCTAATCAATTATCTATTTTGACTTTTTCTTTATCAATCTTGTATAGTTATTAACTTTCATATGAACTTTTTTATATATAATATAGTCCCTATATATCTCTTATTTGGATAGGATTATTTTAATGAATGATTCAAGTATAGGTATGAATTTAAATTTGCTATTATAAATTTAGCTTCAAAATCTACTGCAAAGTAATATACATAGTCGTTTTATAAACTAATAACTGCAAATACTAATTACTTAATTATTTAATATAATACATAGATAACTTTAATAAATTGACAGTTCTTTAAAAAGGTAGAATCAATAAAATTATACTGATAAATCTTCAATACAATAATTAAAATTTAATAAAAAATATAATTGTTGATTTAACTGTAATCTTATTTAATTCTACCTAATTTATTATCTAAAACTATTTTTTTATAGATGATAAAATATCTAACTTACATCTATTTTAAAGAATACAATACTTCCCCTTCTCTTATAGTCTGCAATACTTTAATATCTTTTATTTTCATAGGGTCGATTGTAATTGGATTTTCATCTAATATTATCAAATTAGCTAGTTTACCTTCTTTAATTGAGCCTTTTTTATCTTCTTCAAAATATTGATATGCTGCATTTATAGTAACACCTTTTAAAGCATCTAATGGGCTTATCTTTTCATTTTCGCCTATTTGTATACCTTTTTTGGTAATTCTATTGACAGCACACCATACTGTTTCCAGCATGTTAGGGGCTATTACTGGTGTATCTTGATGCAGAGTATAAATTACCCCTTTTTCTATAGTCGTTTTAAGTGGGCTAATCTTAAATGCTCTATCTTCTCCAAGGTTTTTGATATGAATGTCACCCCAATAATATGTGTGAGCTACAAAGTATGAAGGTATCATATTTATTTTCTTCATATCATCAATTTGGTCTTCTCTTACAGTTTGAGCATGTATCATAACTGGTCTTATATTATTTTCACTACTTTGCTCTTTTAAATTTAAATTTTTCTCAAATGCATCTATCAACTGGTCTGCTGCTGCATCTCCATTACAATGAGTTAAAAGTTGCATCTTTTCTTTTAGTGAAATATCTATAAACCTTTCTACTTCTTCATCTTTATATATAGGGTATCCACAGTAACCATCGTCTGAATTTTCATATGGTCTAGTTAGCCATGCTGTCTTTCCTTGTGGAGAACCATCTAAAAATATCTTATATCCACCTATTTTAAATCTATTTATATATTTCTTTATAAAATCTCTATTCTCATCTGCCACAGACTTACTTTTTTTCAAATTTACATATCCTACAACATCCATTTTTAATTTATTTTGATTTGCCATTGTTTTTAGAAGGTTAAATTGATTTTCTTCCATTAAACCTTCTTGAGCTGTTGTAATTCCATAACTTAAATATATGTCTTGTGCTTTTTCAATTGAATTAAAAATCTCATCTGGTGATGGTTGTTTTATTTTAGATGACACATTAAAAAATGCATTTTCCTCTAAATATCCGTTTGGCTCTTTACTTTCTTCTACTCTACCTATATGCCCACCTTCTGGGTCCTGTGTTTCATGAGTAACACCAAGTTGCTTTAATCCCAAGGTATTTGCAACTCCCATATGACCAGAGGCATGTGAAATTAGTATTGGATTCTCTGAAGATGCACTGTCGAGTACATCCTTATCTGGATGTTTATTTTCTTCTAAAAAATTATTGTCATATGAAAATCCAATTATCCAGTCACCCTTTTTTATATTGTTTGACTCTTTGAAATTCTGTATTTTTTTTACTATGTCTTTAAAACTAGTTGCATCTTCTAAAGGAATTAGTTTTAGTGTAGTAGCAAAAGCTATCAAGTGACTATGTGAATCTATAAAAGATGGCATCAATGTCTTGCCTTTTAAATCTATAAGTTCTGTATCTTTATTCTTCAAAGAAAATACTTCTTCTTTTGTTCCTATCTTTTTTATTATTTTATCTTTTATAAGAATAGCATCTCCACATATTGAATCTTCCATTGTGATGATATTTCCATTATAATAAATTTTTTCCTTCATAAAATTCTCCTTAAGTTGTCTAATTTAATAAATTTTTTTATTATTTTCTACTTAATTATATTATCTTCCTTATAAATTTTTTCTTTAGACTTTAAACATATAAAAGTTCTATTTTTAATTATTGTTTGCTAAGAAATAAATACTATTCATTGTAAATAAGACAACCTAATGAACTTTATATTAATCGAAAAAATATTATAAGTTATTAAATTCAAATATCTAAACTCAATCATATTTGTACAATTGTAATTTTTTAAATCATGATGTATCATTTTAAATATACAGTTATACCATTATTCACAATACAAATATCTTATTTCTCAAATAACATCTGATGTAGTCTATTCAATGCAACAAATTTAAATATTTTTTAGGAGGTCTTTTTATGAATAAGGAAAATAAAAATGTAAGAATTGCTGTTGTTCAGGCATCACCAGTCATTATGGATTTAGAAAAAACTGTTGAAAAAGCATTAGGATTAATTAAAGAAGCTGGTAGAAAAGGGGCAAATATTGTCGTTTTCCCAGAAGCATTCATACCTGCATATCCAAGAGGTCTTTCATTTGGATTCGTTGTTGGAAGTAGAACAATGGAAGGTAGAGAAGATTGGAAAAGATACTATGATAATTCTGTACCAGTTCCTAGTGCTACAACAGATTTACTAGGAAAAGCAGCACAAGAAGCGGGAGTATATCTATCAATGGGTATAACAGAAAGAGATGGCAATGATATAAATTGTACTCTTTATTGCACAAATCTATTTTTCTCTCCAGAAGGTAAGCTTATTGGTAAACATAGAAAACTTAAACCTACAGGAACAGAAAGATGTATTTGGGGAGAAGGAGATGGAAGTACTCTTACAGTAGTTGATACTCCATATGGAAAAATGGGTTCGTTGATTTGCTGGGAAAACTATATGCCATTAGCTAGGACAGCTCTTTATGCTAAAGGGGTAAAGCTTTATATAGCTCCTACTGCAGATTCAAGAGAAGAATGGCAATCAACTATGAAACATATTGCTTTAGAAGGAAGATGTTTCGTTATTGGATGCAATCAATATGTTGAAAAAAACATGTATCCAACTGACCTTAATTACTATAAGGAGCTAGATGCAGAACCAGAGATTATGTGTCCAGGAGGAAGTTGTATAGTTGACCCTTTTGGAAAATATGTGGCAGGTCCTATTTTCAATAAAGAAGAAATGTTAATAGCAGATTTAGACCTAGAAAAAATAGTACTTAGTAGACTAGATTTTGATTCAGAAGGTCACTATTCAAGACCAGATGTATTTGAATTAATTGTTCACGAATAATTTTTTTACACAAAAAATGGAGATGTCTCAAAATGAACTTATTAGTTTATGAGGCACTCTTTTTTGTATGAACCAAATATATTTTCATCATTTCAAGAATGAAAAAGAGGCTTATATCTCTATTTTGATACAGCCCCATTTTTGCCTAATAATCTAAATTTCTAGTTGTAAATTTAATCAACTATATTTTTTCTAAATCAACTACTGTTCTTCCTACATGCTTTCCTGCCATTATTAAATCTATACTGTTATTTAACTCCTCTAATGATACTACGCTTACCATATCATCTAAATCGTCCAATTTCCATTCATTTGATAATAAGTCCCATATTTTTAATCTTAAATTCATTGGGCATTCTACAGAATCTATACCATATAAAGTAATTCCTTTTAAGATAAATGGGTATACTGAACTTGTAAAATCAACTCCTCCTGCATTACCACAAGTTGTCACTGCTCCACAATAATTAGTTGTCTTTATTGCTGTTGACAAAGTATTTCCCCCTACTGTATCTATTACTCCAGCCCATCTTGGTCTAAGTAGAGGTCTACCTGAATTATCATCCACTTCTGACCTATGTATAACATCTTTAACACCTAAATTTAGTAATACTTCTTTTTGTTCTTCGAGTTTTCCCGTTGAAACTACAACTGAATAACCTAATTTAATCAATATTTTAGTTGCAATTACAGCAACTCCTCCAGTACCACCAGTAACTAATACATCTCCCATATCCTTGTCTACAGAATTTATAAATTTGTACACAGATAAAGCTGCTGTAAATCCTGCTGTACCATAATCCATTGCTTCTTTTAGTGAAAGATTTTTTGGAAGTCTAACTACCCAACTAGAAGGAACTCTTATATATTCTGAAAAACCACCAGAAGTATTCATTCCCAAGTCATAACCTGTTACTAAAACTTCTTCTCCAATTTTAAAATCATCACAACTACTAGCTTCTACTATACCAGATGCATCAATTCCTGGTGTGTGAGGATACTTTCTAGTAACACCCTTATTACCGTTTGCAGAAAGTGCATCTTTATAATTTAGAGAAGAGTATTTTACTTTTATTAAAACTTCGCCTTCTGGTAATGTGTCTATTTCTCTTTCAACTATATTTCTTCTAAAACTTCCTTCTTCTTCTGTAATATATAGTGATTTAAATTTTTTATTCATAAATTTCCTCCCAATACATTTAGTTTTATGTTAAACTAATTATAGTTTATAAATAGTTTTATGTCAAACTAATTTAAATAGATTAAAGATTGGAGAATAATTTATGGAAGATAAGTATATTATATATTTCATAAGTAAAACAAAGGCTAATATGGTTAAATTCATTGAAAATAAACTTAGTAAAAATGGTTTAGATGAATTGATACCTACTCATGGAAATATTTTAACTGCACTTTATGAAAATAATGGAATACTTACAATGAAGGAAATTGCAACTAAAATAGGAAAGGATAAATCCACTGTTACAGTGTTGGTTAACAAGCTCATAAATCTAGGGTATATAGAAAGACAAAAATGTAGCAATGACAAACGTATCACGTATATAAAACTTACAAAAAAGGCCTTACTTATAGAAGATACATTTAATAGTATCTCAACACAAGTTAAAGAGACAGCATATCATAATATTACAGAAAATGAGAAACAAGAATTTCTTAGAATTTTAAAAAAAATCAATGACAATTTTAAAAATGCTGACTAAATTGAGCATAATTATATCTTCTATTGGAATAATAAATAAAAAGAATCAAATATTGTAAAAATTTATTATGATAGAGAGGTAGAATATGAATTTAAAAGATAGTAAAACTAAAGAAAATTTATTAAGAGCTTTTGCAGGTGAGAGTCAAGCTAGAAATAGATATAATATTTCTGCGTCTGTAGCAAAAAAAGAAGGATTATATATAATAGAATCTTTATTCAATTACACTGCTGACCAAGAAAAATCACATGCAAAACAATTCTTTACTAAACTAAAAGAATTTGCTGGTGAAAATATAAGTATATCTGGGGCATATCCTGTAGATTTATATGATAAAACAGCACAACATCTTAAAGCTGCACAACATAATGAGCTTCAAGAATGGGATGATGTATATAAAAACTTTGGAAAGACAGCACGTGAAGAAGGATTTGAAGCTATAGCTAAGTTATTTGAAAATATAGCTGAAATAGAAAAAGTTCATGGTGATAGATTTGGTAGATATGCTACTGATTTAGAAGAAGGTACTTTATTCAGAAGAAATGAAGATATACAATGGATATGTACACATTGTGGGCATATACATGTAGGTAAAGAAGCTCCAAAAGCTTGTCCTGTATGTCTTCATCCACAAGGATATTTCTTAGATTTTAAAAACTCATTATTTGAATAAATTAAAGTAATCATTGTATTTAAACAATTTATTATATTTATATTAAATATTTTTATAAATACAGTATTATCTTAATAACCGTAAAATGAACCATAAAAATTACTATAAATATAAAATATATTTTGGATATAATTTATAGTAATTCATTATGGTTCATTTTATTATTCCTCAATATCTATAACTTATCTAAATCTATCTTTAACTTTTATATATTTATCTAAAATCTCATATTTAACCCTAATAATCTAAATAAAGTGTATTTTAAGTACTTCATCGTAACAAATTTATATAATATAGTCCACTACGATAACCTTATACTTATATCATTTATTTCTTTCATTAAATCAATCTCAATAATCTTAACTACATCTCTTTCAAACTTTACTTTTTTATAATCTAGACATCCTACTACAAATGGAACTCCAAACTTTCTAAACAAATAGATTTTTCCATTTTCATTGTACATTGATGTAAAGTTTTCTTCGATTATATTCACTATCAATTTTAACTCTTCAAAAGTTATTGTAGATTTAACTAAAAATTTCTCTATTATACTCAATATAAGTAGTTCTTTTTTACCTATACTCTGCTCTTTATTATATAAGTTTTGAAATATTTCTTTTGTATAGTTACATATAACCTCTTTACTAAGAATAAAATCAATATCAAATTCTTTATTAATATCTTTTTTCATAAACATATTTGCAATATCATCAAGAGAAGTCTCTTCTTTCATAGACAATATTAGTTCTATTCTTTCTAGTATTTTATCTCTTGGAAAGAAAGTCTCTTGACCTGTAAAGGCTGATTTTTTTATAAACCATTCTTCTGGTATTATGTTTTTTCTTTTCCATCTATATAATTGCCCATAAGATATATTGGTTTTGCTCAATAAATCTTTCTTAGATATTAATTCTTCCATAACTCTTCTAGCCCACCTTTATACTGTTTTTTACAGTAGAATTATCTCCTGTACATCTAAGAAACCCAGATATCTCAACCTTTGATGCCAGTATATTTCCTTCTACTTTGATTAAACCATATGTAGAAAATTCATTACATTCTGTTGCCCCAATCACTTTTGCTGAACCAGAAGACTGAACCTCCCATGACTAAAGTCACAGAGTTCCTGCTTCATAGAATTTTGCATACTAAAAGATGTCTTACTAATTCTCCACAGTCTATCCCCGTAGTTCCTACGGTTCTTACATACGTTATCTATTTTTAACTGTTATTAGTCTTAATCCTTCTTTTAGTATATTTATACTTGCATTTATATCTCTATCGTGAGTTTCATTACAACAAGGACAAATCCATTCTCTTATATTTAAGTTCTTAACTTCCTCGTTTTTGTATCCACATTTATTGCATATTTGTGAACTTGCAAAGAATTTACCTACCTTTACAATTTGTCTACCATACCAATTAGCCTTGTATTCTAATTGACGAATAAACTCTGACCATGACACATCAGAAATTAAGCGAGATAGTTTACGATTTCTAATCATATTCTTTACTTGTAAATCTTCTATACAAATAATATCATTCTCTTTTATTAATTTAGTAGATAATTTTTGTAGAAAATCCTTCCTTTGATTAGCTATATGTTCTTGAAGTTTTGCAACTTTTAATCTTGCTTTATTTCTATTTAAACTACCGATTGTTTTTCTCGATAATTCTCTTTGTAATTTAGCAAGTTTACTTAATGACTTCTTAAGATACTTAGGATTTTCTATAAATTCTCCACAACTTGAGATACAAAATTCTTTAATTCCTAAATCTAAACCTATCTGATTATTAGTATTTTCAAATACTTCAATATCTACATCAGTACAGCATAATGATACATAATATCTACCACTTGGTTCTTTAGATACAGTAGCATTAAGTATTCTCCCTTTAGGTACTTGTTTATCCCTTATCTTAACCATACCAAGTTTAGGTAATTTTATATATTGACCACAATACATAATATTTCCATTTGTAAAGTTAGTTTTATATGAAAATCTATTAGTTTTCTTTGATTTAAATTTAGGAAATCCTGTCTTTTTTTTAAAGAATTTTTCATATGCGTTTTCTAAATCTTTTAAGGCGTTTTGTAGTGAAAATTTGTCAGGTTCTTTAAGCCACTTTAATTCTTTTTTTAAAT
>NZ_OEZH01000152.1:32142-168141 GCF_900243075.1 Clostridioides difficile
GGTAAAAGTTTCTTTATCGTTTTTATAAACTTCTATTCTTTTAGCAAGATATTTATTATATACAAATCTACAACATCCAAAAGTTTTGTTAATTAGCTCTTGCTGTTTTTTATTTGGATATATTCTAAACTTATAAGCTTTTTCCACTACTACCACCTCACTTTACTTGCTTTTTCTGATTATTAATATATTTTCTTATCTGTTCTTCTGTATTTTCTGATACAGTAGCAACGAAATAACTAGGATTCCAAAGATGTCCTCCCCATAATTTCTTTTTCAACTATTCTCTCTGTTTTTTCATTGACAACATTAACAACCTTGCTGATACACCTTTTAATACTTTTATCATATTTGGTATATAGTGTTGTGGTGAACAATTTATTAGGAAATGTATGTGATCCTTATCACACTTACATTCTAATATTTGAAATTTATTATCTTCAGCTATTTTATTTAATATATTAATTAAATCTTCTTCAATTTCATTTGTTAACACTTAATGTCTATATTTTACACACCATACTATATGGTATTGTACTAAATATACATATTCTATACCATGAGTCACTTCCATTTTTCATCATCCACTATAATATTAACAAATGTAATTATTTAAAATAATTATTTCGGAAGGTTTTTATATTTATTTTTAAATAACATATGCAAGAACCATAATTCCTAACCTTTATCATTTTCCAACTCCATCAAATCTTAGTGAACTTAATTCTTCATTCATAATGATATCCTTTCTTTAACGTATTTTATCCTTAAACTTAATATAACAAAACATTGTTACGTTGTCAAGTATGATAATAATACTTAATAAAACAACCATAATTTGGTTTCTATAAATAAACAAAAAAAATAATAGGGAAAATACTTTATCTAAACTATAAGTCTAACTTTCTTAGATTGTAGTTTAAGTAAAGCATATCCCTATTACTCAATCTTTATATATATTTGTTATATAAACTTTTAAAATATAAATCTTTAAATTCTATAGTAATCTACAAACCACTATATTCTTCTACATATTGATAAATTTTTCTATTACATCAGCTAATCTCTCCATATCAGTAGAATAAACTTCGCCTATGCTACCTATTCTAAATGTATCTATATCAGTCAATTTACCTGGATAGATAACAAATCCATTCTCTTTTAAATAAGTATAGAATTCCATAAATTCAAACTTTGCATTTTTAGGATATAAGAAAGTTGTTATTACAGGTGATTGAGCATCATCATTCACCAATGTATCAAACCCTAAAGATTTTAATCTTGAAGATATTATAAACTGATTTTCTTTATATCTAGCATATCTTTTTTTAACAGAGCCTTCTTCTTCTAACTCCAATAAAGCTTGATAAAAAGCTCTTACAACATGTGTCGGTGAAGTAAATCTCCATTTACCATTATTTTTCTCCATAGTTTCCCATTGTGCATACACATCAAGAGATAATGATTTAGCTATGCCTTTACATTTAGATAATTCTTCTTTATTAGCTATTATAAAACCAAATCCAGGTACTCCTTGTATACATTTGTTAGAACTACTAACTAAAAAGTCTATATTAAAATCTTCAACATCAATCTCAATTCCTCCAAAACTACTCATAGCATCAACAATATAAATTTTATTATATTCTTTTGCAAGTTTACCTACCTCTTGTATAGGATTCAATCTACCTGTAGTAGTTTCACAGTGAACCATTGATATGTGTGTTATATCTTTGTTTTCTTTTAATAAATTTTCTACTACATTTAAATCCACTGCTTCTATATCTTTAAATGTACAATCAACAAATTCTATATTAAGATAATTACATATATCTTTCATTCTCTTTCCATATGCTCCGTTTGCAATTACAAGAAGTTTACCATCCTCTGGAATAGTACTTCCTATTGTAGCTTCAACTGAAAAAGTCCCACTTCCTTGCATTAATACACTTGTATACTTATATGTATTCTTTGTTCCTAGAGACACTAGTCTTCTTCTAACATCTTGCACTAAGTCATTATATTCCACATCCCAAGTACACCAATCTTTTAACATAGATGCTCTTACTGATTTAGTAGTAGATAATGGTCCTGGTGTAAGTAATATGTAATCATTTTCTGGTACAAAGTCTGATTTAATAGTTTCATTCTCTATTTTTACTAAGACATCTTCTAATTCAGCCATAGTTTCTATTACAAAATGTGCTCCTGCTTCTTTAAATTTCTTTGAAACTTCACTCATCTTAGTTTTTAAGGTTTCCTCATCCATGTTCTCTACTTCTTCTTGTGTAAGACCTAATTCACTTGAACCCTTTATCACAGCAACACTCCACATTCCTGCATTTATACCTTCTTTTACATCACTTATTGTGTCTCCTACTTTTACCATAGAACTCATAGGAGATATCCCTAGAGCTTCAGCATTTTTATAACACATCCAAGGATATGGTCTTCCTTGAGATACCTCTGATGGTGTTACAAGAAAATCTGGTGAGTATCCTTTCTTTGATGCATTTGGTTCAACTATGTTCATCATCTCTCTTGTATAACCTGTTGTAGAACCTATTTTTAATCCATTTTTTCTTAATTTTTCAATAGTTTCAACAACATGAGGAATTGGAGTTGTATACTCTTCTAATGTTTCAAATAGCATTGGCTCAAATTCAGCATAAAGCTCATTTACATCTTCTTCAGTTGGTATTTTTCCAAACTTCTCTGACCAAAGATTTTTTATTCTATCCATTTCACACATTTCTCTTATATGGTCTATCTTTAATTTTCCCATAGGTTTCCTTGCTTCTTCCATTGTTACATCTATACCTCTTCTTTTAAATATCTCTATAAATACATTAAGAGGTGCAAAGCATCCATAATCTACCGTTGTTCCAGCCCAATCAAATACTACTGCCTTTATTTTTTCTCCATATATCTTTTTCATCTTTATAGCCTCCATAGATTCTTTTTAGATTTTTTGTGTTTTTAATTGTTTTTACTTTTAAAGTATAACTTTTACATGTTAATTATACATCATATTTAGGTTAAATATATATTAAATTTCTGTTTTTAATTGTTTTTATTTGTTTCTAGTTGTTTTTACTATTCTATATCAAACTTCTATAAAACTCTAAATTATAATCTAAAATTTACTTTCTAATCTGAATCTATAAACTAGCTATGTTCTATGAACTTGGTTATATTTCATAAACTTATGGTGTTTATTTTGCTTCTATCCATGTTATATTTATCTCGTTTAACTTATCTTTCCATTCATTTGGAGGCTCTACATCACAAATGACAAAATCCAATTCTTCTAAGTCTACTATCTTATACATACTAACAATTCCTATTTTAGAACTATCACATAATACAAAGCTTTCTTTTGAATTTTTTATATATGCTTTTGATAACAACGCTTTATTTTGGTCTATACTACTAATTCCAAAGCTATCAAGTATACCTTCACTAGATATAAAAGCTTTATCTACATATAAATTTTTCATGGTATCTATTGACATTGGACATGCTGTCCTTTGATGTTTTAAATTTACTTTTCCGCCAATAAATATAACTTCTCCATCAAATAATCCTTGATTTTCATAAGAAATCAATTTTGATAGAACTGGATAAGAATTTGTAATAATCTTTAAATTCTTTACAGATACTATGTAATCTACAATTTGCAAATTGGTAGTACCTTCATCTATGACGATTGACTCATTGTCATTCACAAACTTAGCTGCGTATTTAGCAATACTTTGCTTTTTATCTAAATTAGTACTATTTCTCTTTATATGTTCTGGTTCAATCACACCATAATTTATTTTTATAGCACCGCCATATACCTTTTTTAATTTATTTTCATTTTCTAATTCTTCCAAATATCTTCTTATTGTTTCTGATGATACTTCTAGTCTTTTTACTAACTCTTTAGTATTTACCTTACCTTTTGAATCTAATAATTTCAGTATTTCTTTTTTTCTATCTATCGAATTTAAAGACATTAATCTTCCTCCTAAATATAATAATATATTTTGCTCCTATAATATTACAATAATACCTTTATTTATTAAATCATATTTATATTAAATCTTTTTTACTTAATTAGAGTTCAATCTAAAATAACATTAAAATATTATCTAATATAAAAAAGTCCATCAAATATTAATATCAGATGGACTTTGTCAAACTTTATTTTAAAAATTAATATTTAAAACCTAATTACTAATTTATTTTCTTGTTTCCAAGAATTTTACTAAATTATTTACACTAGACATATCTTTTCTCTCTAAATCAGTTGGTTGAAGCTCTATTCCTAGTCTATTTTCAATTTCAAGTAAAACTTCAATTATAGCTAATGAGTCTAAAAGCTCTGTCTCAAATAAGTTAAGGTCTAAATCTTCTCTTATCTCATCAGTACCTAATACATCTTCAAATATTTCTATAACTGTTTCTTGCATAAATTTGCCTCCTTAAAATTAAGCTAAATAACCTGAGAATATCAGTAATCCAAAACATACAACATGGAATGTAATGAAAATTTGAACTCTCTCGAACCATTTTTCTTTTTTATGTTTTTTATAAAATTTAGATTTTCTCTGATATATATCAGTTAAAACAAGTGCCAATCCTTGATATACTCCATAAGCAACGTAATACCAAGTTAGTCCATGCCAAAATCCCATTGTTATCATGGTTATCATCTGAGCTACATGAGCAGCAGTAGTTCTTTTCTTAAATCTTTTCTTTCTCATTGATGACATAACAAATCTAGAAAAAATATAATCTCCAAACCATCTTGAAAGACTTATATGCCATCTTGTCCAGAATTCCTTCATATCTTTACTGATAAATGGCTTGTCAAAATTTATAGGTACTTTTATTCCAAATATATATCCTGTACCTATAGCAAATAAGCTATATCCTGCAAAATCAAAGAACAGGTACAAGCTATATGCATACATATAACTTAAAATATTTATAAAACTCATATCTTTAGGTATTCTTGATACCCAATATGTATTTATCAAAAATGCTATAACAAACTTATAACCTACTCCCATGACAATATTTTTTATTCCTGCCAGTAAGTACTCTTCTAGATACCCTTTTCTAGAGATTTGTTTTTCCAAATCTTGTTCAAATCTTCTTGACCTATCAATAGGACCAGAACTTAATGTTGGAAAAAATAACATAAAGTAAAGCATACTTGAAATCTTAACCTCTTTTATAGCACCATCATAAATTTCAATAACCATCTGTATAGCTCTGAAATTTAAGTATGATATTCCAATAAATCCAATCATCCCAAAAGAAGTAACTGGAGATATTTTATTGATTATTATTGGAAGCATTGATGCAAACAAAAAGCCCCAATATATATATTTATTTTTAGTTTTTCTTCTTACATATTCATATCCTTTAACTATTATTACTTCAAGAATAATAAATATCACCAAGTATTTTAGTTGAACATCTATTCCTACTATTAAGAATATCATAAATAAACTTGCCAACATGCCATAATACTTTATATTCTTGCCCATTAGACCTAAAATCACTGCTGGTATTGATGTTAATAATAATATATAAAGATAAAAATAATCTCCATACTGTGAAAAAATCATTAAATTTCCTCCATAAGTTTCTTTCTGTCTATTTTGCCATTGATATTTGTTGGAAACTCAGAGATTATTGAAATATTTCTTGGAATCATATATGAAGGTATATATTTTCCCAGTTCCTTTTTTATTATCATCCCATTTTTAATATTACTTAAATCATTCTTTTCATTTAACTCAACAATACCTTTTAAATAAGCAATTTTTTCGTCCTTATATATTGGTAAAACTACTGCATTTTTTACATTATGTACTTTTCTCAAGTTATTTTCTATATCTTCTATTTCAATTCTAAATCCATTTAATTTAATCTGAAAATCTTTTCTTCCACAGTAGTATATATTTCCATCTAAAAGATATCCCATATCTCCAGTTTTATAAGCTCTCCACTTTACACCATCTATTTCATCGTGGAAAAATACTTCATCAGTCTTTTCTTTATTATTAAAGTACCCTTTAGAAACTGATGGTCCAATTATTATAATCTCACCTTTTTCATTTTCCTTAAGTTCGTTTCCATCTTCATCAAGTATTTTTATTTTACAATTTGACATAGGATACCCAACTGGAAGACTCTTTTCATCATCTATAGCTTCCTGAGTCATATCGTTTACACTTACACCAACAGTAGCTTCAGTTGGTCCATATCCATTGATAATTCTTGTGCTTGGAAATCTACTCATAAGTTCTTTAGTAAGATTTTTTGAAAGTGCTTCTCCTATGAATATCATTGACTCAAGCTTAGGAAGCATTTCACTATTGAACTCTTTTTCTGTTACACATACACCTGCAAAAGAAGGAGTTGATACCCATACAGCTATATCTGACATACTAAATTGTCTAAATAATTCTTTATAATCTGCTAGTACATCTTTTGATATTGAAAATAATGTAGCTCCATGAATAAGACCAGGATATATTGTTGTAACTGAAAGGTCAAAAGAATATGCTGCTTGATTCATTATTACTTTTTCACTTCCATCTATATTTAGATATGGGCTTATCCAATCCGAAAAGCTATCCAAATTATTTGAACTTATTTGAACTCCTTTTGGTTTTCCTGTACTTCCTGAGGTAAATAATATATATGCATTTTCATCATCTTTTACCCAGTTTTCTTTATGTAATTCTTTTCCTTTATATTCATTTATTATGTCCTTCAGTTTATCCATATCAATTACATTTATATCTCCAAAATCTTTTTCATTGCTAAAATTAAATAATACCTTGGGTTTTATCTCTTTAGTAACTTCAAAAACTCTATCAAGTGGAAAACTAATATCAAGAGGTACATATGCTCTACCTGATTTTAAAGCTCCTACCATACATGCCATTATCATATTTTCTTTATTACCATAAATTACTATAGGAGTATCTTCTTCTTTATATATATCTTTTAAATATACTGATATAGCATCTGAATACTCATTTAAATCTTTATAAGAAAGTTTATCTCCATTACACATTAGTGCTACTCTATTTGTATTTGAATATTTTTTTATTCCTTCAATAATTTTCATATAAGAATACTCCTTTAAAATCCGTTATAAATAAATGGCAATTCTTTAAATGGAGTAAATGTTAGAACCCCTATCGCCAATATTATAACCATAGTTAAACAAATACTAGTTGCCAAATCCTTATTGCTCTTTAAATATTTTAAATAATCTCTCACAAACATCTACCCATCCTTTCGTACCAAGATGCATTACATCTCTTAAATAATATTTATCTGACCCTTTATCCTTAAGGTTTAGAACTTTAAAGCCTTTGCTTTCTGCTATATTTTGTGCTTTATCATAGTATTGAATTCTTTCTTGTTCAGATATACCAGTCAAATCATAGAATTTATCCATACTTGGGATTAATACAATAACTGGCTTAATACCTAAGTCAGTACATACATTTAACATGAGTTTATAACTTTCAAATTCCTTAGAAGTCAATAGATTTACATCTTTATCTCTTCCTTTATATTGATTTACACCATCTTTAAAATGTTCTTTATAATAATAAGCATCAATATTTAGTGGATTTTTACCAACTCTTTTTTTAGCATCTTCAATAGCTTTCTTTCTCTCATGAGACCAGTTTATTGGTCTTTTTCTTTTTTCTTTTCTTTTTTTATCTAGCTTAATTAATCGTTTATAAAGTATACCCTTTTCTTTAAGAGCTATACAATACTTTCTTCCTTGAAAATAAGGCTCTAAAAGTACCTTCTCAGCTTTTTCAGGCAATGTCTTAGGCTCATATAACTTAGCATATAATGCTTCTGCTTTATACTCTTCACTTCCCCATAATAACTTACTTGATTTTTTTGCATATTCAATCTTATTTTGTTTAGATATTTTTGGATTATCTAAAAATCGATAAAATTGTATAGGTGAAAATCTAGACTGATAATGGTGACTTGTGACTCCATCTTTCTCCATAAACCATTGCATAGAAATTAACAAGACAACCTTCTTATTATCAATATTAGGATTCATACTTCCTAATATTGCAGCATCTTGTAATGTCTGAGTATATGCTCTCCCAATTGCAAATACCTTATCTTTACTCCTATTCGTATTAAAATAGTACTTTGGATGTTGTTTTGTTGAATTACTAAGTTCTGATGACCCCAAAATCATAATATCTTTTTCTCTTAAAAAATGATTATTTGCTGTAACACCTTTATCTTTTATATCACTTAAAGTATCATCCATAATTGGAAGTAGATTTTTCTCCCTCAAAAGTTCATCAGTTTTAGAATCAAGAAATTTGTCTAGTCCAAATAAAAATACTACGCCTATTATAAACGGTGTAATAAAGTATATCAATTTTCTCATATTTTCTCTCCTCTAAAAATTTTCAATTTTATGTTATTATTAATCATATTAGTTTTGATATGTATATTCAACTACAAAATTGTAATAAAATCGTCAAAACTTTTTTTGATACTGTTACAAAATTGTAAAAAAAGATAAAAAAGTACTAAAAGATAACTTTCTTTTTAGTACTTTTTCATACTTATAATTTGACATTTTAATACTTAATTATGTATACATTTTAACTTAATTTAAAATTAAATTTATTTAGAAATATATATTATACATTAGTATATATTTTATAAGATAAATTATATACTATCAGCTGGATAAACAATATTACTTTGCCTTCTTATCTCATCCATAATTTCCATTACTATTATTGAATTTTCATGAGAATTTATATTCGACTCTATTTTATTGTTATTTATAAGGCTTATAAACTCTACAAGTTCATAATACATTCCTTCTACTTCTCTAGGCTTTTCCTCTGCTTTTTCTTTTGAAATGGATATATCTTCTTCTCTTCCATCTCTATATTTAATAATAGCTTTTTCAAATAGATTAAGTTTTTCAATTATTATACTTCCCTCTTCTCCTTGTATTTCAGATGGTATATAAGAATCAGCTATTTTAGAATACTGAATTATTGCATCCATGTTATCGTATTTAAATATAGCTGAACCTTCTCCATCAACTCCAGTTTGAAGTATATGAGAAATTGCCTTTACTGACTTTGGAGCTCCAAATAGATTTACCATAGGATGTATACAATACACTCCTATATCCATTAATGCACCATTTGACAATTCTTTTTTAAAAGCATTTTCTATAATTCCATTTTTATATTTATCATATCTTGAGGAATATTGACAATAACTTCCAAAGAACCTTCTTATTTTTCCTATTTTATACAAGTTTTCTTTAACTGCTCTAAAGTTTGGAACACATGTAATCCTCATAGCTTCCATAAGTAATACATTATTCTCTCTAGCTGTTTTTATCATTAATTTTACTTCTTTTAAATTAGATGCTAACGATTTTTCACAAAGCACATGTTTTTTGTGTTTTAAGCAAGTAATGGCTTGCTTTGAATGTATTGCATTTGGAGAAGCTATATATACAGCATCTATATCATTCGATTTAGCCATTTGTTCTAAATCATCGAAAAAAATACTTGCTCCATGTAACGCTCCAAATTCTCTCGCTTTTTCTAAATTTCTAGAATATACAGCAACTAATTCAAATTCTTTAACCCTAGATGCAGCTCTTAGAAATATATTTGCTATATTGCTTGTCCCAATAATACCAAATCTTATTTTATCCACCATAAATCACTCCTCATTTTCTACACTTTATTTTAATTTTAATAGAAAACTTTACAACTTATCACCATTTTTCAAAATAATTTTATCAAATAAAAAAGAAAGCTACTTTTAAATGATTTCACCATTTTAACATAGCTTTCTTTTAACTACAATCTAAATTCAACCTATATTTTTAAAGTTATCTTTCTACAATATCTTTATTTCCTCTTAAAAACTTTATAGTAAAAATTTCATCTACAAACAATGCTACTAACAATATAGTTACAATAATTGGCCAGTAAGGCATTATAAGACTATATAAAGTATCAACTATATATACTTGAAAATATCTGACTCCAATAAAAGTCAATATAGTCCAATATATAGAAAACTTTAGACATACTATACCTCTACTATTGTACTTATAATCTGAATAATCCCAATAGACCTTATTAAAATATACTTTCATAAGTATTCCTGTAATATACTCTACTACAGTTGGTACTACTAAACATAATAAAAGCAATGCAAATATATTATTGGGGTCAATAAACCTTGAGACCTCTATTATAATCGACATTGCAATTGCATACATTGGTTTAAATGGTCCATTTAAAAATCCATCTTCTTGAAAATGACCTTGTTTATAATAACTATATAAATTTTCAATTATCCAACCTATAAAACCATATAAGAAAAAATTAAATAAAAAATATAATAGAGAACCTACATTATCCATGAATATTCCTCCTAGTTGTTTATACTTATTTTTTCTCATATTCATGGATTTATTCTAAATCAAAGAAATTATATTAAATTTATTTGATTAATATTTTATATTATAGATTGTGACACTCTTTAGAGTTCAAACTTTTTAGGTATTCTCTAACCTCTAATAAATTCTCAAGTATTTTATGTGATTGTGATTTAATTTGCTCATCTGGTTCTTTTAAATCTGGTACATTTATACACCTTATACCACCATTGTATGCAGCTTCAACTCCCATAGGCGAATCCTCTATAACAATACAATTTTTTGGATTAATATTTATCTTTTTAGCTGCTTTTAAGAATATCTCAGGATTTGGTTTAGAGTTTACAACATCATCTCCACAAACTATAGCATCAAAGTAATCTTTTAAATTTGCCTTAGCTAATCTCTTTACTGCTCTTTCTCTCTTTGTTGATGTTGCAACAGCCATTTTGTATCCATTTTCCTTTAAAAAAGAGATTAGTTCATTGACTCCTAATTTAATAGGAGCTCCCTCCCTATCCATAAATTCAATCATATTTTTAGTTTTTTCATCATATAAATCTATTATTGGTACAGAGCTATCGTATATATTTGTAAGACCTTCTATTATCCCTTTACGATTTCTTCCCATAACTGATGTATAGATTTCCTTAGTCATAGTATATCCATACTTTTCAAACGTCTCTATCCAAAATTCAAGAGAAATCCTCTCTGAATCAAATAAAACTCCATCCATATCAAAAATAATTCCTTCTACTTTTTGCATACAATTCCTCCAATATTTTTTGATATAATTATATTACACTTTTTATGATTAATTTTACAACCCTCAATTTATCCAATTCTAATATCGTGAAATTGTAATTTTCAAAAGTTACACTTTGATTTACTTTAATATTTGAACCCAGCATATAGGATATCCACCCACCTATACTGTCAAATCCATCATGCTCTATATCAAGCCCAAAGTACTTATTAATATAGTTAATCGATTCAGTACCATCAACTAAATAAGAACCTGCTCCTATTTTCTTAATATGAGTCTCTTCTTTGTCAAATTCATCTTGAATTTCTCCAACTATCTCTTCTAGTATATCTTCTATTGTTACTACACCAGATGTACCACCATATTCATCTACAACTATAGCAAGTTGAAGCTTTTCTTTCCTTATTCTCTCAAGAGCCTTATCTATAGTTAAATTTTCAGATATATATATAATATCTCTCAATATCTCTTCTAGTTCAATTTTATTTTCATTTATCTTTTGATTATATAAATCCCTTATATGTACAAAACCTAGTATACCATCTTTATTTTTTCTGCATACTGGATATCTTGTAACACCTTCTTCTTTTAAAATAGCTAATACCTTTTCTTCAGAGTCGCTTTCATATATACATACCATATCAGTTCTAGGAACCATTATCTCTCTAATTTTCTTTTCCTCAAATTCAAAAATATTATCAACTAATCTTTGCTCTGATTCATCTATAAGCCCACTTTTATAACTTTCTTCCACTAATAACCTTATTTCATCACCTGTATGGGCTTCATCAACCTCATCAGCTTGTGAGTATCCAAATGGTTTAAGAAATAAATCAGTACTCAGGTTGAAAAAATATATTACTGGATATGTTAACTTGTAAAATCCTATTAATAGAAAAGATGTACTCAACATTATTTTTTCTGTATTATAAAGTGCTAAAGCCTTAGGAACCAATTCACCTATTACAACCTCCATCATTGTTATAATTAAAAAAGAAATGGAAATTGATATAGTATATATAATACTTTCACTAAGATTAAATATACTTACTACGGGTAAAATCAACTCTTTAACTGTAGATTCTCCCATCCACCCTAATGCAAGAGAACAAAGTGTTATACCAAGTTGACATGCAGAAAGATAGGAATTTAAATTGTCTTTTATTATTTTACATCTTTTTGCATTATTATTACCTTCAGCTATCATAGTATCTATCCTAGAACTACGAAGTTTTACCATGGCAAATTCACAGGCTACAAAAAAAGCATTTATCAAAACAAGTATTACTATAAGTGTTACATTTAATAACTCCCGCATAAAGTATTGGTTCTTATAATGTACGAAATCTATAAGAACTCAAAGTTCCCCCCTTATATTTTTAAGATTTAATTTATAATATATATTCTATCATATTTATTAATATATCTTACTTTATTACAAATAATTTTTATAAACTAAATAACCCCTTTTAATATTTATGACTGGCTATTTGATAAATATTAAAGGGGTTATTTAGTTATCATTTTTTATTTCTAAAAAATCTTTTCTCAAATGATTTAGTTATCTATTTATCCAATCTTTTACATAATTTAGTGATTAAAAATATTAATTTTTTCACTATAAAGTATAAATATTATCTGATTATTAAAATAAATATTAATACTATAAATAAAAACGAAGCATGATTTTTATTTAAATAAATCTCAAACTTCGTCTTTACTTACTTAGATATTTATTTGCTTTCTAAATCCTATTATTTTTAAAACCTTATCTTTTTAATACTTCACCACATTTATTCTCAGTAATCTCTCCATTTTCTAACGCAATTTTTCCATTTACAATTACATATTCAACACCATTGGCTAGTAATTGTGGCTTTGAAAAATCAATATCTTCTGACCTAGGATAACTATAGTTATCCATGTCAATAACTGCTATATCAGCTATCAACCCTTCTTTAAGAACACCTCTATTTTTTATTTTAAACTGTCTAGCTGGTAATGAAGTTACTCTTCTTACAATCTCTTCTAGTCTGACACCTGACTTTCTGTACATATTAAAGAAAATTGGAAAAGCACCTCTTCTTTGTAGTTCAAACCATGACATATCCCCACCCACACTAAACAAACAATCTGAACCAACCATAACAAATGGATTATCAATTATTTTATTATCGTGTAGTTTATCCGGAAAATCTGCTCTATACATTCCTCCTAAACAAAAGATAAGTTCTTCATCTCCATCTAAAAGTAAATCGAGTAATAACTTGTCCTCATCTATACCTTTTTGTATGCCTATTTCACGTATTGATTTCTTTTCCATATCAATATCATTAGTGTTTAGAAGTATTATACTTCCTCTATCTCCAAGTATAAATGCTTCTTTTAATATAAGTGCTCTTCCCTCTTCATTTCTAAGAGCATCCATTACCCCATCTATACCTAATTCAAATAGACTAGATGATATTGCCATAATAAATTGAATCACTCTTTTTTTCTTCATACAATGTCCAGAACTTCTTGGTACTGTATCCACCATTATATCAACACCATTATATCTAGCCTTTAATATTTCATCAAATGCTTCTATTTCAACTGGACTTAAGTGAGATACTTGAACCCTAGCGCCACTTTTTTGCCCAACCTCTATAGCTTCTTTCACCGCATTATATCTTCCTATGTAATCTCTAATATGAGATGTATATATACCATCATGTTCTTTTATCAGCTTTGCAATATCAACAAGTTCATCAATATCAGCATACTTACTTGGTATATATGCCAATCCAGTAGATATTCCAAAAGCACCACTTTTCATGCCATCATTTATTATATCTGTAATTTCATTTTTTTCCTCTTCTGTAGGAGGTCTATCCTTAGACCCTCCCATAACACTCCATCTTATAGTACCATGCCCCAACAAAAATCCCATATTGATAGAAATACCACTTTTAGATATAAGGTCACAATATTCTGTAAAATTATTCCAACATTTATTTTTATCTATAAGATATTTTTTTTCTTCTTCAAGTAATAGACCATTTTTATACATATATTCATATACATTTTCAGAAGAATATGGTGTTATAGAATGTCCACAATTACCATTTATAGTTGTTGTGACTCCTTGTTTTAAGAACTTTTCAAATTTGCCATCTAGTATTGCTACTATCTCTTCATGAACATGAGGGTCAATAAATCCAGGTGTTATAACTTTTCTACAACAATCAATTTCTTTATTTGTATTACCATTTACCTTAGAATCTATTTTTGCTATTAAATTGTCTTTAATTGCTATATCTCCATAAAAACCAGTATTACCTGTGCCATCTACTATAAATCCATTTTTTAAGATTAAATCATATATCAAAATATTCCCTCCTTAAAACCCAATTTTTAAGTAGTCTTAATACAATTTTTTATACTTTAAAAACCAATTTTTATATTTTAAAACTCATTATTATTTCATCGTAATTAGTCACTAAGCTTATCTTTATACATAGTTCTTGCAATTAATATAGTGCCAAATACACATATAAGAACTACTAAAGACTGAGGTATTATACCCTGCTTTGACAGTATAATAGTCAATACAGATATTACAATTGCTACTAGACCTAATTTTTTATCCTGCAAAAATACTTGTCCAAAAACTGACCCAAATAGAGCTGGTAAAATTAAATTTAATTTTTCTACTACTTCAGCTGGAATTTTAGATAATACACTTCCTCCTAAAATTACTCCTATAGTTAGTATACTTATATTCACTAAAATAGATACAGCTATTCCTATTGTAGATATTATTGAACCTTCTTCTGTACCTGATTCAACTTCTGCTGCCTTTTGAGCTGCTATTGAACATGGTAGCCTCATATTAGATATATTACCAGAAAGAAAACTCATATAAGTTCCTGGTATACCTAAGATTGGTGAATAAGAAACTGGTTCTATTATGTAGTTTGGAGCACTCATACTTACAATTGCCATTGTACTCGCTAATAATGCTGATATTGGAGGCATAATACCAAATCCAAAGCTCAAAATTATTCCAGGAACTAATGCTGCTATAATACCCAAAGATAATGTCAATCTTCCATACCTTATCATAAAAGGTAAATATTCTTCATTGTATACAGATTTTACTTTGCTCATAAAACTACCCCCTTATATTACTGAGGCTATTATCATTCCACTAAACATTGATATTGTAAGCCCCCACTCTCTTAGCCATTTTATATTCTTCTTCTTTTCAAGCATACACAATATTACCATTATAGCCATTCCACTTATACATGCAATTGTTCCATTATCAAAACGCAACACCCTATCAGCATTTAGATATGCAAATGAGCCTAACATTGCTCCTAGAGATATTATTGGTATAAATGATTTCTTGCCACTAGATATAACATTGGTTATCTTATCTAGTTTATGTCCAAATAGTAGTGTAAATATTATCCATCCTAAAGAACCTAATATCATAGTCCAAACTGCATTTGTAAATGCAAGTTTTGTCATTTCAGGAGAGCCTAAAGTTATACCTAATGCATCTGTTCCAAATCCTGCTGACATTGATTCAAAAATTACAGAACCTATAAACGATAATCTCATCCATGCTATAGGTCCACCCATAGTTACTATAAGCGATACCATTCCAGCAAATATAGTCATTGAAGGTCCGATAGCTGAAATAGCACTACTCTTAACAGCTGACTTTATTTGTTTATCCGTTATTCCCATTGTTTTACCAACTTTGCAAGATTTTATAGCAAATATAAGGGATTGTACCACTACTATTGATACTGCTACTGTACTTGCTATCCACAAAAGTGGATGATTAGCTAATTTTAAATAATCCATTTATAAAACCTCCCTATAAATCCTCAAATTTTATTAATATTTCTAATATATCTATTTCCAAACCTGCTTTAATACTCTAAGTATATTTCCACCTAGTACCTTTTCTATTTCCTCATCACTATATCCATGTTTTACTAAATATCTAACAATATTTTTTGAAGTTTCGGTTGGATTCTCAAGACCTTTTACATATTCTACTTTAGGATGTTCTTTTGTACCTGTTATTTTTTTTATATCAAATTTAGCAGCTAGTACTGAGTGTAATTTTACATGGTCGCCATATACTGTATCTGGTCCAAAAGCTACATGGTCTATTCCTACTAAATTTTTAATATACTCAAAATGTTCCATAAATGACTCTATTGAATGTTCTTTGTTCTTCTCCGTTATTGTGGTATGAGGTGCTGCTTCTACACCTATAACCCCTCCTTTTTTAGCACATGCTATTAACACTTCATCTGGAGTTAGTCTTTTTGTATTCCATAAACTTCTTGCGCCAACATGGCTTAATATTATTGGGTCCTTACTATATTCTATAACATCAAGTGTAGTTTGCACTCCAACATGTGAACAATCAATTGCCATTCCAATCTTATTCATTCTTTCAACAGCTTTTTTCCCAAAATTTGTAAGACCCCCATCTTTTTCTTCTTTTAATCCTGAACCTAATGCATTGGATTCGCTGTATGTGATACCCATTAATCTTATACCAAATCCATATAGTATATCTATTCTATCAAGTTCATTTTCTATTGGTGCTGCCCCTTCTAGCGTTGGTATCAATGCTACTTTCCCTTCACTTTTAGCCCTGTATATATCTTCTACTTTTTCACACTTTATAACAAAATCTTGATGGGCTAAATCACACAATCTCATGCCTAAGTCTATTAATATATCATCCCATTTCCAGCCTGAATTTGATGTTATCGTACATACACCATCCATTAAATTATCAAATATAGCATCATAATATCCTCTTGATAATGCTTCATAAGCACATCTTTGTTTACCTTCTCTATTGTATTCAAATATATCTCTTTCTAGATGTTCTGGAAATAAGACTGGATGTTCATGTAATGATATAAATATTTTTTCATCCGCTATACTTTTAACCTTAGCTTCTTGAGCATCATCTAACTCAATAAGATACTCTTTTACTCTCTTATCTCCTTTACACATCTCGATGGATGAAATATCTTTTCCTTTTTCTAAATAACTATAGGCTTCATATCCTTTATAAGCTGACTTCATAACAACAATCCTCCAAGTTCTACAATTTTTTATATTTTTCCTATGTAGCAATTGATATGCCAAAATACAAATTTTAATTGTATAATAAACTTTTCAAAAAATAAAAACGGTAGTAAAATTGAGACTTACTACTGTTTTATTAGAAATAATCTTTTTATATTATTAATTTAACACTTTTGAATTGTCTTAATTTTAAAAATAATCTTATTTATTCCTGTCTATTATAGGTAGTTTTTTAGGGGATTTTTCCTTTTTAGTCCCCTATATCTCCCCCTTAAATTTTACATATGATATAAAGTTCTTTCCTTCATCAGTTATAAAACTACCTTGTTTTTTTACTCCAGATAAAAGTAAACCATGACTCTTTAATTTATCTATTCTTTTTCTGATTTGGTCTACACTTAAAACAATACCTTTTTCTTTTAAAATTTCTTGTAGTTTATTTCTTCCCAAAAATATATTTTTATTATTCCAATTTTCTATACTAGTCAATATACATATACTCTCCTCAAAGAAATTCGATTGTTTGAAATCTAGGATAATTGAATCGAAGTTTTCATTAACTAAAGTATTGTTTTTTTCAAACCTAAATTGTTCTGGCAAATGCTCGTAATCTACTCTATCTTCTTCCACTATAGTGTCAATATAATAAATTAAATTTTTAAGCTCTCTTACATTCCCTGGCCATTCATACATCCTTAAAGCCTGCATTGATTCTTCTGTAAAACATTTGTTGCTATTTATTTCATCTAAAAAATACTTACTTATAAGAGGTATATCTTCTTTACGCTCTCTAAGTCTAGGTACCTCTATATGTAATACATTAATCCTATAATACAAATCTTCTCTAAAAGAACCTTCTTTAATTTTTTTCTTCAAATCTTTATTCGTTGCAGCTATAATTCTAACATCTATTGGTATAATTTTACTTCCACCCATTCTCATAACTTCTTTTTCTTGTAAAACTCTCAACAATCGTTTCTGTACATCTAGCGATATATCACCTATCTCATCTAAAAAAATTGTTCCTGCATGCGCTCTTTCAAATATACCCATTTTCCCACCTTTTATTGCTCCTGTAAAACTTCCTTCTTCATAACCAAAAAGCTCACTTTCAATAAGTGTATCTGACAAAGAAGATAGGTTGACTGCAACAAATGGCTTGTCTTTTCTTAGAGATTCATTATGTATTGCCTGGGCAAATATTTCTTTTCCTGTTCCATTTTCTCCAAGTATCAACACAGAAAAATCTGTAGCTGCTATTTTTCTTGCAATATTAATCTTTTCTTTTATTATTTTACTCTCACCTACAACATTTTCAAATGTATACTTTGATACAAAACCTTTTGCTTGAAATTTATTTTGAATCTTGTCCTCAAGTACTTGGATTGCACTTATATCTTTAATGCTTATAATACTCTTTATTCGTTCATTATTTTCATAAACATTTACTTTATTAATTATCAGTTTTTTGTTATTTAAATTTACTACTTCATCATTAACTTCATCCTCTTGAAAAAATATTTTTTTGACAACCTTATCACTAAATAAGTCCATAAAATTATTAGATATAATTTCATTTTGGTCTATTCCAACTAGATTAGAGAATACTTTGTTGCAATATATAAATTTTCCTAACTTATCAATAGAAGCAATACCTTCATCTATAATCTCCAAAAAACTCTTCATGGTTTTATTCATAGTTGTGTAATACCTATATCCACTTACTGTATCTTCATTATATTTTTCTTTAATAATATGTAACTTATCTATAGATATATTTAGTTTTGTAAAGATTTCTATAACTGTATTTATATCAATTACTTTATCACCTATGTCAATTATTTGCTTTATGTTTTGTGGTATGCTGTTTCTGCTTCCCGTAATAATTCCAATCTCACATTTAGACTTATCACAATCTGAATAATATGGTATTAGATTAATGTGAATTAATCCTAGTTTTCTAATTATCTTGGCAGTTTCATCTGCTGACTCTTTGTAAGCATCTATAACCATAACATCAGAATCATTTTCTATACTTATTATCTGATTTATATTTTCAATGTTTATAGTACGATGTATTATTACAATAGGTATATTTTTATCAATATTATTATGTATATGCTCTTTTATATCATTGTCTGAACATACTACAAGCTCATACTTCGACAGTTCAATATTTATCCTATTTACATATACCAAGTTATCTATATTACAAAACTCTCCAAACATATTTTCCAATTGTTTTGATATATCTATATTTATTTTGTCATCAGTTGATACAAATAAAATATTATGTTTTTTCATAGCACCACCTCCTGTTTAAACAGTATAGAAAGTAATAATTTGGTCTATTGTAGCACTTTTTGAAAAAGTTTTAAATCTTAAAAATCACATTTTGTATCATTTACCATTATTTTCCATAGTAAAATAATGTAAGCTATCTTTTTTCACCTATAATTTAATTTCTAAAACGATTATTTTGACATTATTGAAATAGAAACAAAAATTTAATATAAAATTGTTAATATATCAACAATTTTGAGGAAGAATACATCATAACAAAATTTAGGAATATATAATAATAGGGTCTCAGAACTTAATGACAAGTTCTAAAACCCTATTTGTTTAGTGTACAAGACATTATAAAATTTAGTTTAAATCATTTCACATAATATTACTCTTTTTCTAAGTGGTAATAAAATATCTCTATTCCTCTAAAAACTGTAAAAATTCCTGATTAAATAGTTTAAGCTCATCATAGAATATAGCATGACCACTATACTCAAAAGTATATAAAGTTGAATCTTCTATTTTTTCATTCATAAAAACTGCAAATTCATATGGGCATACTTCGTCTAATTTCCCATGAAATATACCAGTAGGCACTCTCACACATTTTAAATCATTAAACAATTCTTCATCTCTTAAAGATACAGCTGTTCCAATAGTTCCAATACCTGATGCACTAAAACCAATATCATCAAACCACCTTCTAAAACTTTCTGATGGATTTGATGCAAATACTTTTTTTCCAAAATTGGTTACCATTCCTGGTCTATCAGTACATGCTTGTGCTATCAATTTATTGACATCTTCACGTGTCATACCATATGGAAACTCTGGAGGTCTTTGTACAAATGATGGTGCAGCAGCTGCAGCTAATGCCAATTTTGATACCCCATATCCATTAAATAAACTCATATACCTAAGTACAATTGCCCCTCCCATTGAAAAACCGACAAGGGTAAAGTCTTTTAAGCCAATAGCATGTACCACCTTATAAATATCATCTGCTAACTGGCTATAAGTATATCCTCCTGAGGTTGCATCAGATTTACCAAAACCCCTTAAATCAATTGAAACTGTTCTATATCCGAGTTTTGGTAATATATTTGTTTGATATTCAAATATCTTATGTCCTAATGGCCATCCATGTATAAAAAGTACTGTTTTTTTAGCACTCGGATTTAAATCATATACGGCTATATTTATATCATTCACATATACATAATACATATCAATAGCAACTCCCTTCAAGAAAATGTATGATGGTTATTTTATATATATGAATAAAATGATGAATAACTAAACTTTTGAGTTTATTTGCAATACTTCTCTATTGCTTTTTCAAATAAACTTACATGAAGTTTTTCATCTAGGATTATTCTATTTAATATGGCTTTTATATAAGGGTCTTCAATAAGACTTATATCTTTATAATAATTGTCAATAGCCACATGTTCCAAATGCAAATCTAGTTTTAATCTGTTACAAATAGAATCTCCATAGCATACAAAACCACCATTCCAATATGCACCACAAGAACTTGTAGAGCCTCTATATACAGGATTTCCACCCAATAATCTTATAGTCTTTGCTAATATCTCCATATGTAACATTTCTGTTATAGATATATTTATCCACATTTCATTTAATTCTCTATGCTTTTCATCTAAATCAAAATTGTGGTATAGATATTGATTTACACTCGTAAATTCACTTGATACTCCAGCATAGTCATCCATCAATAATTCTGCATAATACTTGTTTTGCCCTAAAACCTTTATTTCTGGGTATGGCTCATCACTTGAGTATCCCTTTCTCTTGTGCATGTCGTAATGTGCATCACTCATAATATCCCCTCCTTTAAATTTAACGTATGATATTAATTGTATGCATCACGACTTTTTATTATTCATCTTTTCCAGCTACTGATAACTCCTTAATAACAACTGAAGGTGAACCTATGCTACTCATTGGAAACTCTAAATCATCCCCTATAACTTCAATATCTTTCAATAAATCAAAATAGTTTCCTGCTACTGTAATTTGCTCTACTGGAAATTCTTTTTTCCCTTCTTTGATATAAAAGCCTTTAGCTGCTAAAGAAAAGTCTCCTGTTACTGAATTTGCACCTGAATGAAGACCTGCAAAACTAGTAACCATCAATCCTTCGCCTATATCCTTCATAATTTCATCTAGAGATTTATCTCCTTTATCTATGTAAAAATTAGTTGGATATATGCTTATAGGTGATGAATATGAAGATTTTATTCCATTTCCTGTAGTCTTTACATTTGCCTTATTAGCCGTTTTTAAGTTATGAAGTAAAGTTATAAGCTTTCCATTTAAAACAACTTCTTTTTTAAATGTAGCTACTCCCTCATCATCAAAAGGAGTAGATGCCATGCCATTTTCTAAAAGTGGGTCATCAACTATTGTAACTATAGGAGATGCTATCATCTCTCCTTCTCTGCCTTTTAATAAAGATAATCCTTTTTGAACAGAATCTGCATTAAATATTCCAGAGAATGTGCTAAGTAAAGATACCATAGCTTCATTAAACAATATAGTTTTATATTTACCTGATGGTATACTCTTACCTCCTACTTTAGACAAAGCATTATCAACACCAAGTTTTGCTATCTCACAAGGCTTTATTTCCTCAATAGAATTTCCTATATTATATCCTACTCCATCATATTTTTGTCCATTGTCTTGTATTATGGGAACTACAAATCCTATAAGCATATTAGTTTTATTACTTAAATTAAGACCTTTAGTATTGTATATACCATTACTTGATACAGAATAAGATATAGTACACTTAGATAAATTTACTACCTTATCTGAATAAGCTTTAGTTTCTCTTTCCATTTCTAGAGCTAAATCAATCAACTTATCTGCTTCTAAATTTTCTAACTCTTTAGAGTAAGTCTTTACATCATTATAGTGCTTATCACCTTCATATATAAATTGTACATCGTCACTTTCAATAGTACCTACTCCATCTTTTACATTTTTTATCAACATATCAACAGCTTTATCATCTAAAATTTCTGTATAAGAATAACCTATCTTTCCATTTACCTTTCCTCTAAAAGATAAACCAAAAGATTTATCAAGATTGTATTTCTCAACTTCTCCTTCATATATATTTATACTTAAATTTTCTCCTGTATAATAATATATTTCACACTCTTCAAAACCTTCACTTAGAGCTTTTTTAAATAATATATCCTTAAAACTTTTAAGTTCCACACTTATCCCTCCTATCTTCCACCTACAGTAATTTCTTTTACCCTTATCATAGGTTGACCTACATTAGTTGGTATACTTCCTGATGATGAACCACACATCCCTTGAGCTTGTTCTAAGTTATCACCAACCATATCTATATTCATAAGTACATCGCTACCTTTTCCAATTAAACTAGCACCTCTAACTGGCTCTTGTATTTCTCCATTTTTTATCAAGTAACCTTCTGAAACAGCAAAATTAAACTCTCCTGTTACAGGATTTACAGAGCCACCACCCATTTTTTTAGCATAAAGTCCATCTGGTATCGACTTTATAATGTCTTCTGGTTTATCTTCTCCAGCAGCAATATAAGTGTTAGTCATTCTTGAAGTTGGAGCAAATTTGTAGTTTTGTCTACGAGAACTTCCTGTAGGATTCATTCCCATTCGTCTACCATTAAGCTTATCTATCATATAAGACTTCAAAATTCCATTTTCAATCAGTATATTTTTTTGAGCTGGATTCCCTTCATCATCTATATTCATAGAACCCCAGTAATTTGGTATTGTACCATCATCTATAGCTGTAACCTTTGTAGAGGCAATCTGTTGACCTAATTTATCTGCAAATACAGAGTTGCCCTTTGCAACTGATGTAGCTTCCAAAGAATGTCCACAAGCTTCATGAAATATTACTCCACCAAAACCATTATCTATTGCCACCATCATATTACCTGCTGGACAATTTTTAGCATGCAGCATAGTATGTGCTACTCTAGCTGATTCTTTTGCATAGTATTCTGGGTCTATATCTTCAAATATTTCAAAGCCTTTACAGCCTCCAGGTCCTTCAAATCCAGTTTGATTTTCATTACCTTTGGATGCAATTGAACTTATTCCCAGTCTAGTTCTTATTCTTCTATCTTCAACATATATCCCTTCAGTATTTGCAATTAATATTTTTTGGTCTTTATCCAAATAGCTAACACTTACTTGAGATATATCACTACTAAATTCTTTTGCACTCCTATATGCAACCTTCATAACATTTACTTTATCTCTATTACCTATTGAATTTGGATAAATTTTTATATTATGTATGTTATTTATTTTAATACTGTCATTTAATATTACACTTTTTCCATCTTCCAATTTACCTAAAGCAACAGCAGCTTTGTATGCTACATCCAACAAACTATTTAATGAATTGTCACTTGTATAAGCATATATACTCTTTAATCCTTTAAATATTCTTATTCCTATACCATAATTTCTTCCACCTATTGCATTTTCTACTTTATTATCTATTAAACTAATAGAGTTATTTATAGTGTCTTCTTCAAAAATCTCAGCAAAGTCTCCTCCAGTAATTAGACACTTTTCTAATACCTTTGAAGCTATATCTTTTGAAAGCATAAATTTACCTCCTACTTTAAATTTTTAATTAACTTTTATTCAATCTTTTTACTTGTTAACAAACATTATATACTATATTACTTAAAATAAGATACTTATGAATATATTATACATATGTTTTACACTAAAATGTTATCACATGTTTATTTATACATACCCATATATCTAGATAGTTAAAATATATAATATCATTTTCTATATTGGATAATATAATGTTCTTTTTAAAAATACTTTATTTATAATTAAATATAAAGTAAAATATTAAAATATAACTGATAAAATTTAGTCATGAGATAATATTTAAGTTTATTTGATGAAATATGGAGGAATTATTATGAAAGAAATACTCGTTATTGCTCCCACTAAAGGAACCTATGAAAAATCACTTCACATAGTTAAAAAAAGCAAATATACAAATATTGATGTTGTATTTGGCAATCTAAAAGAAGGTATCCCTCTTGCTGAAAAAAGTATTAATCATGGTACTAGAATTATCATAAGCCGAGGTGGAACTTACAACATGTTAAAAGCTACTTACAGCATACCCATAGTTGAAATTAAAGTAGATGCTTATGATATTATAAAAAGCTATAAAGAAGTAAAAAATTCCGATGAACCATTTGGAATAATTGGATTTAATAATGTCATCTATGGCTTCGATATTATAGAAGAGATATTGAATAAGAAAATAACTATGATTAAAATTGAAAAAGAAGAAGAAATTTATGATGCTATAGAAAAGTACAGAAAAAAGGGTATCAACACATATATAGGAGATACCACTGTTGCACATATTGTCAAGAGACTTAATTGTAAGGGAATATTAATCGAATCTAGAGAAGAAAACATACTTAGAGCCATTCAACAAGCAGAACAAATACTTGAAGCAACCAAAGATGAACAAAAAAGAAGATTACAGATAGAAGCTATGACAGATTTCGTACATGATGGAATAATAACAGTCGATAAAAATTTTAAAATAACATTATTTAATAAAAGTGCTGAAAAAATATTTGGTATAAAAAAAGAAAATGCACTTTATCATAATGTTATAGATGTTATTCCAAACACAGTTCTTCCACAAGTAGTTGAAACTATGGAACCTCAAATTGGTGAGATACAAAACATAGGTAGTACAAAAATCATTACAAACAGAGTTCCAATTATTGTTGATGGGCAAATTCAAGGAGCTGTTTCTACATTTCAAGATAGTAAGGAGATAAGTTCTTTTGAGCATACGATAAGAAGGAGTTTACTAAATAAAGGGCTATCTGCTAAATACACTTTTGATGATATAATCCATGCTAGTAAAAAGACAAAGGATTGTATAGAAATTGCAAAAAAATATGCCTGTTATGACACTCCAATGATTATTACTGGAGAATCAGGTGTTGGTAAAGAACTGTTTTGCCAAAGTATACACAACTATAGTAAACGTAAAAATGCACCTTTTGTCGCTGTAAATTGTGCTGCCATACCTCCATCTTTAATAGAAAGTGAGTTTTTTGGTTATGAAGAAGGTTCATTTACAGGTGCGAGAAAAAAAGGTAAAGCAGGCGTATTTGAGTTAGCACATGAAGGTACAATCTTTCTAGATGAAATAAGTGAAATCCCTCTTGAACTTCAAGGTCGATTACTAAGGGTCTTACAGGAAAAACAAGTTATGAGAATTGGTGGCGATAAAGTTATTCCTATAGATGTAAAAATTATCTGTGCTTCAAATAAAGACTTAAAAAACATGATGCGTGATGGTTTATTTAGACAAGACCTTTATTTTAGAATAAATATACTAACACTATACCTTCCTTCATTAAAAGAAAGAAAAGAAGATATTATAAAATTATCAGAATTTTTTATACAGAAATATTCAATAAAATACAACAAAACACCTTTAATTATCACTCCAAATATTAAACAAGCACTTCTTGAACGAGAATATGAAGGTAATATAAGAGAATTGGAAGGTATGATGGAAAGGGCTGTTATTGTGGAATCATTTGACTCGATTTTATTAGAAAAATATAACAACGAATATACAAATAATATGGTTTATAAAGATAATCGTGATTTTGAATGTAATAATCTAGATTTAAAGACTTTAGAAAAAAAATATATATATAAAATTTATAACGAAAATAATAGAAATACTACAAAAACCTGTGAAATTCTAAAAATAACTCGCTCTACTCTGTGGCGTAAGTTAAAAGAAATAGAAAATGATGTTTAAAAATAATACATACTTAATATATCGAAACGTTTTATGTTTAATTTTAAAACATAAAACGTTTATTTATTTTCACTAAAAAATATAATTATATGATAAAAATATTCTTTTTAATGTAAAATTCTCCACAATCATACTTTCAATTCTAAGTAATCTACAGCATTTCAATTAATTATCAAAAATAATCATGATAACTAAAAATACAAAATCTATGTATTGGCATAATAATTGCTTTTAGATAATTATATAAAAAAGAAAAGGAGTGATACTAGATGCACATCTTAAAATCAGTGAAAAAGATACCTGGAGGACTTATGGTATGTCCCCTGTTATTGGGAGCACTATTTAATACAGTATGTCCACAAGCTCTTGAAATTGGAGGATTTACAACATCCTTATTTAAAACTGGCGCAATGAGTATACTTGCTCTATTTTGTCTATGTAATGGAGCTCAAATTAACATCAGACAAGCAGGTAAACCATTGACTAAAGGAATAGTGCTTACAGCAACAAAATTTGTAATTGGTGCAGTATTAGGTATTATTGTTAGTAAATTTATAGGACCTAAAGGTATAATTGGTATTACACCTCTTGCAATAGTTGCTACCATGACTAATTCAAATGGAGGTCTATTTGCTGCTCTTGCAGGTGAATATGGAGACTCTACAGATGTTGGAGCAATATCCATCTTATCTCTAAACGATGGTCCTTTTTTCACAATGCTTGCTTTTGGAGTAACTGGGCTTGCAAATGTACCTATAGTAGCACTATTTACAGCACTCATACCAATACTACTTGGATTTATACTTGGTAATCTCGATGAAGATATACGAGAGTTTCTTGCACCTGGTACAACATTATTAATTCCTTTCTTTGCTTTCCCTTTAGGAGCTGCATTAAACTTTAATCAAATTATAACTGCTGGATTACCTGGAGTTGTACTTGGTTTAGGTGTTACTATAATAACAGGTATGGGTGGATACTTTGTAATGAAACTTATACGTGCAGAACACCCAGCAGTAGGTGCAGCTACAGGTACAACAGCTGGAAATGCAGCGGGTACTCCTGAAGCTTTAGCAGCTATAGACCCTACTCTAGCTACAATTGCAGCTGTTTCAACAGTACAGGTTGCTGCTGCCATCATTGTTACAGCAATATGTTGTCCAATGTTAGTATCCTATCTAGATAAAAGAGAAAAAAGAAAAAAGGCTATTTTTAAAACAAATAAAAATATTGAAGTAAATTAATACTTAAGGAGGTAAAAGTAATGAATGCAATTATTCATGCAAATGAAAAAGATAATCTAGTTACATGTGTTAGACCTTTAGTTAAAGGTGAAACAGTTTCAATTGATGGAAAGTCTTATATAGTAAACGATGATATTCCTGTTTTTCATAAGATGGCTACAGAAGATGTAAAAAAAGGTGATGTTGTGTATAAATATGGTGAAGTTATAGGAATTGCAACAGTTAACATAAAAACTGGTGACTATGTTCATGTACATAATATTGAAAGTACACGTGGTCGTGGAGATAAAAAATAGGAGGTAATTAAAATGAAATTAATGGGTTATTTAAGAGAAAATGGTCAGTTTGGTATTCGTAATCATGTTTTAGTTATTCCAACATCTGTATGTTCAAGTGAAACAGCTACAAGAATCGCATCACTTGTACCTGGAGCAATAGCTATCCCTCATCAACATGGATGTTGTCAAATTGGTTCTGATATAGAACTTACAGCAAAGACATTAATAGGCTTTGGAAAAAATCCCAACGTTGCTGCAGTTTTAGTAGTTGGTCTTGGATGTGATGGTATTCAGGCAAAAGATTTAGCATCTGAAATAGCTACAACAGGAAAAAAGGTAGATTATGTTGTTATACAAGAATGTGGTGGAACATTAAAAGCAGTTTCTAAGGGAGCTGAAATAATAGGTAAAATGGCTCGTGAAGTATCAAAAGAAGTAAGGGTTGAATTTGATATGAGTGAAATTACATTAGCACTTGAATGTGGTGGCTCTGACCCAACAAGTGGAATAGCTTCAAACCCTTCAATAGGAGTTGCATCAAATCTTCTTGTAGATGCAGGTGGAAGTAGCATACTAAGTGAAACTACAGAAGTAATTGGTGCAGAACATTTATTGGCTACTCGTTTTGAAGATGAAAAAATGAAAGATAAGTTTCTTAAATTTGTAAGTGATGTAGAAAAAAGAGCAATTGCTATGGGAGAAGATTTACGTAGTGGTCAACCTACTCCAGGTAATAAAGCCGGTGGACTTTCAACAATCGAAGAAAAATCACTTGGATGTATGTATAAGGCAGGTAACAAGCTATTCAAAGGAGCTTTGGAATATGCTGATATTGTACCTCCTGATAAAAAAGGATTATATTTTATGGATACTCCAGGTCAGGATATAGATTCTATCACTGGTATGGTAGCAGGTGGTGCACAAATTGTAATCTTTTCAACTGGTAGAGGTACTCCAACAGGAAGCCCAATTTCACCAGTTATTAAAATCACTGGAAACAGTGATACATACAACAAAATGCCAGACAATATTGATATAAATGCAGGTAGAATTATAACAGATGGTGCTAAAATAGCAGATATAGGTCAAGAAATATTTAATGAAATAGTAGAAGTCTGTAATGGTAAGCATACCAAAGCTGAAAGTCTTGGTCATAGAGAATTTGGTATTTACAGAATTTCATCTACATTTTAGATTGCAATAGACAATAAAACATTTTTTATAAATATAATACTTATATATATGTATAAACTAAAAATCCTTTCTAATCTTATAAAAATTTACAATACTGAAAAGGAACTGTATCAAAGTTATTTTGAGAACAGTTCCTTTTTTAGCCTCTTTTACTTAAAACATCATAAAATACGATTTAAAACTATAACCATATCTTATCTACTCTCTAAAAAGCTTAAATAAAGTTAAATTTAAAGTCAAATAAATAAAATTTAATGTCTTTGTATGAAAAGATATTTGGTATAATATGTCTGAGAGAATTCTTATTTGTAAAAATAAAGGATGGAGGATGAAACAAAAGAATGAACTTTGAAAACACAAAAATTAAAAAAATAATAGCTAGCTTACTATTAACACTCCTTATAATTGTGTCCTTAGCATGTGTCACTTTTATTATGACTCTAAATAAAGTAACACATAATGAAACGGAAAGGTATCTTATAGAAGTTTCACAAAGCATTTCTACTACAATTGATGTGAAATGTAAAAGTATATTTAGGACACTATATTCTGTTGGAGATACTTATTTTGAGATTAATGATAATGACAAAGAAGTTAACAAATACTTATCCAAAAAATTAAAATTATTTGAATTTGATTGGTTAGGCATTATTGATTCTAATGGGAATTTCATAAGTAACCTTCAAGATACAGGTAATGTTAAAGGACAAGACTTTTATAGAAAAGCCCTTCAAGGTAAAGAAACAATTACTCGTGTTAAATCACCATTTGGTAGGTATGGAATTTTATATTCTGTACCACTATACAAAGGTGATAAAATTATTGGAGTTGTTGCTGCTTGGAATAATATTGATACTATGAGGAACTTATTAAGTGTAGAAAGCTTTAATGGTGAAGGTTTTTCCCAAATTATCGACCAAAATGGAAATTTTATTGTAAGTTCAGCAAACAAAAATGCACCAAAGAACGTGGTAAATTTTTTTGACATGATTAAAAATCAAGGAAAACAGATTGATAAAAATAAGCTTGAAGAAATGAAAACAAACTTAAAAAAGAACAAAACTGGTTCTATGTATTTTACATTAAATGATGGTATTTCTAAAGCAATACACTATCTTCCATTACAAGAAGAAAACTTATACCTCCTTTCGGTTGTTCCAACAAAAATAGCAAGTGCACAATTTGATTTACTTCTAAAAAAAGCAATCTTTATCAATATTTTAATTGTTATATTATTTTTACTGCTTATTATAATGATTATGTTTATAAATCAAAAAAATAAAGAACAACTTACAAAAATTGCCTATGTAGACTCTGTAACTAAAGGCTATAGTAAAGCACGTTTTGATATGGAAGCTAAAAAAATTATACAATCATCTTCACCAGAAACCTATTCATTAATATCTATAAATATTCAGAAATTTAAACTTATTAATGATTCTTTTGGTAGTGAAGCAGGAGATAAAACATTAAAATACATACATGATGTTATTAGTAATTATCTAAAACCAGAAGAATTACTTTGTCGAGTTTCTAATGACCAGTTTAATGTACTTATTAAAACTATTCCTCAAAAAGAAATTCTTAAGTACATAGAAAAGATTACAAATGATATTAATAATTTCAACAAAAATGAAGAATGTAAATATTTTATAGCTTTATCTATAGGTGTATATAAAATTGATGACCCAAATCTACCTTTAGTTTCAATTCAAGACCGTGCAAATGTTGCAAGAAAAAATAATAAAGGAAATATTGGAAATCATCCACTTTATACATGTGTTTTTTATAGCGACTTAGAACGTTTAAAAATGATTAAAGAAAAAGAAATGGAAAATAGAATGGAAGAAGCCCTGAGTAATAACGAATTCATAGTATATCTCCAGCCTAAAATAAGTCTTAAAGATAATACTATTGTAGGGGCTGAAGCATTAGTAAGATGGCAAGACCCAAATAAAGGTCTTATCCCACCAGATGAGTTTATCCCTTTCTTTGAAAAAAATGGTTTTATCACAAAACTTGACTACTATGTTTTTGAAAAAGTATGTAACATGATACGAAAATGGATAGATAATGGAGAAACTCCAATACCTGTTTCAGTTAATTTTTCACGTGCAAACTTAAATAATATAGATTTTTTAGAAAAATACAGAATGATTCGTAATAAATACGATATTCCTGCTAAACTCTTAGAAATTGAATTAACTGAAACACTTGTATTTGAAAATCTCCAAAAATTAATTAATATAATAGACCAAATCCATGAAGAAGGTTTTCAATGTTCACTAGATGACTTTGGAAGTGGATATTCTTCACTAAATATGTTAAAAGAAATAAAAGTTGATACATTAAAACTTGACCGTGCTTTTTTTAGCTCACCTAATGCAGATAATATTGCTGAAAATCATGTAATAGAGTCTATAGTTAATTTGACAAAAAAATTAAATATGAATAGTATCTCAGAAGGTGTTGAAACAATCTTGCAAATGGATTATCTTAAAAAAATTAATTGTGATATGATACAAGGATATGTTTTTTCAAAACCTCTGCCTCAAGAAATATTTGAGAAAATGACTTTTGGAAAAACACTAGAAGAAGTCAATATGGATAGTTTCGTTAAATAAAATAAAAAACTTGTCTCTATAAAATAAGTTTAAACATTTTATGAAGACAAGTTTTTTTATTTTCTAATTTCATTTTATTTTCTAATTTCCTTATACTTGACTTGTTTTAAATTCCCTTTTTAAGAATAACAATACAATTATCATAGCAATGAAATCTGCAATTGGCTGTGCCAACCAAACTCCATCTAAATTAAATTGAATTGGAAGTACAATGATTAATGGTATAAATAAAATAAATTGTCTTAAAAGAGTTAAAAACATAGAATATTTAACTTTACTTATACATTGGAAATATACAGGTCCAACAATAGAAATTCCCATTATAGGCAGTGTAATTAGATTTATGTTTATACCTCTTACAGCTATCTCCATTAAATCTGAATCTTTATTAAATATGCCTACAAATACTTCTGGGAAGACTTGTACTACTAAAAATCCAAATGACAATATAACAATTGACACTATGATAGATATTATTAAAGTTTTCTTTGCACGCTCATATTGTTTTGCACCATAATTGTATGATATTATAGTTTGCATACCTTGATTCAAACCAAACACAGGCATCATAAACATCAATAAAATAGATGTAAGTGCTGTCATAGCTGCAATAGCTAAATCTCCGCCATAAACCTTTAGAGAATTATTTGTAAACATGTGAGTTATACTTATGGCTACCTCCATAGCAAAAGGTGTCATGCCTATTGCAAATACCTTCTTTACTATATCTTTATCCAATTTTAAGTTACATTTTTTTAGCTTTAAATTGGACTTCCCTCTTATAAAATAATGTGTTACCCAAAAGAATACTACTATTTGACAGAGTATTGTTGCTATAGCTGCTCCTTTTATACCTAAGTTAAACACAAATATGAATATAGGGTCCAATATCAAGTTTAATACACATCCTACAATCATTGTCCTTGCTGCTAATTTTGGATTACCTTCTGCCCTAATTGCATTATTAAGGGAAAATGCAACTAAATTAAATATACTTCCAACCAATATGACACTCATATAGTCTTTTGCATAAGAGATTGAATATTTACTTGCACCCAAAATAAAAAGTATATCTTCTAAAAAAACTAATCCTAATATAGTTATAATTAAAGAGATAATTATAGATAATGTCAAAGCATTACCTAATATCTTCTCTGCTTCTTCTTTATTTCTTTCACCTAACTTTATAGACAATCTTGTGCTAGCACCTACTGATACCAACATTCCAAAAGCTATTATTATGGTAAATACTGGCATAGTTACACCAAGACCTGCAATAGCTATAGAACCAATGCCTTCCATAGAACCAATAAAAGCTCTATCTACTACATTATAAAGTGAAGTTACCATCATTGCTATTATTGCAGGTATAGAATATCTAAATAATAAAATCCATATTTTTTCATGTCTTAATGCTTCTTGATTTTCCATGTTGTCACCATTTATACCATGTCATAAGTTATACAAATTGGTTTATTTGTTCTTGGGTCTGTTGCTATTTCTGCATCAATATTAAATAGTTCTTTGAGATTATCTTTCGTCATAACATCGTATGCATCACCCTCACAAACTATCTTCCCATTCTTAATACCTATCATGTGGTCAGCAAATCTCGCTGCATTGTTAAGTTCATGTATCACCATGACAATAGTTCTTCCTTGTTTTTTATTTAATTCATCTAATAATTTTAGTATCTCTAATTGATGTGCCAAATCTAAATATGTTGTAGGCTCATCTAATAGTAATATATCAGTCTCTTGTGCTAAAGCCATTGCTATCCATGCCCTTTGTCTTTGCCCTCCTGATAAGTCTTCCATATTTCTATCTTTAAATTCTGAAATTCCAGTAACTTCTAAACTCCAATTTACAATGTCTCTATCTTCTTTACTAGAATTACCAAATCCACTTTTATGAGGAAACCTTCCATAAGAAATTAATTCTGAAACAGTAAGACCACTAGGCGCTTGAGGACTTTGTGGTAGTACTGCCATATCCTTTGCTATTTCTTTGGATTTCTTCTTATAGATGTCCTCTCCATTTATATATATATTTCCACTCTTAGGACTAACAATTCTTCCTATAGTTTTAAGTATTGTCGATTTTCCACAGCCATTAGCCCCTATTATAGTAGTTATTTTTCCTTTTGGTATACTTAAATTTAGATTTTTTATAATATCTGTATTTCCATATGATACATTTAGATTCTTAGTATTTATACAGTTCATAACAACATCCTTTCCTAATCATTTGCCAACATTAAATAAATAAAGTACGGCACTCCTATTATAGAAACCACTATGCCTACTGGTATTTCTATAGGTGCTAGAAGATTTCTTGAGATAGTATCTGCTACTAAAAGTAATAATGTCCCTATCAATGCTGATACTGGTATTAATCTTTTATGCTTTGGTCCTATTATTTTTCTACCTATATGTGGAGCTATTAAACCCAAAAATGAAATACTACCTGCTACTGCTGTCGATACACCAGATAAAATTACTGCATATATTATAAGGCTTCTTCTTTGTTTTTCTACATCTACACCAAGACTCGTAGATACTTCATCACCCAAGTTTAAAACATCTATATACTTAGATTTATAAATAGTTATCCCCATAAAAATCACTATAAATGGAAGTACAGCTATTACATATTTCCAACTAGTTCCCCAGATACTACCTGATGTCCATGCCATAACCCTATTAAATTCTTGTGTTGTAAATTTCAATTGAAATATCGTCAAAATTGAAGTAAAAGCTATGTTTACACCTATACCAATAAGTAGCAATCTTGACGAATTTATGCCACCTTTCCATGCAAGAGAATATATAAGAAATGCTCCAAATAAAGCTCCTACAAGTGCGACAATTGGCATTGTAAATACAGTTAGATTACTCATGCCTTCATAGACATTACCATTCATAAGGTATATATAAACTACTACAAATAATGCTGCACCTGAATTTATTCCCAAAATACCAGAATCAGCTAAATCATTCTTTGTAACTCCTTGAAGTATTACACCTGCTGTTGATAATGCAGAACCAACCAAAAGTGCTATTATTATTCTCGGTAATCTCAATTTAAATATCGCAATTTCATGATTACGCTGACCCTGACCTAAAAAAGTTTTTATAACATCTACTGGTTCTATAGAAAATGAGCCCATATTTAAACTCACTAGAAAAGTGATAAGAATAAGTACCACTAAAATTAATATAACAAGCAATGTTTTAGAATTTATTTTCATAATATTTTTCATAGTACTTATTTCTCCCCCTTTCTAACAAGGTATATAAATATTGGTACTCCTATAAGTGCTGTTATAGAACCTACTGGTGTCTCATATGGAGGATTTATCATTCTGCTTAATATATCTGTATATACAAGTAATACAGCTCCTAATACTAAAGAACTCGGTATTATATACTTATAATCTGAACCTACTATTCCTTTAGCTATTTGAGGAACTATAAGACCTATAAAAATAATATTACCAGACACTGAAACAGATGCTCCAGTCATTAATATTATGAGTACTATACATATAAATCTAACAGTGTTAGTTTTTTGCCCTAATCCTATTGCCACTTCTTCTCCAAGACTTAATATAGTTATTCTTGGAGCCATAACCATAGCTAAAATAAATCCAATACCTCCAGCTATAAACAACAGCTTTATACCTTCCCACTTCACCCCTACAAGACCTCCTGATATCCAGAAACTCAACTGTTGAGATAGGTTAAAATACATGGATATTGCTGATGCCAAAGAAATTAACAATGTGCCAAGAGCTACTCCTGCAAGAGCTAGCTTTACATTATTAACTCTTCCTCTTGATTTAGAACTTATAAAATATATAAATAATCCACTTATACTTGCCCCAATAAATGCAAACATCATTGTGCTAAAACTCCCATGTATAAGTTGAGGAAGTCTTTTTTGAAGTACTAATGATATTGCAATTGCAAACGTAGCACCTTGTGTAATTCCTATAACAGATGGTTCAGCTATAGGATTTCTTGTTATTCCTTGCATTATTGCCCCAGAAACTGCTAAAAACCCTCCAACAAGTGCAGCTGCTATTGCCCTTGGAAGTCTAACATCTTTTACTATTCTCATATTTATTCCATCTTCCATTTTTATCAAACTATCTACAACATTTGATAGATTCATATCTTTTGCTCCAATAGCTATGGATAATACAATTCCAAGTACAAGTACAACTATACTTACTAATATCAACAAGTAAGTTAGATTTTTTTTACTCAGCTTAGTCAATTAACCTACCTCCTTTTCCCTTTTAATCGTCAGTATAATATAATCTATTAAATATTTTTAATTTTAAGTTTTATTAAAAATAGGTGTGAAAAATGAATATCATTATCTCACACCTACTAAGTTAAGAATTACTTTGTTAATTCATTTTTAACTGATTCTAATAATAACTCTTTTCCAATTGGATTATATGATTGACTGAAAAATGGAGCTGCATCAAGTATTGTTACATTCCCATCTTTTACTGCTCTTATTTGAGCCCAGATAGCACTATTTTCTAAATCTTTTTTATCTGATTCTGTAGCAATTACAACTATATGGTCTGCATCTATATCTGTTAAACCTTCCATACTTACCATTGGTAATGTTATTCCATCTTGCTTTGGCATATTCTTGGGTCTAGCTAATTTCATATCATCATTGATTAAAGTTCCTATTCCACCATCGCTAAATACCATAAATTGACCTGAACTTGCCAACACTGGTAAATAAGTTTTTTCTCCATTTTTTTCTATAACTTCTTTACCTAACTTTGTAGCTTTTTCATCATACTTCTGTATCCAACTTTTAGCTTCTTCTTCTTTGTCAAATAATTTTGAAACATCAGTTAACTTACGTCTCCAGTCATTTGCATAATCTTTCATCATAACTACAGGAGCTATTTCTTTTAATTGGTCATATATTTTCTCTTGTCTTTGACTCATTATTATTAAATCAGGATTTACTTCTAATATAGCTTCCATATCCATAGTATCCATCATTGAGTGTCCAACTATCTTTACATCTTTAAGTTCTTCTCTTATGTAACTTGGTAATTTATCAGTTTCATATGAGTCTACATTTGCTGTTGCAACAGGCTTATGACCTGCTAATAATAGTTCTTCACTACTTCCTGATATATCAACTATTTTTTTAGGATTTGATGGTATCTTAACCTCTCCTTTAACAGATTGTACAACTCTTGTCTCTGATTTATTTTTATCCTCTGTATTCTTATCTGAACATGCTGTAACAAGTACTAGCGTAGTTATAATAGATATAAATATTGCAAGTGATTTTATTTTTTTCATGATTACTTCTCCTACCTGTTTATTATACTTATATGATATTGATTATCATAAGCACATATTTATTATAGCATTTTTCTATTTTTAGTCAATATTATTTTGTAAAAGGATAAAAATTCCTAATTAATCTTAATTATATATAACTCAGATAAGGTTTTCTTGCATTAAGTAGTATTTTTTTATTTTAAGTTGGATATAAATAGAATGACTTTTCATTTAAAGAATGATAAAATACAATTTATAGATAAGGAATTTAGCAAGGAGGATTTGAGACATGGTACACTTAGTATATTGTGATAATGCAGGAAAAAAAGGAGAAAAGGTCTTAGATAAAATTTTAGCTGGAACAAAAACAATGGTTATTAGAGGCGCTGCTGGTAGAAAAATACCACATAGCAGAGTATTTGAAGATGAGTTACTTTATTTTATGGAAAAAGGAACTGCAAAGATATCTGCAAAAGCCACTGTTAAAAAAGTAGAAAACTACATTAAGTTAACAGAAGATGAAATTTCTAAGATTTTGAATGAAAATCAACCAAAATTGAATTTATCTGAAAAACAAAAAGTTCGTTGGCATAAAAAATGTTTATGCTTAGTTGAGTTTGAAAATGTTGAAGAAATAACACCTCTTGATTTTGACCATCAAGGAAATATGGATGATTGGCTTATTGTTGAAAAAATTGAAGATGTAGTTGTTGGCACTAGTATACCTTACAATTACGAGAAATCTAAATTTTAAAGTATCAATATCATAATACTATATTGATAAACTCTACTTAAATAAAAAAAGAGTGCCTTTAATAATTATAAAAATTATTTTTGGTCACTCTTTCTTAATAATAATTTTAAATTACTTACTTTCTAATCTTTCATATACATCTATAAATTCTTCTGCTAATTGCTGAAAATTCATAGCTGTCATTAAATGGTCTTGTGCATGAATAAGTATAACACTTATTTCAGTTTTATTACCATTAGCTTCATTTTGTATCAATTCTGTTTGAAATTTATGAGCTTTATGAATTGATTCTTTCGACTTTTCAATACATTCTCTAGCTTTATCTATATTCCCACTCTTTGCTTCTTTTATTGCTTCAAATGCTAGCCCTTTCGCATCACCTGCAAATCCAATTATTCCAAAAGATATCTCTATCATCTTTTCATCCATTTATTCTACCTCCTAAATATCTCTATAGCTTGATATGACTAATCCATTCTTTTCTAAAAATTCTTTGACTTTTTTAGATGTAAGTATCTTGTGCTCTTTCGTTCTATCAATAGCATAAGATGTAGAATTTAAAATATAATCATCTAAAAAAGCTGGGTGAGACATAATATCCACTACATCATACTTTGTTATTTCATCTATATTTTTTATAAAATATTCTTCACTTACATTTTCCTTATAAAAACTATCTATTAAAGGAACTATTTTAGAATACTCTAAATTATATTCAAATCCGCCCCTTATTGGAAGATTATACTTATTCACAATCTTCTCTATTACTGGCTTTAAACTTACTAAAGTATGGATATGATGGTGACTGTCTAAATGAGATATATCTATTCCAAGCCCTTCTACTCTCTCTATTTGAGCACAAAGTTCTCTATAAATCTCATCACAATCCATTTTTTTAATAATTTCGTCTGTAATCCTCCTAATAAAAAAACCGTCTTTGTCAACAATAGTTTTTAAGTTAGATAATAATGGTCTACCACAACTTAAAGTCATATGAACTCCACAGTTTAAAGTCTTATTTTCTTTAAGTAACTTCACCCCATGTTCTACCCCAGGCATATTTGCCATCATAGAAGTGGACTTAACGATTCCATTATTATGAGCTGATATTATACCATAATTCACAGCTTCGCAATATCCAAAGTCATCTGCATTTATTATAATTTTAGTCATACCATAACCTACTTTCTATAGACTATCTATTAAATCTAGGAAGATAATTTTTATGAGCTTCCAACATTTCATCTAATATAGTTTTTGCTAAATCATCTGATGGAATCAATGGATTTATGCAAAGTGCCAAAAGAGCAGATTCATAATCGCCATATACAGCTGCTTTGGCTGCTAAGACTTCAAATGACTTAATTTGACTTACCAATCCATGTACAGAATCTGGTAAATATCCTATACTTAATGGTTTTGGACCATTTTTTGTTATTACACTGCTCACTTCTACAGCTTGTTCATCTTTAAAATCTCTTATAGAACCATTATTTAATGTATTAACTACTTGGATGTCTTTTTTATCATTGTATATAGAACTTATTAAGTTACAAGCAGCATCACTATAGTAAGCTCCTCCTCTTTTTTCAAGTTGAGGTGGTTTTATATCTAATTTTTCATCCTTATATAATTCAAATAATTGTTCTTCCAACTCTTTAACTACTTGACCTCTAGCTTTTCCCTCTTTAAACTCCCTCAACTCATCTTCAAGCATATCTTTAGTTTTATAGTAGTATCTATGATATGGGCAAGGTATTACACCTAAAGATTTTATAAATTCCGCATTAAAATCAATTGCCTTTATATTTTGCATACTTATATCTGCTTTGACAAACTTATCAATTGCTTCTTTTGTAACATCTTCTCCATCCAAAGATACATTTAGACCATAAACCATATGATTAAGACCTGCAAAATCCATACTTATTCTGTCACTTTCTACATTAAATAGTTTGGCAACATCATTTTTTAAATGAATTGGCACATTGCATAGACCTATATATCTTTTAAAATTAGTATATTTGAATACAGCTTCTGTTATTATCCCTGTTGGATTTGTAAAATTCACCATCCATGCATTTGGACATAATTCTTCCACATCTTTTATTATATCAAATATAACTGGTATTGTGCGAAGGGCTTTAAATAATCCTCCAGCACCATTAGTTTCCTGCCCCATAACTCCATGAGATAAAGGAATAGTTTCATCTTTAATTCTTGCATCTAAAAGACCTACTCTAAGTTGTGTTGTCACAAAATCTGCATCTTTTAGAGCTTCTCTCCTATCTAAAGTAAGATTTATTTTCATATCTATTCCAGCTTTTTTTACCATTCTTTTAGCTAGATTTCCGACTATCTCTAGTTTTTCTTTTCCATCCTCTATATCTACAAGCCATAATTCCTTTACAGGTAACTCTTCATATCTATTTATAAAACCCTCTACAAGCTCAGGAGTATAACTTGAACCTCCTCCGATTGTAACTATTTTTAGTCCATTTTTCATCTCATTATACCATCCTTACCTATAATTTAATACACTCTACAAAACCCTATACATTTATTAACCGTAATAAAACTACCTAGTTGTTAATTTTCAATTTATTAGCCTCCATTTTTTCAGATGCTATGACAAATGGAATATATATTAATATTGATAATATTAAATTAAATAGTGCTAAAGCTCCTCCAGTCCAATCACCTGTAGCCATTGCTCCACCTAATATAGGAGGTGTTACCCAAGGTATTTTAGGTAAAATTACTGGTGCTACTAATCCAAAATCTATTGCTAAGTATGATACAGCACTACATATTACTGGTGCAAGTACAAATGGAATCATAAATATAGGATTTAAAACTATTGGAAGTCCAAATATCAATGGTTCTCCTATATTAAATATTGCTGGTGGTCCACCTAATACTATCATCTCTTTACGTCTTCTTCCAGCTATTAATAAAGCTACAATTAATCCTAATACCATTCCAGAACCACCTAAATACACAAATGCATCAAAGAATGAACCTGCAAGTATATGGTATCCTTCTGTTGCTCCTGCTTGAGCCAACGCAGCATTTTCTCCACCTAATTTCATAAGTATAGTTTCTGTAAAAGGAAGTGCTATATTTGCACCATGAAGCCCAACAGTCCAAAGTATATGAATTATAAATGCAATAAGCATTGTAGAACCTAGACTATCAGCTACATTTGATAGTGGTGCTCCTAAATAAGTATTTAAAATATCTGTTAAGAAATTTCCATTTGAAAGCATCTTTATAAATATTCCTATTACGGTAAATATCATTATAGTTAACATTCCTGGTATTAACTTTGCAAATGACCTTGAAACTGCTGGTGGAACTCCATCTGGCATTTTTATAGTTAATTTCTTTACTTTAGATAACCTTACAAATATCTCAGTTGATAATAATCCTATTAATATAGAAGAGAATAAGGCTGCTGTACCTAAGTAAGTTTGTTGTATCATCCCCCATCCTTCAACTGCTGTAGTTCCCCCCTCAGGAACTATTTTACCGATTTGTGGAGCCATTATAAAAAAGATAGATAATGCTATAAGTCCAGCTTGTAACCCATCACTTTCATAAGATTTTGCTAGGAAATAAGCAACACCTATTACTAAGAATACTGCCATTGTACCTATTGCTCCCCACCAAAGGTCGCCTCCAAACGTAGTCCAGTTTTCTCCAAATATACTTGCCATCAAATTTTTGTATGCTTCTAATGGTAAGTTATTTATCAATGTTCCTAATGCACCTACCATAGTTATAGGTATCATTGCTATAAATGCATCTCTTACTGCTACTAAATGCCTTTGAGCTCCTATTTTGGCAGCTACAGGCACTATATATTTATCCATAAATGACATGAATTTTTCCATTTTACATCCTCCAGTACAACTTTATTTTGAACTATTTAATTCTACAGCTCTATCTAACACAGCTTTTCCATTACATCTTCCATAATCCATCATATTTATGACTTCAACTGGAATATTATATGGTTTTGCCATTTCAGTTGCTTTTCCTAATACATATCTAACTTGAGGTCCTAAAAGTAAGACATCACAATTTTCTATTTCATTTTTTAAGTTCACCTCTGATATAGCCCATATTTTTGCTTCTATACCGTTTTCCTTTGCTGCATCCTCCATTTTTGTAACCAATAAACTAGTTGACATTCCTGCTGAACAAGCTAACATTATTTTTATCATTTTTTTCCCTCCAAATTAGATTCATTAAATATTTTTTAAGTCATAAGTTCTTTAAACTATACATTTAAAGTATGCTTTTCTATTAATTATTATCTTAATGTATATATCTTATTTTTAAATGTATATACATTTAATTCTTGATATTATTATATCTCAAATGTATATACATTTCAAGAAAACTTTTTCATTTTATTTAAATTTTATTCGACAACAGCATTCAAAGTTAATGTATATCCATGGTGATATGTGTGTGAGTATTCAAAAATCTCACTATTTTGTAACTTACATATTTGACTTATATATAAAAGTGGCTCTGGCTCTTCTAGATTTAAATTATCCATGCACTCTTCATTTGATATTACAGCTTGTACTTCTCTCTCTGACATAGCTATCTTATATCCACACACTTCTTCAACAAAATTATAAAGCGAATTTTCACAATGTGTCTTATTTAAATTTGGAAATAACTTAACTGGCATATAAGTAATCATATATGAAACTCTTGCGTCATTTGCTAATCTTACTCTTTTTATTTCCCATACGTTTTCTTCTAAACTTATATTTAATTTACTTGATAATTCTTCATCTGCTTGAACTATTTTAAGAGATACCAATATATTAGATACTTTATAGCCTTTACTTTCCATCTCTTTAGTAAACCCACTTACAGATGATATATTATCGTATATATTATTTGCAAGAACTATACTTCCTACACCTCTTTGTCTGGCTATATATCCTTCTTTAACTAGGTTATTTAATGCAGACCTTACAGTCATTCTAGTCACATTAAACTCTTCACTCAACTGTTTTTCAGAGGGGATTAAATCCCCTTTTTTCAAACTGTCTGAATTTATTAATTCTCTTACATGATTTTCTATAACTTTATAAATTGGCTCTTTCATTTAATTCACTCCTCATTAATTAAATCTTTTACATAATAAGATAATTTTATATACAAACAAAGAAAATGTCTATACATTTAAGATAAATTAAATTTTATTCAGACATCTTATACAACTTTCCAAGTTTTAATAAAGATATAAATAGACTTATCATTAATATCCCTTTTAATATACTTGATAAGGTTATACTCCACCATACACCATTTAGACCCAATATTTCTGGTCTAGATATAAAGTAAGCTAATGGTACTCTTGCACCAGTCAGTATAGTAACTATAGTAGAAGGTATATAGGTTCTACCTAATCCTTTGAAAGCTCCTGTTGTTATTATTTCTAAGCACATAAAAAATTGAGAATATCCTAATATTTTAAGATAAATTGCTCCCTTTTCTATTGCCTCGCTTTCATCTATAAAAATAGAAAAGATACTCTCCCCTGCAAATACTAATACCAAAGTAGTTATTATTCCAAGTACAGAAGATACAATTATGGATATTTTACAACCTTTATTTATTCTAGAATACTTCTTGGCACCATAATTTTGTCCAACAAAACTTCCTAATGCAACTGATAGTCCTTCAGCTGTCATCCAGGAAATTGCCTCTATTTGTGAGCCTACTTTTTGTACTGCAACAGCTACAGGTCCCCATGATGCTACTATTACTCCTAGTAACATTGAGAATACTGTAAACATACCACTTTGTATTGCTACAGGTAATCCTAATTTATACAGCACTTTATAATATTTAGTCTCTATTTCTTTAAATAGTCTTAATTTAAAATATTCTTCTTTACTTTTAAGTACTATATATATAAAACATGTAGTAACTACTATCTGAGCAAATACAGTTGCAATAGCAGCTCCTGCAACACCAAGTTTTGGAGCAAATCCCCATCCAAAAATTAATATAGGGTCAAGTATAATATTAGTTACTAATCCTATTGTATTAATGCGAAAAGGAGTCTTACTATTTCCAAGTCCATTGAAAATTGCAGTAAATACTGGATTAATAAAATAAAATACCATACCTAGAGCTACTATTATCAAATACTGTCTGGACATGGTTATAACTTCTAAGTCTCCTAATTTAAAAAAACCTATCAACTGCTTATTAAATACTATTAAAAACATTGTATATATTATTGCTAGCATAATATTTATTTCTATTGCTGACTTCATATATGATTTAGTAGTGCTTATATTATTTTCTCCAATACTTTGTGCTACTTTTACCTCTCCACCTACTTTTGAAATCATAATAAATGCCATTGCAAGCCATGGAAAAAATCCAGCTGTTCCAACTGCAGCTACTGCTTTACTTCCAGCTTTACCAACCCATATCATATCTATCATGTTGTACCCCATTTGTATAAATGAAGTCCCCATTATTGGAAGTGATAGCTTAAGTAATTTTTCTGTAATTCTTCCTTCTGTTAAATCAAGTCTGTCTTTCATTTTCCACCTCTTTTATATTATAAAATTTAAAATTTATTTGCTTATATAGCTAGATTAATCAGTTTATTTGATTAAGTTCACTATCTTTCAATTTATATTATCATATCTCAAGATTGCATCTCAACAATACTTACGTTTAGGATAAAGTATTTCGCCTATCTCTGATAAAATTAATACTTATGAATATAAATCTATCTATTTCATCAATACCTATTATAACTCTTAACTTAACTTCAATTAAGTATACATATTGCAATTAATCAAAATATTTTATACTGTATCTTCCATTGAGAAATGGCAAATATAAATGATTCACCTACAGTTTTGTCTATTCATAAATAGTATACTATAATTAAAAAAACCTATATTTGAATACTTTAAGCGTGTTTATTCATTGTAATCTCCACATAAATTTGATAATATATAAATATATTATGGTGAAATTTATAGATATATATTAATTATGGGGAGATTGTGGGAGGCTCTTTTCACAAAACATTTAAGCTATGAAAATAAATAAAAAATTTAATAGAGTTGATATGCAGGTTTCAATACTTACTGCAATTATTGTAATAATATCTTCTTCATGTGTCTATTTTTTTAATTATACATTAACTTATAAGAGCATGATATACTCTTTAAGTGAGAGGTCAAGGAATATTTATGAATATGTAGAAAAAAATATTGATAAAAATACCTTTACTGAAATTAATTCTAAGGAAGACCAATCAAAAGAGTCTTATAAAAGTTCTAAAATACTATTAGAATCTGTAAAAAATACTACTGGAGTCATGTATCTATATACTGCTAAAAAAACAAAAGATGGAACACTAGTATATGTTGTTGATGGTTTAAATTCATCTAGAAGTGATTTTAGAAATGCTGGTGATTTGATAGAAAAAGAGATTTGGGGAGACCTTAACAAAGCACTAGATAATCATATATTGTTACCTAAAAAAATTAAATCAACATCTTGGGGATACATATTTATATCGTATTTTCCTATTCACAATGATGTTGGTAAGGTTGTTGGAGTAATAGGAATTGAATTTGAAGCAAAACATCAATACAATACATTTAAATTTATAAGTATAGTTACACCAATAATAGCATTATTAACTTGTCTAATATCAGCATTGATTGCAGTGATTCTATTTAAAAGAATATCTAATCCTACATATACTGATTTTGCTAATACAGATTACTTAACAGGTCTAAAAAATAGAAATGCTTTTGAAATAGATATGAATAATTTAAACAATTCAAATTTAAAGAATCTAATATCTATCATATCAATAGATTTAGATGGTTTAAAAAAGATTAATGATAAATTTGGCCATCAGACAGGAGATTTATATATTAAACAAGCAAGTAAAATTATAGAATATGTAATAAACAAAAAACATATAGTTTATCGTATTGGAGGTGATGAATATATAATTATTCTAAAAAATTCATCTCACAAAGAAATAAACAGTATTATAGATAATATTAATTTGAAAATAGTTGAAGAAAACTCAACTAATGAATTAAAATTATCAATGTCTATTGGATATGCTATTTTTGATGAAAAAGTAGATGTTTCTTTATTTGACACATATCGTCGTGCAGATTCTCAAATGTATGATAACAAAAGGAAAATTAATAAAAGCTATTAATATTAATAATAAATTTAAAAAGTCTATTCTGTAAATAATAAATTATAAGAATAGACTTTTTAAACTTGTAATTTTTTAGGATAATTTTTTTAATTAATGTTTGTTCTTTTTTCTAAACGATTCTTTATAAATTCATGTATTATTTTAACCAATATATTTGTAAGTAGTATTAATACAGCTAATGCTGCTGCCTGTGCAGTACTCCCCTTATCATCTAGTTGTACAATTGATATTGCAGCTACTTTTGAACTTGCAGTATATATAAAAACTAGTGCTGATATTGTCACCATAGAGTTTAAGAAAAAGTACATAAAGTTCTCTAAAACTGCTGGCAAACAAAGTGGTATAGTCACATTCTTAAGAATTGATGCGCTGTTTATCCCCATTGATTTAGCTACCATATCCAGCTCTTTATCTACTTTCTTAATAGCAGTAGTAGCTGTTATAAATGCTACTGAAAAAAAATGAACTATATTACATATAACCATTATAAGTAATGTTCCATATAATCCATTAAATAAATTCTTAATGTATATTGTATCCATAAAATTAAACTCTAATTTATTAAAAAATAGTACATAAGCTATACCTAACACTAAACCTGGCAATGCCATAGGTAACGTACTTAGAAAATATCCAAATGATTTTAAATATGGAGCTTTTTCTGTTTTTTCATTTAGATATGCAAATAAGAAAACAAAGCTTGTTCCTAGAATAGCTGTCAATAGTGACATTTTTATTGAATTTACAAATGGTTTAATTCCATCAATACTATTTTTCATAGAAAAGTGTTCAAGTGTAAGTCTTAAATCATATGGCCAAACTGAGATTAATGATGATAAGATTACAGTTAACATTACAGCTATTATACCAAATGCAATAACTCCTACAATCCCTCCTAAAATCCCATCTCTTAACTTATTAGATTTAACTTTATATGGAATTGACTTTGAAGTTATGTACGAATTTTGATTTTTTTCGATTTTTTTAGTTACTATAAATGATATTATTGCAGGTATTAAAAGCAATATTGATACAGTTGCTCCCATTGGTATATTTTGTTGTCCTATAATTTGTTTATATACATCTATTGATAATACATTAAACTCTCCTCCAATTACCTTTGGAGCTCCAAAATCTGTAAAGCATAATGTAAATGATACGAATGCAGAACTTATTAAAGAATATTTTATACTTGGGATTGTTATACTTATAAATTCCCTTATCTTACTTATTCCCATAGTGTTACTAGCTTCATATAATCTATAATCAGTTGAGTTTAATGATATATAAAGTATTTGAAATGATTGAGGGAATACATATATAATTTGTGCCAGTATTATTCCCACTTCTCCTTAAATTGGAACATGTATTCCAAGTAAATTAGTCACCAATCCTTGATTCCCAAATAAATATACTAGACCTATTGCATGCATCATTGTTGGAGCAAACATAGGAAACATTGCTAATGACTTAAAAAATCCTTTAAATTTAATCTTTGTTCTAGTTAATGCATACGCATATACTAATGCAAGTGTTAACGATATTACAGTTGATATAATAGACACAAATATTGTATTTTTTAGAGAATTCAACAGAGCTTCAGAAGTCAAGTACTCTTGAAAGTTTTGTAATCCTACAAATACTCCATCTTTATCTAAAAATGCCTGTATAAATAGATATATTATAGGTGCCAATAAAAACATTCCTAAAGACATAACTAATACTGTAAGCATACATTTTTTTATGTCCAAATTCATTTTTGATTTAAAACTTATACTTTTAGAACTTATAGTATTATTATTCATATACCTATGCTCCTTTAACTTTTGGATACTTTAAATAGTATTTTTCGTCTATACTTATCTTTACAAGGTCACCTTCTACTAAATTTAAATTAACCCACTCTTTTATAGAAACATCACTTATTATGAAATTTTCATTTAATTTATCCTTTATTTCAACTCTTAATAAATTCCCTCTAAACTCTATATTTGATATTATCCCTTGGTAATTTTCTTTTGTTGATTTCTCTATTTGAACATATTCCGGTCTTACAGTTAGTATAGAATCTCCATTATCAAAACAGTTTGTATCTCCTATAAATTGGGCTGTAAATAAGTTTTGAGGATTTTGGTATATTTCTTCTGGAGTTCCTATTTGCATTATATCTCCTCCATTTAAAATTGCAATTTTATCTGCCATAGTTATAGCTTCTTCTTGGTCATGTGTTACCATTATTGTTGTTATATTAAGTTCTTTTTGTAACTTTTTAATGTCCATTCTAAGCTTGTGTCTAACCTTTGCATCTAGTGCAGACATTGGTTCATCTAAAAGTAAAAACTTTAGTTCAAGTGCTAATGCTCTTGCTATTGCAACTCTCTGTTGTTGTCCACCCGATAATGCTTTGGGATATTTATGAGCTTCATTAGTCAAGCCGACTATTTCAAGCACTTCCTTAACTTTGCTATCTATTTTTTCTTTTGAAATTTTTCTCTCTTTAAGTGGAAAAGCTATGTTATTATATGCAGTCATATTTGGAAATAATGCGTATGATTGAAATACTATTCCAAAACCTCTCTTTGATGGTTCTAAATATGTAATATCTTTATCCTGAAGAATTATAGCTCCACTATTTACATCTTCAAGACCTGCTATTATCCTAAGTAATGTAGTTTTACCACATCCACTAGGCCCAAGTAAACATAAAAATTCCCCTTCTTCAATATCCAAACTAATATTATTTAAAACCCTTTTTTGGTCATAATTTTTAAACACATTATTTATTTTTAAGTAACTCATATCTTATCTCCCCTTATATAGTTATATTTTTATTTTAAATTCTATACTTTACCCTTTCTTCTAAAATTATTTCATCTAAATTATTAAGTTAAACTTTACTTACTTTCAGATTTTGAACCATACTTTGATTCCCAAGTTTTAAGTACTGTACTTCTGTTTTTGGCAGCAGAGTTTAAATCAACTTCTTTTATTAGCTGTTCAAATGGTTGTTTAGAATAACCTTTCGGAACTGGATTATCTGTCTTTATAGAAGTAACTGCTACTTCGTGTGCATATCTATCCATAGCTGAATCGCTTATTGCCCAGTCTAAAAATAACTTTGCTTCTTTTTTTATATTATCTTTTTTAACTAGGGCATTTGCCTCTAAGTCCCAACCTGAACCTTCTTTTGGAAATACAACTTCTATAGGTTCTCCACTGGATAATTGTTGTGTAGCTCTATACCCAAGTGTAATACCTATTGGATACTCTCCAGAACCAGATAGTTTCGCAGGTTTTGAACCTGAATGTGTATATGTAGCTATATTTTTATGTAATTTATCCATATAATTGTAAGCATCTTTTTCACCCATCATTTGAATAAGTCCTGATACTGTAAGGTATCCTGTTCCAGATGATGCTGGATTTGGCATTGTTATAAGTCCTTTATATTCTGGTTTTATTAAATCTTCATAACTTTTTGGAATATCTATACCCAATTTCTCAAGCTCCTTATAATTAACTACTATAGCTGTTTCTGGTACACTCATACCCACCCAAGATACATCTTTGTCAATATCTTTGAATTTTTTATCTACCTTATCATAATTTTTAGGCTTATATGCTTCAAGTGCTCCATCTTCTTTTAGCTCTATCATGTTCATTGCTGATAATCCCCATATAACATCTGCTTGTGGATTATCTTTTTCTGCTAATAACTTTGAAGCTATTACACCATGAGAATCCATAACTATTTCTACATCTATATTTGGATGCTCTTCTCTAAACCCTTCCATATAGTAAGCTATTTGTTCTTCCTCTAATGCTGCATATATTGTAAGTTTATTATTTCCTTTTCCTTGAGTAGTTTGTGGTGTTGTTGATATGCAACTTGTCATAAATGTAATCACTACAATACACAGACAAGTAAATATAAATTCTTTCATATCTTCCCCCTTATTGTGTTTTTATCTTTTTTCATTTGTTTTTTGTTGTTTTTGCTTATGTTTATATAATACACCTAATTTGTTAATATAAAGTTAAGTGTAAATTAACAGTTCGTTAATTTTTAGAAGTTTTTGTTAAATATATTATTTTTAATTAAATACAGTATGTTTTTAAACAATATATTAATTTTTATAGTATCTATATTTCTAATTTGAACGTAAAAAATAAGCCTAACCTCTATAAATTAGAATGTTAGACTTATTTTTTATAGTATTTAATTATACAACCAAATCATTTTTTTTCTTTTCTTCAAGTGCTTTTTTAAGCACCATATCCTTAACCTTCATAAGTCTAGTAGTACTTGCTCTCTCATTTTCTTCAAGCTTCATAGCTATATACTTAATAGTCTCAATGTAATTTGGTATCATTACATTTTCAAGAGCATTAACACGTCTACGTGTCTTTTCTATCTCTTGAGCAAGAAGCTGTGCACTTTTTTCACTTTCTGCAAGTCTTAAAAGTGGTTGCATAGCAGCTGAGAAAGCTTCCATAGCAGAATCTAATTCCCCTGATGTAAAAGCAAGACCATAAGGATAAATATCACTTTGATTGTTTTCAGTTTTAAAGTCAAACACAGGAACATCAACACTCATTATATTTCTTGTAGAAACATCCACTGAAACAGATTGCTTTGGCATCATAAGTGCTGACCCCAGATACTCCTGACTCATAACTGCTCTTGCGATTATAAAATTTTTATAAGCAGCATCAAGAGCATTTTCTGCTTCTTCACGTAATCGCTTATTTTCCCTTACAATCTCAAGGAATTGTTTCATAAGTTCATCAAGTTTATCTTTAAGAAGCTTATGACCTCTTGTAGCAGTTTTAAGGAGTTTCTTAAGTCTAGTCATTTCCATACGTGTTGGATTTATATTTAATCTAGCCACAGATATCACTCCTTAGGCATATATTTTTCAAAATATTCATCACGAATACGTTTAAGTTCACTTTTTGGTAACATACTAAGAAGCTTCCATCCGATTTCTAATGTCTGCTCAATAGTTCTATCAGTTCTAAATCCCTGTGAAACATATTCTTTTTCAAACTCATCTGCAAACTTAGCATACATTAAGTCAATCTCAGAAAGTGCAGATTCACCAAGTATAGCCATAAGCTCTTTTGCATCCTTACCTCTTGAATAGGCTGCGAAAAGCTGGTTCATTGTGTCTGCATGGTCCTCACGAGTCTTCCCTTTACCAATCCCCTTATCTTTTAGACGAGAAAGTGATGGTAAAACATCTATAGGAGGCTGTATATCTTTTTTATAAAGTTCACGGCTAAGTATAATTTGTCCCTCTGTAATGTATCCTGTAAGGTCAGGAATTGGATGTGTCTTATCATCCTCAGGCATTGTAAGTATTGGAATCATAGTTATAGAACCTTCATGCCCTTTCATTTTTCCTGCTCTTTCATACATCGTAGCAAGGTCAGTATAAAGATATCCTGGATATCCACGACGTCCTGGAACTTCTTTTTTAGCTGCTGAAACTTCACGCAATGCCTCTGCATAGTTTGTAATATCTGTTATGATAACAAGTACATGCATATCTTGCTCAAAGGCAAGGTATTCTGCTGCTGTAAGTGCCATTCTAGGTGTAGATACACGCTCTACAGCTGGGTCATTTGCAAGGTTTACAAATACTACAGAACGGTCGATTGCACCAGTTGCTTTAAAATCACTTATAAAGAATTCAGCATCCTCAAAAGTTATACCAACTGCAGCAAATACAACGGCAAATTTAGAATCAGTTCCACGTACTTTTGCTTGTCTTGCAATCTGAACTGCAAGATTGGCATGTGGCAAACCAGACCCTGAGAATATAGGAAGTTTTTGCCCTCTAACTAGTGTATTAAGCCCATCTATAGCAGAGACACCAGTCTGTATAAATTCGGCTGGATAGTCACGTGCTGCTGGATTTATTGGAGCTCCATTTATATCAAGTCTTTTATCTGGTATAATTTCTGGACCGCCATCAATAGGTTTACCCATTCCACTAAAAACACGACCTAATATATCTGGTGAAACTCCAAAGTCAAGACTCTTTCCTAAAAAACGAACTTTACTTTCAGCAAGGTTTATACCTGTTGAACTTTCGAAAAGCTGAACAAGTGCAGTATCTCCATTTACCTCTAGAACTTTACAGCGACGAATCTCTCCATTTGAAAGCTCAATCTCTCCAAGTTCATCAAATTTTACACCTTCTACGCCGTTTATTAGCATAAGAGGACCGGCTACCTCTTGTATTGACTTATATTCCTTTATCATAGTTCTTCAGCCCCCCTCTTTTTAATAAGGTCTGCAAGCTCGTTGTCTATTTCATCTTCAATTGAATCGTAAGCAGCATCTATATTGTCTTCTTCTACATACTTAGCACGACCAATTTTTTCAAGAACTGAAAGCTTGATAATATCGTTTATAGTAACATTTTGCTTTATAGCATCTTGTGCTGACTTATAGAATTTTAATATAAGTCCCATCATTCTATATTGCTTATGAAGTGATGTATAAGTATCAACTTCATGGAAAGAGTTTTGATGAAGGAAGTCTTCTCTTATAGAACGAGTAACTTCTAATATCAATCTATCTCCATCTGAAAGTGAATCAACACCAACCAATTGAACTATTTCTTGAAGTTCAGATTCAACTTGCAAAAGTTTCATAGCTTGAGCTCTTTGAGCTGAGAAATTATCATTTACATTTTTATCTGCCCATACATCGACCTTTTCCTGATATAACGAATAACTAGTCAACCAGTTAATTGCTGGGAAATGACGCTTATATGCTAAAGATGCATCAAGACCCCAGAATACTTTTACTATACGAAGTGTTGCTTGGCTGACAGGTTCTGATGTATCACCACCAGGAGGAGAAACTGCACCAATTGCTGTAAGTGTTCCTTCTCTTCCATCCATACCTAGACAATTTACCTTTCCTGCTCTTTCATAGAATTGAGCAAGACGTGAACCTAAGTATGCAGGATAACCTTCTTCACCAGGCATCTCCTCTAGACGACCACTCATCTCTCTAAGAGCCTCAGCCCATCTTGATGTAGAATCTGCCATAAGTGCAACACTATATCCCATATCTCTAAAATATTCAGCTATTGTAATACCAGTGTATATAGAAGCCTCACGTGCAGCAACTGGCATATCTGATGTATTTGCTATAAGCACAGTTCTTTGCATAAGTGACTCGCCTGTTCTTGGGTCTTTTAATTCTGGGAATTCAAGAAGAACATCCGTCATTTCATTTCCACGCTCGCCACATCCTATATATACAACTATATCTGCATCTGCCCATTTAGCAAGCTGATGCTGTGTAACAGTTTTTCCACTTCCAAAAGGTCCTGGTATAGCTGCTACCCCACCTTTTGTAATTGGGAAAAATGTATCTATAACTCTTTGACCTGTAACAAGAAGTGAATCTGGTGTTTTCTTTTCTTTATATGGTCTTTCTTTTCTAACAGGCCATTTTTGCATCATAGTCACAGGTATATCATTACCTTTTTCATCTGTAATAACACAAACTGTATCTTCGACAGTAAATTCTCCAGAATAGATTTCTTTTATAGTACCTTTAACTCCATAAGGAACCATAATTTTACATTCCACTACAGCTGTTTCTTGAACTCCACCAATTATATCTCCTGCTACAACTTTATCACCAACAGATTTTTTAGGTTTAAATTCCCACTTAATTGTTCTATCAAGTGAAGATACTTCAACACCTTTAGTTATATTAGTACCTGAAATCTCATACATTTTTTCAAGTGGACGTTGAATACCATCATAAATAGTTGAAATAAGACCTGGTCCAAGTTCAACACTCATAGGCATTCCAAGAGAAACTACTTCCTCCCCTGGCCCTAGACCAGAAGTTTCCTCATAAACCTGTATAGAAGCTTTATCTCCATGCATTTCTATAATCTCGCCTATAAGATGTTTATCTGAAACTCTTACGACGTCAAACATATTCGCATCTCTCATGCCCTCCGCTACAACAAGCGGTCCTGACACCTTTACAATTGTGCCTGTTTTCATATTCTCTCACCTGCAATCATATACTTTATCAAAATTTAAATATTCCCTCCTATATTTTATCAATACATATCTTTAGCACTAATAAAATTTGAGATTGTCTTTTATTCAACTTTCATCTATTCTTTAAATAATATATCTGCACCTATGGCACGTTTACTAGATTCTCTTACTTCATTCATACCCAATCCCATACTTCCTCCAATACCTGGAATAACTATAATAGCAGGAAGTTGGTAGTCTTTGTATTTTGCTATTGATTCTTTTGCAAGCAATGATGCCTGTTCTGTAATATAAATTATCGCATATTCATCTTCAACCAACTTATGTATACTTTTTTTGATTTCGTCACTATCATAGGCTGGGAAGATATCTATTCCGAGAGCTAAAAATCCCATAATGCTATCTTTATCTCCAACTACTCCTACCTTATACATAAGCATCCCTTAGCCTTTCTTTTATAGTATCTGCGTCTATATTATTAAGCTTACTAGTCAAAATAATTCTAATTGTTTTTATTTCTGATTCTTTAGCATATAAATATGCAATTAGTGGCTCTAATGTAAGAGGTTTAAATTTTGCTTCCCTAACATATTCCATCAGATAGTCATCACAAAGTTTTTCAAAGACAGTAAAACCACTATCCATGCCATTTTTACAGACATCAGAGTAAGAAGTAGATTTAAAACATGATGCTGGAGTGTCTGAAGAAAAAGCTTCTAAGAATTTTTCCTTATCAAGTGAGCCACCTGAAACAAACACGTTCATAAACATATCAAAATCTTTCTTCATATTTTTGACTCTTATAAAACTCTTTAGATTTGTTAAATCACAAACTTTCATAACATAATCTATTACAAATTTGTTTTGACTTTCTTTAGCAGTTTCTTTCATACTAGAAAAAGTTGCTCTATCTAAAACAATATCAACCATCTGACCATTTTGTGTCTTGCTGTAAACATCAAATGCCTCTAATATAGCTGATGCCATTATCTTAGGTAAATCACTAAAACTACGATTTGCTAAAGATTCCCTAAGCTTAATAAGAGGAATTGTACCTCCATCAATTAAATATTTTTCACCATCTACACCAGAAATTTCTTCTTTAATCAGCACTTTTAAGTTATGATAGTCATTTTTATAAAGAAATACATCAACAAATTTTTCTTCAGGAGCTAGACCTTTAAGAATTTCATATGTCTTTGACAATTCTTGAGTCAAAATATTCTCAAAATTATGTATATTATTATTTGATGTATCAACATAACCTGCCTCAGCTATGATTCTTAAAGAGTCTTCAGGGCTTTTGGCTTCTGCCATTTGAATAAACATTTGTCTGTTAAGAAGCTGTTTTTCAAGCACTCTTATTCGTGCAACGGCATAGGGATAAGTTTTTTCTTCTGCCATTTTTTAACCCCTCCTTAGTTAAACAAAATTTCTGCTGCAATTTGCTCAATATATTCATGTTCTACTGCAATTATGGCTTCAAATGAATAATTGTACTCAATGTCACCTTTTTTAACTATGAAACCTCCAGTAATATCTCTAGTCTCATTAGACACCTTAATACCTTTTTTTAATAATACATCTTTTAATGTTTTCTTGTCTTTTTTAGATAAGACTATCTCTGAATCATCTGTGCAATTTGATTTTTCAATCATATTTAGTATAATCTCTTCATATTCATTATCTTTAAGATTTAGAAGTTTATTTTTAGCTTCTAAAATTACTTCTTCTAAAATCTCTTGCTTTTTTGATAATATTTGTTTTTTAGCCTCCATATAAGCTCCTGATATTTCCTTAGAAGCTGCTTTTTCTGCTTCTGCCTCTGCAAGCTTTGTATAGGAAGCCATTTCCTTTTCAGCTTTTTCATTAGCTGAATTTATTTTTGAATCTGCCTCACTTTTAGCTTTATCCAATATTTCTTGTGCTTCTTGTTTGGCATCAGCTATAATTCTGTCAATCATTTTTTGTTCATTACCCATAGGAGTGCTTCCTCCTTTTCATTTTTTTTACTTATGAATTATAATCTATAATTAACCAATTGCAATTCCATTGTAAGCTAAGAAAGAAACAAGTAGTCCTAAAAGAGCATATGTTTCAACTATTGCTGCAAATGTTATAGCTTTACCAAGTTCTTCAGGTCTTTTTGCAACTATTCCAACCCCTGCTGCTGCTGCTTTACCTTGTGCTATACCTGACACTAAACCAACTAAACCAATTGGAAGTCCTGCCATAAGAAGTTGTAAACCTTGAGCTGATGTTGGTATTGCATCTCCACCAATAATTCCTGCTTTTGATAAAATAAGGAAAGCTATGATAAATCCATACAGACCTTGTGTACCAGGAAGAAGTTGTAAAACTAGAAGTTGACCGAATTTACTAGGGTCTTCTGTTACAACACCTGCTGCTGCTTGACCTGCGATTGAAGTACCTTTAGCAGAACCCATACCTGCAAATAATGCTGCTATAGCAGCTCCTGATATTGCCAAAAATTGACCATTTCCTAATGCGTTTAAAAATTCCATATTTACATCTCCTTTTTATTAATGCTTGTATATTTTGTTTTATACTTAAACGGAACAAAAGGAACTCCTCCGCCTTCATAAAACTTGTTGAAAAATTCTACATACTGTAATCTACTTGTATGAACATATGCACCTAGTGCATTTATAAGAAGGTTTATTGTGTGTCCCACAACACCAATTACAACTGCAAATATTGGACCAGCTATAGCCCCTAAAAGATTGATAACCTGCCCTATAACTCCTGTTGTTAAACAAAGTGCCATAATTCTTGTATAAGATAATATATCAGCAAAATAGCTTGTTATACCATAAAGACTTGAAAACCCTTTAAAAAGCTTAACAGGAACACCTTTAAAACTTCTTCCTTGAGTAAGTACAAGACCTATAGCACCTATAATTGCTAAATATTTTCCTACTTCAGAAAATACACCTATATCACCTGCAACAAAAGGTATTATAAGTAGACATACACCTGTTATACATAAATACCAAAAACCTATGTCAAAAACTGCATCTATTACCTTTCCATCCCTTATTAATGTATATGCTTTTATTCCCAAACCTACATATATATGGATAATACCGAACAGTAACGACATTCCCATAAGTATCATAACATCCTCTAAAGGATTGATTAATGCTTTTATAGGAATTAAATCCCCCAAAATACCCCCGAATATAAGACCCCATATAGTAGTTGAAACTCCACACATACCAATAAGTTTAATTAAATTTCCTTCACCTTTTTGCATCTTGGCTTTGTATACAACAAATCCACATACTAGTGCAATTATTAGCCCATATGCAGCGTCACTTAGCATCATTCCAAAGAATACAATATAAAAGAAAGTCATAATTGTATTTGGGTCAATATCCTTTGTACTAGGACAACTATACATGTTCGTTACACTTTCAAAAGGTGTTACAAGCTTATTGTTTTCAAGTAAAATTGGGAAGCCTTCTTCTTTACTTCCTGCCTCTGTCTGAACACAACAATCAAACTTTTCTGTAATTTCTTTAATTAACTCATCTGCCCTTTTGCTTGGCAGCCAACCATTAAGACAGAATGTTGTTTTTGTTTTGACAAGTCTCTCTATAATCTTTTTCTGGTCTCTTTCTATAGTGTAAAAATCATATAGATTCTCAAGCAGGTGTATATTATCTCCATGACTTTTAATTTCTTCTGCCTTGTTTTTAGAAACGTTTTCCTGTCTAATTATCATTTCATTATATTTCTTGATAGCTTGTGATGGTGTACCTTCTTCATTCGGTAATGAAACTACTGAAAAATTAAATTCTTTTAAAACCTCTAAAACATTATCAAAAGTTTCTTTCAAAGTAATTAAATAAACATAGTTCATTAACTTGTCAGAATTTATAATCCCAAGAACACTTTCTGGTATTTCATCTTCTAATTTTACTCTTAAAGCATCAATATTTGCACTTATAGGTACAGTTCCAAGTATAGTTTTTGTATACTTAGTTTCCATATTTTCAAGAGGAATATCAAAGTTAATCCATGGTTCTAACATACTTTTATTGTTGTTAAGTAAGTTTATATTAGACCTTATTGTACCTATCTCCTTATGTAGATTGTTTAACTCTAAAGCTTCAGCATAAATTTGTTCTTCTTTTTCATTATTAATTTTGTTAAACTCTCTTTTTGGTGCAAACATGGATTTCTTTTGTTTCACTAGTGAAGAAACAATATTAATCGCTTGATTTACATGAGACATCTTCTGCTCTAGCATTATAACTTCTGATTCTTCACTATCTTTTACAAGATAATTTTTTAATTCCTCCTCCTCAGTAAGAAAGGCACTATCATCAATCTGAACAAACCCACGGTTCATAAGTAGCTTTAAAATCTGGCTTTTTTGAGCTTCTAAGCCAACAATAGATATTTTGTTCATATTAACTATTGCCATATTATCTCACTACCTTTCCAATAACCGCTTCAATCGCCTTACTCTTTCTTTCTTTAGCAGTTTTTTCAATTTTCAGACATTCACTTTTAGCATCAGCTAAGATTTTATCAACCTCTGCTTTACTGTCGGTGACTGCCTTCTCAATAAGAGTTTCTTCCATAAGCTTTGCTTGTTTTTTTACATCAGCAAATATTCTTTCACATTTGTTTACAGCATCAGCTCTGATAGACTCTGCATCAGTAACAGCTTTTACTTTGATACTGTCTGCTGTCTGCTCTGCCTCAACAATGCTTTTTATTATTTCAAAAGCCATCCAAATCACCTCTCTTACCTTTTTACTATGTATATAACCAATTAGATTTTTTTATTCTAATTAGATTACTACCCCATTGTTAAAGTATAAACAGCATTTTTATATAATAATTAATATTTTTCAACGTTTATTTTTTAATAAAACATATTTTAGAATAGTACTTACTTAGATTTACATCCTTTTTTGACTTACTTTTAGACTATGACATGAGTATGATTTTTAAATACCATTATTTTCAATAATTATAATTTAAAGCGATAGGGTTTGTCAATAGCGTTATTTTGTCTTAAAACCAACGTCTTATCGACATTTAAAATTTATATTTTAAATTTTTTTAAATTATATTTTTAATTACTACATATAAAATTTTTTTATATTATTTTTCAACATTCAAACCATTGAAACTTATTGTCTTTTTTGAATTTTTAGAAATATCTCACACTATTTCATCCAACTTTTATAAATCATTACTCTATATCGATTTTTGTCACCTTATTTTTAACCTAATTTTTTATATTTAGTTAGAAATAAATTAATATTTTCTAAGATTGATAAAATTTACACTTATCTCTAATATTTTTATTTTAATATCAATTCATTAATCTTAAATAGATAATATCATCAGTTACTCTAATACATTCGACAACATTATAAAAAAATCCTCGTACCAATCACTCCAATCTTCAATAGGATATGCTGCGCCTCCGTTTACACTTTTCAATAGATTTGAGGTATATTCTTCTCCTATAGAAAAAAGCTCCCCTACTGTTATATCATAACCTCTAGATGTAACAACCTTACAAAATGAATCCATAACATCACGTTGTTCTCTTGTTTTTATAAGTTCTTTTCTAAATTTATCATCTTTCTTAGCTTCCTCTAAAATCTTAATCAGCTTTTCATTCATTATAATTTCTCCTTTTAAATAATCTATATATAAAAAGGAAGCCATCTTAAATAAACTAAGATGACTTCACTTAACAGTACATTTACTAATATAAAATAACTGGTGTCCCTGGTTCTATATTTTCATATATCTTCTTTGCTTTAGAAAAAGGTGTATTTACACATCCATGTGAACCTGAAGACCTATATATACCTCCACCAAAAGAATTTCTCCAAGTAGCATCATGAATTCCTATATTTCCATTAAACGGAAGCCAATAACTTACAGGTGAACTGTAACCTTGACCAGTTAATGAAACATTTCTAGCCTTATAATTAAGAGGGTATACGCCTGATGGTGTAGCAAATCCTCTAGCTAAATCACCTGTTACAACATCTGTTGATACAAGCATTTCTCCATTTTTAAAGAACCACATATGTTGGTCAGAAAGACTAATCTCTACATATGTATTCCCAATATCATCTTTATTACGAGACACAGCTTTTTGTATATAGATAGGTTCTCTTGTAACATTTTTTCCAGCTTTTACAACATCAACTAATGCTTCAGCTTCTTTCTTTTTATCTATCAACCATCCATAAATACCACCTGAAATAGTAATCTCTCTACCAGTTGCAGTTTTAAATGGTCTTGAATCTCCAAAAGTACTATATTTTTTACTTAAGCCTCTCGTATATTCTACCATAGCATCATTATCGAAAGTTATGTCATAATTCTTTTCTGAGTCTACTTTTAACCATTTATTAATCTCAGAACCATCTAAAGTTTCCTTACGGTCACTAAAATCATATGTAACAACTACACCGACATACTTATCCAGTGTCTTAATAGCTTTTTTTAACTTTTCTGAGTCCTTTGTATTGTTTGGTGCTTCATATATTTTACTTTCATCTAAAGAAATGGAAGTGTTCCCAGAGTTAATTGATTTTTGTACTAACTTATAAAAATCATCTTTTTTCACTTTGTTTCCAAGTACCTCTGATACTATGACATAAGCGTTTTTAGCACTATCATACTTAGGATAAGCACTCTTAGGTTCTACAACATTTTTACTATCAAAGCAAGATAGAGCATTAAATCTTTTTTCTAATAAATCTTTATCATATGAAAGAGTTACCATATTGTTATACTCTTTAGATTTAAATATACCACCAATCCATCCAAAAGCACTCTGGGTATCTTTTATCTTTTGAACTTTACCATCTGGCGTAAACTTTAAATTTATATCTTTTGCTTTTATTTGTTCTTTCTTATTGTTTCTTTCCTCTAAGTTTAAAGTATAAGAATTGGTACTAGATGTTAACAAATCATTTACTTGTTCAACTGTTTTTCCTGAGACTTTTACTCCATTAATAGTCGTTCCAAAGTAAAAATGACTTCTAAAAAAGATTGCCATTCCTATATAAGCTACAACCAAAACACCTACTACTATAGCTATCTTAACTTTTAGATTTTTTTGTGCATTTTCTTGTTTTACCTCTTTTCCATCAATCATAATTAAATCCTTCCTTACATTGTAATTACCTATGTACTGTTTGGTTTTAAACAAAACCATAATTGTCTTATTTTATATACCCAAATTATTGTATTATTATTTATATTTTTAAATATAGAGTTATTTCCATGATACCATTTTATCTTTCAGACAAAATGATTATTATAAATCACTCCTTTCAAAATCCCTTAAACACAATCTCTGCTATATTAATATATTACCATACTTTTAATACTCGTGGGAGTATCTATATATTTTTGTAAGATTAAACTATTTTTTTTAAAAAAAGAAACTTATCCTTTGTTAATTTCTTTATCTTAACTTATTTTTTTAACATTGAATTTCAGCTTAACATAACGTTGTTATATACATTCTATTTAATTATTTTAGTTTCTATATCTTTTCCATCTGCATATTCTTCAAGTAATTCCTTAGCATATTCAAAATATTCTTCAATATCCGATTCTTGACTAAAAGAAAATATACAAATTAATATCTCATTTGCATCTTCTGTTATCATTGCTCTCTCAGAATCACTAGTTGGACTACCAAATTTACCCACTGAATCAGACAATATAGGCAAATTTTCTATATTTATTAATTCTTTTCCAATACCTTTATACTGCTCCCCTTCATCTCCTACAGTAAAACATACTGGTGAATGTAATTTACTTACATTATATGTACCTATTGGATATAATGATTTTATTGATATTAGATTATTTATTTCTACTATATTATTTATTGTGTAAAGACCCTTACCTTGAATAATTCTTCTAACCAATGCTTCTGAAGATGTTCTATATCTACTTGGATTTTTGCCAAGTTCTTTATAAGCATTTCTTGCATCTTTAATTTTATCTAGTTTTGTAATATCTTCAACTTTTAGACTTTGATTTAAAGTATCACAAAACTCATTTATCTTATTAATTAATTTTTCTGAACTCTTATTTACTACTACTTTTGCTTGAATACAGCCTAACTTAGCATTAGGCCATCTCTCCTTAAGTTTTTTATCAATACTTATATCTATCATACTTAAACAACTCCCATACACTAAATTTTTATTAAAGTTTTTATCATCTATACATTATAGTACTATTTTTTTATTAATAACATGTTTATCGGCAAAATAATTTATTTTTAATATAATTTTTATAAAATACAATTATTTTTACTTTATACATAGACAATATATAACCAAAATTTAAAAACACTAATTATCTAGCAGTAATTTATTAAACTAAAGCCTCCATAATAGTGTTTTATATAAAAATTAAATTTTATTTTTGAAGTAAATCTACAAAATTTTTAGCTGGCATTGGTCTTGCAAAATAAAACCCTTGAACTAAATCACATCCAAATTGCTTCATTAACTCAGCTTGCTCTTTATTCTCAACACCTTCTATAATTACAATTAAATCTAATGATTTTGCTAGAGATACTATTGATTTTGCTATATTACGGCTTCTCTCATCATTTTCAATACCATCAAGAAATGACTTATCTAGTTTCAATATATCAATTGGCATATCTCTCAAACAACTAATAGAAGAATATCCTGTACCAAAATCATCCATAGAAATAGAAAAACCATACTTTCTTAACTCATTTAAAACATTCTTTAAAATATTTAGCTCATTCATAGCCACAGTTTCTGTTATCTCTAGCTCAATTAAATCTGGATTTATATTATACATTTTTATAGTGTTATTGATAAACTTTACAATATTTGGTTGGTACAACTCAACTCTAGATAAATTTACTGAAACTGGAACTATCTTTTTACCTTGCTTTTTCCACTCAGATAAATCAATACAGACTCTTTCAAATACAAATCTTCCAATTTTTAAAATCAACTGACTTTTCTCCGCTATTGGGATAAATACTGCTGGACTTATAAATTTATGTGTTGGATGATTCCATCTTATTAGTGCCTCACTGCCTACCATTTCACCATTTACAAGCGAAAATTTAGGTTGATAGTACACTTCAAACTGATTTTTTACCAGTGCTGTTTTTATATCATCTAAAATCATCGACTCTTCACTAAGCTTATTCCTAACATCCTCATTATAAATAGCATAATTTATATTTTTACCTTTAGCAACAGACCTAGCCATATTTGCTTTATTTACAGCCTTTTGAATATCTACTTCACCTTCTTCAACAAAGTAAATACCCACACACAAAGAAATTTCAAAGACTATATTCAAATTACTTTCAATATTATCTCGTATACTATCAAGTTTTCTTATAATTTTATTTCTTCCATTTTCATAATCACAGAAGATTGCAAAATAATCACTTGAAAGTCGTGCATATACTTCACCCTCTGTTAATTCTTTTTTTAAAGCTTTTGCTATTGTAATTAATAAATTGTCACCAAATTCATATCCAAAGGTATCATTAATCATCTTAAAATTATCAATATCAAAATATACTATAATGTAATTTAAAGATGGTCTATTTAAAAGATATTTACTACACTCTCTATAAAATTTATTTTGATTTCCTATATGGGTAACCTTATCTTCATAAGCCAAACTTAATATTTCTTTTTCATTGGATTTTTTTATGTACATTATATAGAAAATAATTGCAATAAATATCAATATAATCAATAACACTGCATATATAGCTCTCTTGATAATTTGTTCTGAATTACTAAATATAACATCTTCTGGAATTGAAAAAATCAAATTCCAATCCTTTATATAATTATTTTCACTCTTCCCATTATCCATAGTAGCATACCCTAGATATCTTCTTTCACCTGACATATTTAATATGGTTGCACCTGTTTTATTTTCTTGTAATTCTTTTTTTAATTTATTTACTTCTTGAATATCATTATCCTGTTTTAACAGTCCATAAATATTTTTTGATAATCTATCCTCTTGAGGATGAAGTATAACTGTACCATTATTTTTTATAACATAAGATATGCTATTATTTTCATAAAAAGATACATTTATAAGTTTCATTATAGTATTGATATTATAAGTACAATATAAAACTCCAACTACTTTATCGTTATTTGATATTGGTACTGAAATAGTAATCTTTTTTATAGATTTATTTACCTCATCAACATATGGGCTTGAAACATATTTTTTACCTTTAATTGAATTTTTGAAAAATTCTTTATCCTTTACTGAAAACCTATCACCTTTAGTATTTTCTGCATTACCATTTATGTCAACTATTGCCATAGTATAAAATTTTTGATTTCCAATCTCATCCAAAAGATTTTTTATTTTTTCTTCGTTAGATATATTTGGATTTGAAGTATAGTATCTAGAAAAAATATTTAAAACATCTAAATCTTTTTCAATTTGTCTTTGTGCTAATTGAGAACCTTGTACTGCAACTTCTTTTATATGTACTTTTGCCTCTGATATAAGAAGATTTCTTGTATCTTCTATATAAATATACCCCATTGTTAAAAATAATGATGTTAAAAAAATAATTATAATTAATGTAAAACCTTTATTTCTTTTTGTCATTCGACCCCTCCCCTAATTAGTCAATACTTCATGTAGCTAACATATTTCTTTAATAGAAATTTTTTGTTTATATTACATGCAAATATCCCCCAATATTACACATAAAACCAATCTAATCATCATAAAAACATTCTTTAGTTATTATAATAACACTATTTAATTGAATTTTAAATTAAAGAATAAAAACTGTTCATTTTTCCAAATAAAAAATCTCTTACACAATAAAATTTTATTTTATGTATAAGAGATTTTATTTTATCTATTTTATAGTAACTTTATTTTCCATAATATGAATTTAAATACATATCTTTTATTTCATTCATAAGAGGGTACCTTGGATTTGCTCCTGTACACTGGTCATCAAATGCTTGAATTACCATTTCATCTATTGAATCTATAAACTTAGATTCTTCAACACCAAATTCTTTTATAGTTTTAGGAATACCAACTTTATGTTTTAAATCTTCAATAGCTACCAGCAAGCTTTGGAATTTCTCTTTATCAGAATCTCCTTTTAACCCTAAGAATGAAGCTATTTCAGCATATCTCTTTAATGCTTCTGGATATTTATATTGAGAGAATGCTCCCATTTTCTTTGGTGCATCTGAAGAATTAAATTTCATAACTTCTGTTATTAAAAGAGCATTTGCAACACCATGTGGTACATGATGGAAGGCACCTAACTTATGAGCCATAGAGTGACAAACACCTAAAAATGCATTTGCAAAAGCCATCCCTGCCATTGTAGAAGCATTTGCCATTTTTTCTCTAGCTTCTGGGTCTTTTGCTCCATTGTCATATGCACGTGGAAGATATTCAAATATACTCTTAATAGCTTGTAAAGCTAGACCATTTGTATAATCAGTTGCAAGCATAGATACATACGCTTCTAATGCATGAGTTAAAGCATCTATACCAGAAGCAGAGGTTAAGCTTTTTGGCATATTCATCATCATGTCAGAATCAATTATAGCCATATTTGGCATTAGTTCATAGTCAGCTAATGGATATTTTACACCTGTATCTTGGTCAGTTATAACAGCAAATGGTGTTACTTCTGAACCAGTACCTGCTGATGTTGGTATTGCTACGAAATTAGCTTTTTCACCCATTTTAGGGAATGTATATACTCTTTTTCTTATATCCATAAATCTCATAGCTAGGTCTTGGAAATCTACATCTGGATGCTCATACAATGTCCACATTATTTTTCCTGCATCCATTGCACTTCCTCCACCTATAGATATTATTACATCTGGATTAAATTCTCTCATAGCTTTAGCACCTATCTTAGCACATTCCAAGGTTGGGTCTGGTTCTACTTCAAAGAATGTAGTATGCTTAATATTCATTTCATCTAATAAGTCAGTAACTGCTTTAGTATATCCATTATTGTAAAGGAATGTATCTGTCACAATAAAAGCTCTCTTTTTATTCATTACATCTTTAAGTTCTTTTAATGCCACTCCTAAACAACCCTTTTTGAAATAAACTTTTTCTGGTGCTCTAAACCAAAGCATATTTTCTCTCCTCTCAGCTACTGTCTTAATATTAAGTAAATGCTTAACTCCTACATTTTCAGATACTGAATTGCCACCCCAAGACCCACATCCTAAGGTAAGAGAAGGAGCTAGTTTAAAATTATATAAATCACCTATACCGCCTTGAGAAGAAGGAGTATTAATTAAAATTCTACAAGTTTTCATGGCTGAAGTAAACTTTTCAAGTTTTTCTCTTTGATTTACATCATCAATATATAATGAAGACGTGTGACCAAATCCTCCATCTTCTACTAATTTTTCTGCTTTTCTAACTGCATCATCAAAGTCACTTGCTTTGTACATTGCAAGTACTGGTGAAAGTTTCTCATGAGCAAAAGCCTCTTCTATTTCAACTGACTCTACTTCACCTATTAAAACTTTAGTATCAACTGGAACTTCAAAACCTGCAAGTTTTGCTATTTTAGAAGCTGTTTGTCCAACTATTTTAGAATTCAATCCTCCATTTACTAAAATTATATTTCTTATTTTTTCTGTTTCATCTTTATCTAATAAATAAGCACCACGCTCTTTAAATTCTTTTTTAACTTCATTATATATATTTTCTAATACTATAACTGATTGTTCAGAGGCACATATCATACCATTATCAAAAGTCTTAGATACAAGAATTGAGTTTACAGCAGTTTTTATATCTGCACTATCATCAATTATTGCTGGTGTATTACCTGCACCAACTCCAATAGCTGGTTTTCCAGATGAATACGCTGATTTAACCATCCCAGGACCTCCTGTAGCAAGAGTTAAATCCACTTCTTTCATAACAGTTGTAGTTAATTCTAAAGATGGCTCATCTATCCATCCTATTATACCTTCAGGAGCTCCAGCTAAAATAGCAGCCTCAAGAACCACTTTTGCAGCCTCTATAGTCGAGTTTTTTGCTCTTGGATGTGGAGAGAAAATTATTCCATTTCTAGTTTTTAAAGCTAAAAGTGCTTTAAATATAGCAGTAGAAGTTGGATTAGTTGTAGGTACAACTGCTGCAATAACACCTATTGGCTCAGCAATTTTAGTCATACCAAATGCTTCGTCTCTCTCTATAACACCACAAGTTTTAGTTTCTTTATATGCATTGTATATATACTCTGAGGCATAATGATTCTTTATAACCTTATCTTCAGCAATTCCCATACCAGTTTCTTTTTGTGCCATTATAGCTAGAGGAACTCTCTGCTTATTAGCTGCTAAAGATGCTGCTAAAAAAATCTTATCTACTTGCTCTTGAGTATATGTGGCAAATATTTTTTGAGCTTCTCTAATTTTTGCTAATTTTTTAACTAAACTTTCAACATTATTTACCACTTCTGAACTAACTGTCATAACTCCATCTCCTCTTTTATTTTCTATTATTATTTGTTCTTTATGAGCCATTTTAACAACCTCCTGAGATAGTTTTTTTATTTATATGTTAATTTATTAACATTATAACATCTGCTTTTTCTATTTTCAAGTTATTTTTTTAACATTTTATTTTTTATCTAGTATAACACCATCTACAGTATTAATCTCTAGCTTTATAAATACTTAGTTTAACTATACATTACTTTATTTTTTATATAAATTACTGATAAAATCGTCTAAAAACTTAAGGATAACGTTATTATTTTAACATTTATATTTTTGTATTTTTTACAAATAAAATTTTATAAGAATGCTTTTTAATGTAGTACTATCTCAAGTTTAAAAATAAAAAGATTTTAAAATGAAAATAATAACTTGATTGCTAAGTTAAAGTAAATATAGTTAAATATACAAACAGTTATAATATGTAGTATAATTAAAAAAATATATTCACGATTTTTACATACTGCTAAATAAAATATATTTAATACGATATAGATAAATTTGAAGTTTATAAGGAAGGAGGATAAGTATGAAAAAATTAAAAATAATTAGCATTTTTTCTTTAATTATAAGTGTAATTTTAACTATTGGAGGTATTGGAGTAGTAACTTATTATGTAGATAATTTGTTTATTAGAGGACTATCAGTATTTATTTTAATTATGTCTTCTTCTTTTGTATCAACGACAATGAGATTGATATTTGAAGATGCAAAGCGATATAAATTCTAATTTATAAATTAGATTAAGTAAATAATTTTAATATATTACGAATTAAATAGTGTGTCTCAAAATGTACTTTTTAATTCATGAGGCACTCTTTTTTGTATGAAACCAAATATATTTTCATTATTTCAAAAATGACAAAGAGGCTTATCTCTATTTTGAGACAGCCTCTTTGTTAATATTACATGTTATACATAATATTGTAGCACTAACCTATTGATGCGGACTTTTTATAACAGGCTGTAACTGTTTATTCTCTAAAGCAAGCTCTATAGTTGGAATTATTAGCTCAGTGTGTGCAATCATAGAATTAGGTTTTGCCTTACAATTATCTTGACCAAAAGGTACAAAATATATATTTTTAGAATTAAGAAGAATACCAATATTTTTGAAATTAAAACTTAAAGCATCATTCGTTGATATTGATATTACCAGTGGTTTATCATTACGAAGATGACCTTTTGCTGCCATTAATACTGGTGAATCTGTAATCCCATTTGCTAATTTTGCAGCAGTATTTCCAGTACAAGGAGCTATTATTATAATATCAGCAATCCCTTTAGGTCCAAATGGCTCTGCCTCTTCAATCGTAACTATAGGTTTATTTCCTGTAAGTTCATATGCTTTTTTCATAAACTCTTCAGAATTTCCAAATCTACAATCGATATTTTGTGATACATCTGAAAATATAGTGTGTACATTTGCTCCTTCTTTAACCAAATTCTCTAACTCTATAAATATTTTATCATAAGTACAAAACGAACCAGTAAATCCTACTCCAATTGTAAGTCCTTCAAGTCTCATTTCTAATCCCTTCTTTCATTTATAATATTTTCTATAGCGTTAACAAGAATTTCACCAGATGTTTTTGGTGAGTATTTACCAGGAAGCCCAAGGCAAAGAGTCACATTAATACCTGCTTCTTTCGTAACAGAATAATCTACTCCTCCAGGAGAAGAAGCTATATCAATAATAGTTACTCCTTGTGATACTTTTTCTAGTCTTTCTTTTGTTAAAATACACTCTGGTATAGTGTTAAAAATATAATCAAACTGTAAAAGCTTTTCATCAAGTTGATTCAAAGGAATACTGGAATACCCAAATGCATTAGCCGTACTTCTTGCATCATTATTTCTCGCACCAACACATACATTTGCATCTAAAGCATATAATTTTTTTGCAAGTATTTGTGCACATCTTCCATAACCTAATACTAAGCAGTTACTTTGATGTATATTTATTATACTTCTTTTAATAGCTTCTGCTATAGCCCCTTCAGCTGTAGCAACTGCATTTAAAATAGCAACATCATTCATTTTCATAAAATCATAAATCTGAATAGAGTGTTGCTCACAAAATTTACAAACTTTAGTTGGTATGTTACCTCCAAATAATATTTGATTAGGAGATAAATTAATTAGCAAGTTATCAATAGTAGCATCAAGACAACCATCAGTATTTTCAATGTTAACTTGATTTTTTGTAAATGGAATTGGACATAAAATAATGGAACTTTTGGATAGTGCTTCAGCTAGTGAAGTTGATTTTCCAACGATTCCATTTATAATTTCATTTGATATTCCATAAGTGATTACAGAATACCCTTTATTAACTAGTTTTTTTACCATGTATACTTGTCGCAGGTCTCCCCCAATAACAGTTATATCGTATTGATTTGACATATTGTAAGCCTCCTTTACTATATACAATATGTTTTTATCAATACATTGGTTCACTAAAATTACTAAATATTATACTTATAATATTTTTAATAAGGCTAATCTATCTATCTTTTCAGAAGAGGTATATGGAAATGAATTTAAAAAAATAATTCTCCTTGGAATTTCATTTTTCATTAGATTATTTCTCATTTTAATCAATAAATCTTTCCTTGTAATTTTATCTATAGTTGTCACAAATAATACAATTTGCTTTCCTCTTATAGAGTCTGAATATGGCAGTACAACTGCATCTTCAATTTGAGGAATTTTTTTGACTTCATTTTCAATCTTAGTAGAACTAACTTTAAATCCTCCAATATTTACAATATCATCATTTCTTCCTTCAAATATTAAATATCCATCATCATCAAAATATCCAACATCATTGACAGAATAAGGCTTGGTTGAATTATATACTGCATATTCTGTATTTACAAAAATTTTTCCTTCTCTAATATATACATCTATTCCTGGAAATGCTCTACCTACACTTAGAGGTTTTTCAATTAGTTCATCATAGCATAAATATGTAATATAATTTAATTCACTCGCTCCATAGTATAAAATAATTTCAGACTCTGGCATATATTTTTTTAAATTTTTTGCAGTATCTTCAAATAATAATTGAGAACCTGTGAAAATACTTACAATTTTGTGTATTGGTTCTTTTAAGTGTTTGACCAAAAGTTGAAGCTTTGTAGGTATAAGATATATGTTGCTTATATTATATTGTTTTATTGTCTTTATCCATGACTTACAATTCAGACCTGAACTTATTACAACACTACCACCTTCATATAATACAGACATTATAGAATTTAGATTTCCTGTAAAGCTAAGTGTTCCATTAATAAACAAGATTGATTCATCAGAAATATTAAAAATACCATTTTGTATAGGAAAAAATCCAGCCCAACTCTCATACGTTCTATACAATACTTTTGGAACACTTGTAGAGCCTGAAGACAAAGCTCCCATACAAATGCTTTTATCTAAATAGTTCATAGGATTCTTATATTGATACATATGTATATTGAATTTAGGATTAAGCACAGAAAAATTAACTTCGTTTAATCCTTCATCATCATTATTACCAAATAAATCAATAGTGTCCATAGACTCATCAGATATAATGATTGAAATATGGTTTTTTAATAAAATATCATTCAATACTTTTTTAGAAAGATTATAATGACAAATAATAGGGATATTCTTTGAATAATTAATAGAAAAAAAACTTAATAACTGAAACATTATATTTTTAGAATATATTAAAATAGGGATATTTTCACCTATCGAAATTTGTTTTCCTAATTCCTCACTATCACTTAATACATTCTCATAAGTATACTTTTCTCCATCTATAATCAAAAAATCTTTATTTTTATGGATATTTTTTTTTATTTTTAGAAGTTCATAGTAGTTCATAATCTACACCCTTTCAATCAATAAAGCTGAACCTAGACCACCAGCTGCAGCTATAGAGCAAATTCCATATCTACCCTTAATCTTTTCTAGTGCTTTTAAAAGATGTAATGCAATAATTGCACCTGAAGCACCATATGGATGACCATACGCTAAAGCTCCACCAAATATATTATATCTATTGATTAATTCTGGATACTTTCTTTGAAATAGCACATCTATAACTGCAAATGCCTCATTAAATTCAACTGCAGATATATCCAAATAGTTAAGTTTTTCTATCTCTAAAATTTTGTCCATTGCTTTTATCGCTGATGTTGGACTTAAATTGGCATCTGTTCCTATTGTACATGTATTAATAATTTTTGCTTTAGGGTTCTTTTTTACACGTTCTAGATATTTTTTAGAACATAGTATAATAAATGAAGCTCCATCATTAATAAGACATGAATTTGCTGCATTTATAATAGTTCCTTTTCCTAAAATCGGTGGTATTCTATCTAATAACCTTTGACTCATCTTATCACGTATACCTTCATCATAAGTACTATTATCTACAGGAGATATAATATCTTCAAGTATTTTCTCATCTCTTGCCTCTTTTGCTCTTTTATGACTTTCTTTTACCCAAAAATCCAATTCTGTTTTCTCAATTTGATATAACTTTGCTACTCTTTCCGCTCCTTCTAACATACTATTTTGGCTATTATCATCAGGTGAAAATTGAGCAACTGTATAATTTGGATTATTTATATCATATCTTTTATCATTTTTATGATATGTACGCATTGGTTGTAAAGAACTACTTTCAAAACCTCCTGCAATAATTAAATCACACTGACCAGATTTAATCTTTGAAAATGCTATGTCTATACTTATCATAGCAGAAGCACACTGCATATCCACAGTAAAAGCAGGTACTTCATTTGACACTCCTGCTGTTAAAGCCATTAATCTAGCTATATTGCCTCCTGTACCAACTGCATTTCCACATATAATCTCATCAATTCTACCAATTTCATACTTTTCAATAAGATGTTTTAACACACTTGCTCCTAGTGATTCGGGTTGAACAAATTGAAAAATCCCATTTTTTAGACCTATATGACTTCTCAATCCTCCTAATATAAAAACCTCATCCACATATTACACCATTCCTTTATCATAGATTTCTTCTTAATACATTATTCAGTTTAGTACCTAAAAAAGATGCAATAACTGATTTTATTGTATCTCCAATTAAAAATGGTACTACTGCTGCGAAAAGTGCTGCTTCTACTGTCATTTGATTAAAATAGCACATAAATACTGTTCCCATAAAATATATAATAGGCATACCAACAAAAATTGTTATTAGTATGTATCTTTTAATATCATTATTTCGTCCTTTTAATAAACTAATAATTAGTGCTGCAAACAAAAATCCAAAATAAAAACCTCCTGTTGGGCTTAATAGTTTCCCAATACCAGATGTTCCTCCACCAAATACTGGTATTCCAATTAAACCTATCATTATATATACACCAACTGTACTAAATGCTTGTCTCGGTGTTAAAATCAAAGCTATCAAATTTATCATTATTGTTTGTGCTGTTACTCCTGCTGGAGTAAATGGCAATGGTATATATATGTAAGATGATATACACAATAATGCTACACATATTGACATTTTAGTTAAATCTTGAATATTTACTTTAGTATTTTCCATTTTTATAATTCCCTTCATATGTCTTATTCAATTTAATTTATATGTACATATATAAAATTTCTATTAAAGCTTTGTTTTAGTATAAAATAAAGAAGTTTTTTTGTCAACTATTCTATATATATAGGTTTACATTTAATTCGTAAATAAATTTTATATTAATACTTTATATTTTAATGGTTATTTATAAAACTTTGTTTAAAAACAAGTTTATTTAGTCTATACTTGTAAATTATAATATGATATATTTTTATATGAGATTTTATTTCATATAAAAAACAATAAGGAAGTGATGATATGAAAGTTAATGAAAATAATTTATATAATATAGATGAAGAGTTGGATGAACTTAGTAGGAAAGTTTATTTAGATTCACCAGATTTTTGGATAAGCATTTCTGACAAAATAATAGATAAAGTATTTGATGAAATGTTATTATTTTTTGCAGTTAAATATAACTATTTCCATATATTATCCTTTGCTATTGAAAACAATTGTATAGATTTAAACATGCCATCCAAAAATAAAGAATACCCTAATATAATGAGTCATTTTTTAGATACAGCAAAACAGAATGAAGATAAAAAAATTTATAATTATCTTCTAAGCTTAAATAAAGATAACACTCTAGATGAAAGCTCGACTTTAGATAACTTGAATTGCAATACTAGTGGTGATACTTTTGAAAAAAAAGATGTATATATTCCAAAGTACTTGTGTCCAAGCTGTAATTCTAATATTTTTGATACAGGTTATAAAGTATCAAATGATATAACATATAAATTTTCTTCTCAAAAAGCTGAACCTATTGAAATATCTAGTGAAGTTTCTTCTATCAGATGTTGCAATTGTGATAAATTTTTAGAAGATATTACACCTGACAAATTATATAACCTATGTAAAATTCAAAACTGTAATAATTGTGGTTTTAATTTAACTAAAGTAGGAATTATTGCAAAGAAAAAAATGGACTTTGATGAGAATACTGAAGAATTTAAAGATGTCTCAACGTCTTACTGTTGTGGAAATTGTGACTCTGAAATAAACTCATCTCAAAAAGAACATTTTAAGATTTAAATATTTATAAGCCCAGATAATAAGATTATGTTATCAGATACTATATAAATTTTTAAAATATGTAAAAATAAATACTCTTATAATAATTAAAATTGCTATGAAACTAGTTCTTACTAAACTAATTTCATAGCAATTTTCTATAATCTAATAATTATCAAATTTTAACAAACTTTTATAAATATTTTTTATTTTCTTATAATACCAACCATCACTCTTAAATCAACTGTTATATCGGATATATCTAATTCTAACAACCTTAGAAACGCTTCTTCATCCAATGATGATGTCAAAGGTGTCATTTTAACTAAATTTCTCAAGTTTAATTTACTAATATTGGTCTTATAATTATTTCTATTATCATAAATCAAATCAAGATGCTTCTTAAATACATCTACAATGTTTTTATTATCATAATCACTATTTTTTATATTTTTCTGTATACTTGTCCTTATTTCTTTTAAATAATCTGACTCTGGAACAATCTTTATTACCATTCCATAATTATTTAAAACTCTTGCAAATTCCTTATAGTTCGCAGGAGAAAGTATATTTAATATTATATCGAACCTATTATCTTTAAATGGTAAATTTGCTAAATCTGAAATGCACCATATAATTTTATTTTCCCCTCTTGTAGCAATAGAAATTCCTTCTCTAGCTATATCAATTCCAATTAACTTACATTTATTACAAATATCTTTATCTTCATATAATTTATTTAAGAAATATCCTTCACCACATCCTGCATCTAAGATATAGTTACTATACTTATTTAAAGTATAATTTTTAATTATAGATTTTATTTCTTCTATTAAATTATCATACACTTTAGAATTATATATTTCATTTCTTGACTCAAATAGTCCTTTATCGTAAATAGTTTTTGTATTACTATTTAATAAATTAATATATCCTTTTTTAGATATATCAAAACAATGTTTATTCACACATTTGACACTATTTTTATCAAATATAACCATATTCTCTTTACAAAGGGGACATTTAAATACATCTATATTTTCGCTAAGTAGAAGTCTAGCTGTTTCTATCTTTTTTAACTTTTCAGTATTTTTTTTATTTACATTACTTATATTCTGTTTCATTTCCATAATCTCCTTAAATTTACTATTTAGCTTAAATAGCACGAAATTATGGCTACTTGTATAAGATAACTTCTTCTAAAATATATAAAATGCGTTATAAATTGTTGTAAAATAGCCACAATTTGTGCGCTATCTTCTTATTCTAATATAGTACATAAATGCTCTTTTATTCATAATTCTTTCCTCCCATCATTATACTTTTTCAATATTTTAAGCACATGGAGTTTATAATTTTAAAAATTATTTTATAAAAATACTCACAATCAAATGACAAATACTTAATTATCTTTTTAATAGAATATACTCATGTTATTTACTATATTCCATTATGTATTCTTTAAATCCAGAGTCTTCATTTACTTGCTCTTTTAATATATTAAAACCTTTTTTATTATAAAATACAACTGCTTTTTTATTATCTTTGTACACTGCTAAGCTTAGCTTTTTATATTTTTTAGTTACATAATCTAAAAGTTTACCTCCTATACCTAGATTTTGGTATTTGGGGTTTATAAATAAAGCTCCTATAAAGCTTTTATCTATTATACTTATAAATCCTTTTATTTCATCTTCATCATCATATACAAATGTATCTGATATAGGTATATATTCGTTTTTGACAGTATTATAGTTATTTTTCCAGTATTCTTTACTTATAAAGTTATGTGCTTTTTTTGTGCTTTCTTCCCATATTTCCATGATTTTATTTATGTCTTTGTTATTTGATTTCCTTATCATAAATTTTGTTTCACCTCATTTTTGTGTTGATTTTTATCATATTTATAGGTAAGTGTATTTTCTTTAGATATGATTTGGTTAATATAAAACCTTCAACTTTACTTGCTAAGATGTTCGGCGCTCGTGTCTTTACATACCACTTAGTTAATATAAAACGATTTAGCTATACCTATTTATTTAATGTTGATGCTCTTTACATACCACTTAGTTAATATAAAACCTATATTATTTTTCATTTTAAGTCCCCCTTATTCCGCCTTTACATGCCACTTAGTTAATATAAAACAAATGATGATATAAAAACTATTTCAGATTATTTAAAACTTTACATACCACTTAGTTAATATAAAACTAGATTCCCAAAGTGGAGAAAAATCAACATCAACAGCCTTTACATACCACTTAGTTAATATAAAACTTTCTATAGTACAGCTCTGATAAACTATTTTCCTGTCCTTTACATACCACTTAGTTAATATAAAACTTGGTCGTACAACTATAAGAAATAGATTTAAACAACACTTTACATACCACTTAGTTAATATAAAACCCGAGTGTTCCTTCAAGTTATAACTCAATATCTGCTGTCTTTACATACCACTTAGTTAATATAAAACCTAAGACAGTCAAAATTGCTGCTTTGGTTGGATTGAGCTTTACATACCACTTAGTTAATATAAAACCTTTTGACTTAGGTGTTTCTTCTGTTAAAAAAATCTCCTTTACATACCACTTAGTTAATATAAAACAGTACCAAAGTGGCGTAAAATGGACTGGATATTTATACTTTACATACCACTTAGTTAATATAAAACGCAAAACAAAAAAATAAACTTTATAACACCATTAATTACTTTACATACCACTTAGTTAATATAAAACCGTTCAACTCGACTCCATAATTCCAAGAATAAATGCTTTACATACCACTTAGTTAATATAAAACCTAAGAAATCATCATCATCTAAAGAAAATATAATTTTCTTTACATACCACTTAGTTAATATAAAACTATTACCTATTTCTACTTTACCTGTAGATACATATACCTTTACATACCACTTAGTTAATATAAAACTAGTTTTATTAATTTCAAAATTAGCAATACAAAAAGCCTTTACATACCACTTAGTTAATATAAAACTAGTTGCTCTTATTGCATATCTCTCAAAAGAATCTCGCTTTACATACCACTTAGTTAATATAAAACCTATCTAAGAAGTTTATAACATCCAGAGTCCACTCTTCTTTACATACCACTTAGTTAATATAAAACTTTCTTTTCATTAAATTCCTCTTCTGTTAATATCTCTCTTTACATACCACTTAGTTAATATAAAACTAAGTCAACTGCTCTTGAAAAAACAGAAACGCCCAACTTTACATACCACTTAGTTAATATAAAACTCCTTGTCATACATATCATTGACTTGGTCATCCACACTTTACATACCACTTAGTTAATATAAAACTAGAGATGGCTTTGTTACAGGAGTTTCGTCACTTATCTTTACATACCACTTAGTTAATATAAAACTAAATAGTGTACTTAACTTAAAATTTCTTATATGATACTTTACATACCACTTAGTTAATATAAAACCCAGTAAAGTTACTAGATAAAAAAATAGAAAATTTGACTTTACATACCACTTAGTTAATATAAAACTAGAAACTCCATATTTGTTCACCTCCTATCTATTAGCTTTACATACCACTTAGTTAATATAAAACCTTTAAGTGCTACTAAGTGTTTTGCAACTGATGTGGGCTTTACATACCACTTAGTTAATATAAAACTTTTTGAATATATTCGTTTTCGTAAATTTAAAAATAACTTTACATACCACTTAGTTAATATAAAACTTTAGTAAATCCATGTTTTCCATAAACATCTCTAATCTTTACATACCACTTAGTTAATATAAAACCTCTTTCGCACAGAGTGGCTTTTTACTTTTGCAAATGCTTTACATACCACTTAGTTAATATAAAACCAAAAGTTTAAGTCAAGTAATGTCCATTACTAGAGAACTTTACATACCACTTAGTTAATATAAAACGTGCACTATCTAAACTTATCTATATCGCTTTTTTGTCTTTACATACCACTTAGTTAATATAAAACCTCTGATTATGATCTAAATGAAGCTCAATTAAAAGCCTTTACATACCACTTAGTTAATATAAAACATTCCAGTTGCTAATGATGTTACTGACCTTGTAAATCCTTTACATACCACTTAGTTAATATAAAACAAAAAGTATCATATTCAAACTGTGAAAGACGATAACACTTTACATACCACTTAGTTAATATAAAACCCCAAAATAGGTGTAATTGAATACATTGAAAATACTGCACTCAAGCAATTATAATTCAATAAAAACATCAAAATTTGCAGTGAGCGAGCAGTAGTGCAATTGATAACAGTTATCATATGCCTTCAATCCCTTATATTCCAACTGTTAACACCTATTTTAGCATAAATATCGCTCACTGCAAACCTATATAAACATTTCATCAGAATACTTATCAATACCATAACATTTCTTTTTAATTGAATTAGGATTTTTTATCTCATAAACATAGATTGAATCTTCACTATTATCAATAATGTTTTCTATTTCAGAAATACATTTATGTAACTTTCCATCGGTAATATCTCCTTCAAAAACAGAATTTTGCGTCCAAGTCAAATATTTTCTAAGTATCTTTCTAATTCTATTTAATGACCTTGCTTCAACAATATCATAAGTAACAATAACAAACATATTTTACCACCAAGCCTTTAAAACTCTATACTTTTCATCATTTATAAAGTGTTTAATTAATTTGTAACACTCTAGCCTTATAAACATTCTATATGAAACTTTTCTATTTAGATTTCTATGTTTTATGGTTGTCTGCATCTTATTTTCAAATTCTTGTAAGAATTTCTTCTTTCCTTTTTCACTTAAATAACAAATTTTATCTTGATATGAAAAATCATTCTTATTGATTCTCTTATTATTAATTAAACTAAAAATTATTGTATCAATAATAAGAGGTTTAAAAATTTCAGCAATATCTAAGCTTAAAGAAAATCTTTTTGTAGATGGTTCATGTAAAAAGCTTATAGTAGGGTCAAGCTGTGTCTTATATATCTCACTTAAAACATTCGTATACATTATGCTATTTCCAAAAGACATAAGAGCATTTACTGGGTCTTTAGGAGGTCTTTTTTCCCTCTTATAAAATTCAAAATCATTTCTTAATATTTGATTAAAGGATTTATAGTATGTTTTTCTTATTCTACCTTCTTTACCCATAAGTTCTGATATTTCTTTGATATCATTCAAATCATTTAGTTCATCTTTTATAGTATTAATTAAACTATCATCAACATTGTAATACCTCATATTTCTTAAAATATGGTATGATGCACTTTCTACAAATGATTTTGCTAAATATAGTCTTTCATTTTTATCTAAATAATGAGCTGATTGACACACTAAGCTGAATCCTGATACACTTTTCTTTCTTGGATAATACGTACCTGAATAATACCCATAATAATTGTAGAAGTGAAGCATAACTCCATATTGGCTTATATAGTTTATAAGTTTTGTGTTTAAATCTACTTCTCCATATATATGAATATCATCAACTTGTTCGACTGGTAATATTTTTTTCTCACCTTCTAAATTATAATAGTAAATCGTATTTTCTTTTCTTTTTATATTACCATTACTTATAATATAATAGTCTTTATACATTGTTACTCCTCCTTCACAAAACAAAATTCATAATAAGCACATTTTGTACAATAAGTTTTTTTCTCAATTTTAGGAGGAGATAACTTCATATTTATTTCATTTATATTTATAAGTGTGTTTTCAACAATTCTTTCTTTTTCCTCTGTCAATATCAATTCTTCTTGTTTCTTTTCCTTGACATAATTTATAGTTCCTTTTTTATCTATACCAATACTCTTTTTTAAATAATATAAGTAATAGTATAGCTGCATTTCATCTGCTTCTTTCATCTTTGAACTTATTTTTACTTCCTTAACATACTCATCCTTTATTATATCTAATCTCAAGATATCATCAATTAATACTTCTTTATTTTTCATTCTTTTATAAGAATCTTCATGTACTATTTTTCCAGATAAAACCCTACTACTATTTTGTTCCATGGTTATTCCTTTAGAGAATAACCATAGCTTTCTTTTACATACATAATAATAATTTATCTTTACTCCTTGAACTTTCAATAATTCTAAATCTATTGGCACAAAATCACCTTCTCTAGTAAATTTTAGCCACATTGTTAATATAAAAATCAAATAAATTGGTCTATTTCCTTACCTATAATCACACCTTTACCAAATATCTGTTTTGTATGCTTATTTTCATGTATATCATATTTATATAAAAGTATTTTTAAATCTTCTAGACCCTTTATATTTATATCCACTATATTTTGTTTAGCTTTATATATTGGTATATTTACACTTTTTTTAATTATTTCTCTTCTAGCTTTTTTTCTCTTAGATTTTATTTCATTTATTAATTGTCTATCTTCATTACTATATGCCTCTGTAAGTTCTTTCCCCAAAACTTTATAATCTTTTATCAAAGTTTCTTCAATTTTATTATATATATCCTCTGGTATTACTGTATATCCTTCAATATTTCTAAGTATATTTTGTGCATCTTTAGAGCCCAAACTATATGGTGTTATAGTATCTAAAATATTTAAAGCACTAGTAAATCTCTTTTTAAAAGCTGTACCTTCTAAGCTTTCTTTAGAGTATAGTATCTTAACCATTTCTACCTTATATTTTTCTTCCATTTTCACACATTCTTTGCCATTTATAAAAGCCTTTAATAACTCAAGTCCATTTTTTACAATTGTTTCATCATAAATACTGCCTATTCCTGTAGCTTTTTCTGTATATATAAATATATTTGGACTATTTTCTTTATACTCACGACTTCTATAACATCTGCCAAATCTTTGAAATAAACTGTCAAGTGTTGAATTTTCTGTATGAAGCTCATCAAAATCAATGTCAAGGGATGCCTCTACTAATTGTGTTGTAATCCAAATTCCATTTCTATCACTATTGGCAAATTCTTTTATATATTTTTCTAGCTTTGCTCTATCTTCTTGTATATACATAGAATGTAGAAGATTTACATTAATATCTATTCCTTTTGACTTAACTATCTCTTCTATTAACTCATATTTTTCTACAGCACTTTTAACTGTATTTACTATTACTAAAACTTTTTTATTCATTCCACTTTGTATTATTTTTTCTAAATTTTTATCTATTGAATTTTTTACAATGGCTACACAGTGTCGTATTTTTGTTGTATTTTTTGTTAATATAGCTATATTACTATCTATTACACCTCTTTTTTTTAGTTCATCTATATATATAGTTGGCATAGTAGCTGTCATTATCATAAATCTGCCACCTATCTTATGTATCATTTCTATACCTTTTACCAGTACAGCTGCTATTTCTGGCGAATATGCTTGTATCTCATCTATTACTGCCTTTGAATATGCTAATGTTGAGTATACTTTTTCATAGCCTTTATACAAAAAAGGAAATTTAAATATTTGGTCTATTGTAGAAAATGTCAGTTTACAAGATAACAACTTTGCTAAATCTACAATTTCATTTGAATTTTCCTGATTACTTTCTTCCAGATAATCTACTGCTGTTGAATGTAACAATCCTAGGAATGTATCATTTGAGTCTTTTATTCCAACTATATTTTTTGCCCTATCAAATAATGCATTTATACTTACTCTTAATGGTAATGTAAAAAATGCCTTATCTTTATCTATCCAAATTAAAGCAGTTTCTGTTTTTCCCATTCCTGTAGATGCAATCAGTATTATATTCTTGCTTTTATTCAATTTAGCAAATGCCTGAACTTCCCTTAGACTACCAAACTCTTTTATTAAATGTTTTTCTGTGTATTCGCCTATATTCATATTACTATTACACTCCACAACCTCATGAGCAGAAGCACTGTGGTCTAATCTATGTAGTATTCCTTTTAACATAATATATAAATTATAGTATCTGTGATTTTTATCTATTCTTTTTTCTACACTTTGTAGATATACTTTACTCAATTTTTTTGTTTTTATTGGATATCTAACCTTAAAGTCATTTTGTAGTTCATAGACTTTATTTATTAAATCTTCATCTAAAAGTTTTTGTATTAGACATTTAAAATCTTTATCTATAAAAACATCTCTTTCATGGTGATATACAATAACTTGATTTAACACTGACATCAGCTCTCTATCTTTTCCCATGTCTACACGACTATAATCAATAAATGCAGGAGAAATATAATTATGACCTATATCATTTTCCAGATGAGTTACTATCTCTGGTTCATTCGTTTCAATAGACATTCTACTTCTTATTAGCTTCTGAAATGGAGAAAAGGCTTTACCAATATCATGAAATTCTATAACAAAGTCAAGTAATTTCCAAAACATCTCTTCATCTAAAAAATTTAGACTGTTTATACTTGTTCCGTAGTATTCTCTTAATATATTCATTTGTTTTAAAAGTTCATCAGTATGTTCTCTGAGTGTTTCTACTGGATTAGATTTAGCATATAGCATACTCATCCTCCTAAATTAAATTATTAAAATATAGTAAATCCATCTCATTATCTAGTAATATATCTCCAACTGATATAGTATTTCCATCTTCCACATAATAACTATCTACCTTATTCCAAACCCTTTTTTTATCTTTCTTAGCATTATTCTTATAATAATTATTTAGTCTATAGCTTATACCACTTATGTATGTATCTTCTAAACTTGACTTTGGTATATAGATAGGTTTTCTTATATCATATTCTGATAGTTTGTAGTTTTTATAATCATTCAATTCCATATTAGAGTCTATTTCAAACTTATTAACTTCTACAAATCTAATATCATTAATTCTTACTAAATCTTCTTTTCTACCTAATGATAAATACTCATCATAATTTAATAAACTATCATATAATTTTTTTAATAAATCAAAATCCCCACCTATATGAATTATCAAATTTACATTCAATAACATATGACTGTTCATTGGCATAGATGTAACACTACCCTTTTTATAAAAATATGTTGTCTGATAATTATTAAATATACTTTCATATGTCCCCTGTACACTTATATTAAATGGTATATACTCCGTAGCATTTAATATTTTGTGAATTAATCCATTTACTGTAGAATATGGAGGCAGTGGATATGTCTCTGTAATCTTCATAGCAAATGGCTTTTTATAGCATGCAGTTTCTTGAAATAAATCTAATTTCAAAACCTTCATATTAATTCACCCCATAATATTCCTTTACTTCTTTAACTAGTTGTCCAAAAAATTTATCTACGCTTAAAAAATTATCTTCAAATAACTCCTCAAATTCCTCTTTATTTGTAAATGCCCCATCTACCATTCCAATATAGGTAAATTCTTTTAAATCTTTTCCTAAAAAAGTACCTTGAACTACTTCTTCTATTGCTGACTTATTTACTTTAAATCCATTTTTATCTCCTTTTAATTTAATTCTACCCAAGAAAAATGGATTTGCTATTTCATACACTCCTCCTACTACAAATAGAGGAGATAAATTTTCTTGTCTACCTCTAATATTTCTATTTAATACTTTTATTATTTCTAAAAATTCTACTACTCTTCTACATTTCTCTTTATTATCAAGTTCTATATCCCCATCCTTACCTATTTTAGATAAATCTATAGTCGCTGTATATGTATAGTAACTTAAATGTTGCTCTATGTTGGCAAGATTAGGGTGTTCTCCTATTCTATCTGCTAATCCTTTATTATTTAAAAAGTCCATGTCACTTCTATATGGCTCAAGAGAAATCGCATTACTCAATCTTACAGTGGCTTCTCTAGTCAATGAACCCCCTTTTTTATCTTTCTCATCTTTTTTATTTGTTTTCATATATCCAAATAAGTCCATTTCTTCTGATTCTCTTATGCTTATATTATCTTTAAACTGAATTGTACCTTTTCCTTTATCAACAACTTGTAAATTCCAATTAAATAACTCCGAAGCTAATCGTACTATGTCATATCTTAGACACTGACGAGATGCAAATGTATAGATGTTTCCATCAGCTCTACTTAGTTTTTTTAATTCTGATATATTACCTATACCTTCACCATAGTTTAAACTTTGAGCCTGTACTATTACTGTAAATGTTAATCCTCTTTTCATCTTATTTTTCCTCCTCTTCGTTTGGTAGTTTATCTTTTCCTTCATATTTTCCAGAAATTAATCCAGATATAAAAGCATGACCTATAGATTCAAAGTCTAAATCTTTTTCAATCTCTATATCTAAAAAAAACGCTGGAAGCCTTTTTTCAGCTGACATAAAAATTCTTATAAGTGTATCCATAAAATCACTTTTATTTCCAACTTTAACTAAATTTAAAAGTTTATAACTTACTCCATCTATTTTATTTTTAGAATTTTTATTGACATAATGGTCATGTATATCACAACCCAAATAATAAATTATTCTCAATTTTTCATCATTCTTTTCCAAATTTTTACTATCCATTCTATATACCCCCTTCTTATAGCTATTTATTAATGCTCTTAATTGGACTACTCTAAAACAATCTATTCCTGATATATTTGATTTGTTGTTGCTTTCCATATCATTCTTAACTTTATTTCTTAAAGTATTATTAGTTAAATGCTTCAAGTCTCTATTTTTCAAGAGTAAATCTAATACATTTGATTTAAGCTTATAATCATAGATACTTTGTATTTTTTTATTTGCATACTCGTCTGTAAAAATTTTTGCTAAATAAGTAGGAATATTAAAATAATTTATTTTACATTTTTTAGAATCTATACTTGCCTTAAATTCTACAAAAAGTATATTATGAAGCTGCCATTCACTTTTTAATTTATTTTCTTCTACTATACCTCTTATAAGTTTATTAAAAGGATTTTCATCTTTGGAATCTGAAGACTCACTTTTTTGAGCTTTTAAACTATTGTTTCTTTCAAAAAGCTCATTTATAGAAGTATCCATGTTAACAAATAAATAAAACTCGTTCTCTTCATTAGATAAATAATTCTTTCTTGTATAAGTAGCCCCTGCTGGAGTACAGAATAATATAAGCTTACAAACATCACATATTGATGATGTATACTCCTGATTCCAAAACATATTCCTAGCATTATTGGTACTTACTCCAAGTGGAGCAAAATTACTTTCTGAGTATTCATCTAATATGCCTTTATATAAACCACACATTTCACATACTTCTAAACTATCCATATACAGCTTTATGTCTTCAATGCTTTTATTTTTCTTTATGAATTTATTATTTATTTCCTTCATAATTTTTTCTATAGTATTTACACTAGACTTACTAACTTTTTTTTCACTTATATCCTTAGCTATACTATCCAATCTATCATTCAAATAGTTTTTCAACTTATCACAGTCATTCTCTTCTAATAAATCTTCTAACTCTCCAAAATATATAATTTGTCTTAAATAATCATTAAACATTACTTGTTTTAATCCATCTAAATCTAACTTAGCCTTAACAACATTTAAAAAACTAACTTGTCCAAAATAATTATCTTGAACTACATATTTATAAAGATTGGCTGTAAGTCTGTCATTTATTGATTTTATTTTAAATATGTCTACAATCTCATCTACTAAAGTTTCTAATATCTCAAATTCATCATAACTTTTTATCTTAGACATGCTATCTAACTTTTCTTTTATCAAGTTAAATTTTTCTTCATCAAATTTTTTGACCTTATCATTTTGCTGTTTTATATTATCCTTAATTTTCTTAATTCCATCTTTAATTTTATCAGGTTTAAATTTAATAAAATTTATACTGTAATCAACACTCTTCCTAATCCTTTTTGATACATCATATTCATCCATGAAGTAATTAAAATAATACTCATGAAAGTTTTCAAGAAATGAACTATCAAATTCGATATAGTCTTCCATAATAAATATTTTTTCTTTCATATCTGCTTTCTTTACTATATTTAAAAATCCAACCATACCCATATTAAAGAACCAGTCTCCTCTATAAACTCTTAACTTCATTTATCTCACCTCCATTCCAAAACATCTACATCCCCAAATCCTTGAGCTCGTCTAAAGCCCAAACCTAAATTGTAGATAAGATTTAAATCGTCAATATCACCTTTCAATATAAATCTGCCTTTGTAGCCATTAATATATTGATATTCTTTACCTGTTATTTTTTTAAACTCTCTTAAGCTCTCTTTAACTACTACTTTCTTAAGAGCTATATTTTCAAACTCTAATTTTCTTTTTAGACCATTTCCCCTATAGTTTTTGACAACTTCATTAGTTATATAGTTTAACTCTTCTATATATCTATCATCACTTATATCTAAGAATTTTCCTTCTTTAGACTTTATACAGATTGGAGATAACGCATTGAATAGTACCATCTCTTCTGTTATCTTCTTTTCTCTTAATAAATCTATTCTAATCCTTGTAAGTTCATAGTCTTTATATAAACATTTTTTAGAAGTCATTAATCCATTATATATATGAAAACCTAATTCTAAATCTGGAGTACTTATATTTAGTATTACTTTATCTTTGATAATAAAATTGTCACCTTCAATACTATATTTTTTTATATAAACTGAAAATGTGAAATTTTTAGTTTTTTTATTATGTTTTTCATTATAATAGTACATGTTTTTATAGTAATCTTCATTAGATTTTCTTATTGCTTCTTTTATAATACTCATAAAGAGTGAATTATAAGATATTGGTATACAATCTGTGCTAAATTCAATTTTCATTTTCATAATATCACCTCTCTCAATTAATATATTAACACTAGACCGTGAAGTATGTTGGTCCAAGTATAAATTATTTGAAAAAATTAGTAAATTTTTTTCATTTTTTCAATCTCTGACAATATATCGTTTCTAAGTCTATCTGGTTCTACAACCTCAACATAAGCTCCCATACTTAAAATCCAACTTTTTATCTCCTCATAACCTCTCATTTTAGCTTTAAAAAGTATAGATTTATCATCATACTCTATAATTTGTTGATTATTAACCCAAACTTTCTCCTTTATAATTATTGAAAATGGATGTCTAATTTTTATAACAACATTAAATTCTTCTCCCTTATAAATTCCTATACTATTTTTGCTATATTCATCCCAATTAAAACTTTTATCTACATTGTACTTTTCTTCTAAAACCTTATACTTTTTAATTCTACATAATTTAAAATCTATAAACTTAAATCTTTTTTCACAAAAAGCTACCATATAAGTATCTGATTTATAATTAAATAAACCATATGGATGAACAATTCTTTCACTATTTCCTGAATTTAATGAATAATATTCCATCCAAAATTTGCGTTTTGTTGTATATGCTCTAGTTATTTCATTACACTTATTTTTTTCAGACGCATAATCACAACTACGTTGTGCTTGCACTGTGAAATAATCCATATATGTATCGCTTTTTTCTCCTGTATTTAATACTGCTTTTATTTTTTCTACAATACTATTAAATTCATTTTTGTAAATATCATTATTGTACTCTAGCTGTGAATTTATCATATCTAAAATTGAAACTTCACTATCTAATAATTTAATTAATGAGATACTATTACATTTATCGATTTCATAACCACCATAAATCCCAGGTGTTGAATTTATAAATATACCAGCTTGCTCTAGGTGCATCTTATAACTTTTTATTTGCCTTTCACTTACTTCCAACTCTTCTGCTAGCTCTTTACACTTCATTTTTCCTCTACTTTGAATTAATATCATCATTCTTATTGTATTAGCTACTTTACTAATGAATGACACCTCCTAATAATATTAATTAATATCTTATATTATTTATTTCTACAAATACATACTTATAACCTTTTTATGTTTTATATAAGTAGAATTTTTTTACTATTTAGATACTTATTATGACATATTAATATAAAATCTTAATAATTAATACAATAAAAAATATTACTGAAAAAATAAATATTTATAATTCCAGTAATATCGATTAATTTTAAATATTTTTATTAGTCAATAATATTTCCTAATAATTAACTAAATTTAATTTTATCTCTTTTAAATAATTATTTCTTACAATTAAAAAATAAACTATTTGAACCAAGAACAAGCTTCCCATTACCAAAACAGCTGATGATGCTACTTCTATATCAAAAGAATTCTTCAGTGCAGTAAGTGCAAATATAGAATGTATAACAGCCACTACATAAGGTAACAAAAATACTATTCCAATCTCAATTGTTGAAGCCTTTTTAATCTCATTATATGTCATCCCCAATTTATTTAACTGCTCATACTTTTTCTTATCAACTTGACAATCCATATAAAACTTATTATATAAGAAGCTACTTGTAGTAACAAAGAAAATTAAACCTATAAATATTGCTAAAAATATAAATGTAGAATACATTAATTTCCCAGTTTCTATCATTAAGTCTTTAGAGAAAAACAAATATGGCTGCATCCCAGACTCATTATTAAATTTATTCTCAAATTGTCTACATATCTCTATAGTTTTACTTGAATCCTCTACTTCAAATGCAGTAAATCTATCCACTATAAATTTTGATTCTATACTATCATAAAAATTATCCTTTACCACATACATATTTTTATAATATGCTGGCATAACACATTCTTCTACTTGTTTTGCCACCTTTAGACTCCTATTTCCTACAATAACATTTTCTTTGACTTTCTTATTGCCTGGTAAACTTGATGATAATAATGATATAGATTCATTATCTTCAAAACTTATAGGCTTAACCCCTATAGCCTCTGTTATCTCTAGGTACTTAGATTCTTTCATAATTCTGACATTAAAATTACTTTTCTTAGGAAATACAGTTTTAAATTCACCATTAATTCTTGTATAGTCTATATTTTCTTTTTTTAGCTTAGTTTCTATAAATCTCATTCTTTCGTTGTCTTTTTCTTTGCTATCAGGCTTCTTAGGGTCATTATGCAAGGTCATCGTTGAATAATATATTGTGTTAGGATATATTAAATTAATTTGACGATTTACATCTTTCCAAAAAGAATAAACTGTACCTATAGCAGTAAATGCTACTGCAGAAGTTATAGCTATCAAGAAAAATATTCTAGCATTGTCCTTTACTTTATAAATTAAGTTTGAAATCCAAAGCATGTTTGTATTTTTTCTATAAAATCTCTTATTTAATTTTAACTTTTTTATAAAAAATACACTAAATTGAGAAAAGAATAAATAAGTTGCTACTATAGTAAGAGATGTAACTGGAACTAAGCGTAGATATGTTGTATATTGGTCAGTTGATGTAACAGCATTATAATATGCTATTATAAACAGGCAAATACTTAATATAGCAAGCATCAGTGATGTTTTAGGCTCTGGCTTTGGAGTTTTTGTACCTTTAAGTAACTTTAATACCTGATTTTCCTTAACTATAAAAGAAGTAAATATTGATGTTAGTATAGCTAAAACCATAAAGTAAACTAAAGTAGACAATATTGCATTTAATGGTATATAGAATTTTAATGGTGATAATTCTAAAAAAGTAGACATAATCACTAAAAATATCTTTGCAAAGATTAAACCTATTATTATTCCAATTACAGAAGATACTATATTTATTATCATATTTTCTATAAAGATTAACTTCATTACTTGTCGTTTTGATATACCTGTAATATAAAGTATTCCAAATTCTTTATATCTGCTTTTAAGAAATACACTAACTGAATAAAATACAAAGAAGAACAAAAATAAATATGCAATTATTTTACTCATCTTAAGTCCCTCCTTTAAATAATCAGGAAATTGAGATATATCTAAATTTGGATGACTTGTAAACATGATAAAAGAAAATAGTAGTGAAGATGATATAATAATACTTGCTAAATATCCTAAATATGCTTTAATATTTCTTGAAATATTATTAATAGCAAACTGTTTTATATTCATTAATTATCTCCTCCCAATAATGTAAGTATATCCATTATCTCTTGATAAAACTGCTCTCTACTACTTCCCTTATATATTTCATTATATATAGCTCCATCTTTTATGAATAAAATTCTACTACAATAGCTTGCTGCTAATGGGTCATGAGTTACCATCATAGTAGTAACCTTATTTTCTTTATTTATCTTTTGAAATAGCTCCATTACAGTCTTTGACGACTTTGAATCTAAATTACCTGTTGGTTCATCTGCTAAAAGTATTGATGGTTTGTTAATTAATGCTCTAGCAATAGCAGTCCTCTGAGCTTGACCACCTGAAACTTCAAAAGTTCTTTTTTCTAATAAATCTTTTATTCCTAAAATTTTAGATACTTCATTCAATCTCTCATCTTGCTCTTTTACACTGACCTTATCTAATGTCAATGGCAATACTATATTTTCTCCTATGGTTAATGTATCCAGTAAATTAAAATCCTGAAATACAAAACCTAACTCTCTTCTTCTGAACAATGCAAGTTCTTCACCTTTTAACAATAGAGGATTCTTTCCTTTTAGTTCCATAGTTCCTGTAGTTGGTTTGTCAATAGTAGAAATCATATTTAAAAGAGTAGTTTTTCCACTACCAGATGGACCCATAATTCCTACAAACTCTCCATCCTCTATACTAAAATTTATATCATTTAATGCGTTAAAAATTATTTTCTTACCATATACTTTACTTAAATTATTTACAGTTAAAATTTTCATTATTTAACTATCCTTCCTAATCTAATTTTTGAAATAACATATATATCTAACTGTTAATTATTATTTATATTAGTTAGCTAGTTTTTGTAGATAATAAATACATTTTAATCTATATACTAATTATGTTAGTAAAAGCTAATACAGCAAGTACTATACCCATAATTATTCTATATATAGCAAATACTCTCATTGGTTTTTTCTTTAAAAACTCCACAAATTTTTCCATAACTATTATTGATACAATAAAAGCTACTATAAATCCAACTACTAAAGCAATCCACAATGTTGGTGTCATTATTGAGTAATCAAATTCAAATAAATCCTTTCCTGAAGAAGCAACCATCGCTGGTACAGCTAAAAAGAAAGAAAACTCAGCTGCTATAGGAGAATTAAGTCCTGCTATCCATCCACCCATAATAGTAGATGCACTTCTTGACATACCTGGCCATGCAGATAAAACTTGTAATGTACCAACCTTCAAGGCTTGTACTGGAGTAATTTTATCTATATTATCTGTAGAATGATTCTTTTTTCTAAACAAAGTTTCTACTACTAGTAATAAAATTCCACCAACTATAAATCCTATAATTACAGATTGTAAATTAAACAATGATTTTATATTGTCGTAAAATAGAACTCCTACAATCGCAAATGGTATACAACCTATAATTACATTTATTCCAAATCTAAAACCAGTCTTTCCTTCTTTTCCTCCAGTAAACATAAACTTAAAAAATTCTATAACACTATCTTTTATCTTTTTCCAATAAAGTACCACTACTGCTAATATAGCTCCAAGTTGTATTACAACCTCAAACATTTCAGCAAATTGCCCCTTAAAATCTATTAAATTTCCAACCAAAATCATATGACCAGTAGATGAAACTGGAATAAATTCCGTAAGCCCCTCTACTATAGCTATTATGATTGATTTCAATATAAAAATAACATCCAAACTCATCAATAAACATCCTTTCTTTTTTACAAAATTTATTTTTTTATGTTATTTCTCTTATGTTATTTCTTATATTAATTGTAATTTAGATTAGAAAATTTAACTATCTTCAAACATTACACAAACCTTACATCTATGTAAGGTTTGCAAATAAATTCTCTTAAAATTAGATTATCTAACTATAAATATATCATTCAATAAATAATATATAAATTAATAAAAAAGTATAATCAATTAAGAACTTATTGTAACAGATGATTTATATCGTCTTTATTAAAGATTATTGAAACTTCTGTACCTTTTCCTATTTCTGATTTTATACTGACTCTATGACCTAAATCATCACATACTTTTTTTACTAGATAAAGTCCCATACCTGTAGACTCTCCAAACTTACGACCATTTTCCCCTGTAAAAAATGGGTCAAATACTCTTTTTATATCTTTAGAAACAATCCCAATCCCTTCATCTATTATGCTTAAAACTACATATTTATTATTTTCTTCAGATTTTATGGTTAGATAGTTACTATAACCTTTAGAATATTTCACCCCATTTGTAATCAATTGACTTATTATAAATTTCATCCATTTTATATCTGTATAAACATAAGTAAATTTGTCTATTTGAATCTTAGGAATCATTCCATTTTTTATAAATAACCTCTTTTCTTCATTTACAATACCAGATACAATTTCATTCAATCTGGCCTTTTCAACCACAAAGTCTTTCTGAAAATTATCTGCCCTTGCAAAATGCATGGCCATATCTAGACCTTTATTTAATCTATCTATCTCTTCTCTTATATTTTCAGTCACTTCTTCTCCCTCATACTCTTGAAGCTGAAGACTTATAACTGATATTGGTGTTTTCATCTGATGAATCCACTGGTTGATGAAAGTTAAATGTTCACTATGTATCTTTTTATGTTCTTGTATCATTGATTGATACAATTTATGTTGTTGTTTTAAAATAACTGATATACTTCTCCCCAAGAAAGAATTTCCTAAATATAAAAATGATTCCTCCAAAGAATGTATGCCTTTTTCAAACAGATTATATACTTCTCTATTTTTATAGTATTTATATATTAAAAAACATAACAATATAAAAGAACTAAATAAAAGAATATATAAACTCTCTCCAAAACTAATAAATTTCATAAGATTACAGTAAATAATTGTCATAATTATCCCTATATAATATACAAAAATATAACCTTTACAATCTTTTAAAAAAAATTTCATACTTTCTCCTTACCAATTTTTATTTAATTTATATCCTAACCCCCGTACAGTCTGAACAGCATTATCTATACCTAATTCCTCAAATCTTTTTCTTATCCTGCTAACATTCACATTTAAAGTATTTTCTTCTACAAATTCAATATCATCCCATATCTTTTCTAAGAGATAATCTCTACTTACTACCTTTGGGTATCTTTTGATAAGACATTCAATCAATATACCTTCTTTTTTAGTTATAATTAGATTCTTACCATGTAGTTCTAGTTCCAACCTTTCTGGATAAAACCTTAATCCATCTAATTCCACTATTCTTTCATCTATTTTAGGTGAATATTCACCATATACCCTTCTTATATGACTCTTTATCTTTGCCATTACTACATCATAATAAAAAGGCTTCGTTATATAATCATCTGCTCCACTTTCTAAAGCTCTAATCTGGTCTACACTACCATCTCTAGCTGATATAAAAATTATAGGCAAATTCGACTTTTGTCTAATGCATCTACACCAGTAGAAACCATCAAATTTAGGTAAATTCACATCTAATAGCACTAAGTCTGGCTTAAAACTTTCAAATGTAATCATTATATTATCAAAGTTTTCTTCGACAATCACTTCAAATCCATATTTCTCAATATAATCTTTGAGTAATGTACTTATTGATATATCATCTTCCACAATATATACTTTATAACTCATATAATCCCTCCTAATATACCTTTTTACTTATCATGCAACAGTTGATTTTAATATATCCTAATCTTCTTACTTAATATGTAAGTTAATCATATTACTAACTTTACAATTGCTGACTTAACAGATACAACTATATTATTAGAAATCTTAATAAAATTCTCTAAAAGGTACTCTTTTATTATCAACTAATCATTCTAAAATAGATTCAAATTACTAACTTAAAATAGAAAAAAATAGAAAAAGTTACCTTAATAAGGTAACTTAAACTTTTATCATATTTTTTACTTAGTATTATTTTAGCATAATTTCTACTTAGTATTATAGATTAATTCTTTTATGTTTACTTTTTTCTCTTGTAACTTATTTTTTATTAAGAAGTCTTGTGTATCTTCAAGAGAAGATATGTCTTTATCTGTTATATCCAAACTAAAATCATACCAAGTATATAGCTCCTTAGTTTCTTCAAGGCTTAAATCAACTTCTTTGGCTACTTTTTCCATAGCTTCATCAAAATTACTATTTACATATTCTAAAGTTTCTTTTTCAACCTTCATAAATCTTTCAACTATTTCTGGATGTTTCTCAGCAAAATCTGTACTAACAGCAGTTACTATTATACCATCTACTAAACCTTCGCCATTTGCTACAAGTTTACTACCTGACTTCATAGCTTTAAGAGCTGCTGGTCCAGCAATCAATGCAGCATCTACACTACCATCAGAAAGAGCTGCTGATGCCTCTGGAATACCCATATTAACAAATTCCACATCATCCATACTTAATCCGTCTTTATCAAGTGCTGCAATTAGTACCTGATGTAATATAGTCCCTTTTGGTCCTGCTACTTTCTTACCTGCTAAATCTGCTGCCGATTTTATTGAATCATTATCCGTCAAAATCATAAATCCTTTTGGTGACCTACTATAAGTATTTAGTATCTTTAACTCCACTCCATTAGACGCAGCTATCAAGGCTGATGTACCACCTAATGCATGTAAAAAATCTATTTCTCCAGCAGCTAAAGCCTGTGTTTGCTCTGGACCTGTAGTAATTTCATGGAAATTAACTTTTATATTATCCTTTTTAAACTCTTTTCCAAATAAGTCATCCTGTTTTTGAATTATGGAGGGAACATTTAGTGGCGATTTTACATAAGTTAAATTTATTTCTGAAAGTTTTTCCCCGTCATTTTTTTTAGCACATCCAGCTAAAGATGCTGTTGCAAGTGTTAATATAGTTATACCTACCAATAGTTTTTTTAATTTCATTTACTCTACTCCTTAAAATATTATTAATTTCTTTAAATGCCTTTATTTGATTTCATTGTCATTAAAATATCTTTTTTTAATTTAATATAGTAATCTGAAGTTAAATCTCTATTATAATCATCTTCTATATTAAATTCTTTTATTTTTCTTTCGTCTGTAAAAACAACTATTTTCTTGCCTATCTTTAATGCTTCATCAATATCGTGAGTTACAAATATTACACCTTTATTAGTTGATTTATGTATCCTTATAACTTCATTTTGCATATCAATTCTCGTAAAATAGTCTAATGCCGAAAAAGGCTCGTCCATAAACAACATGTCTGGATTAAAATAAAGAGCTCTAGCTATACTTACTCTCTGTGCCATACCTCCTGATAATTCATTTGGATAAGAGTTTTTGAATTTCTGCAAGTTCATCATCTTAAGATATTTTTCTACATCAATATGACTTTTCTTATTAAGTCTATTTAATTTATTCAAATTATCATGGTTTTCTAAGCCTCTAAAATTACTATTTATACCTTTGCTAATAATACTTTTCTGGTGTTTGAATTTTCTAAGCATCTTATTTAAAATAGTATTTTTTCGTTGATTATGAAAGGCTATATTTTCACTTACATTTAGCCAAGGCATCAATCTGCTCTCTTGAAACACAAAACCAACATTAGGTCTATACTCTTTATTATCATTAACAAATTTAATTTCACCACTATTTATATCTTCAAGTGATGCAATTGCTCTAAGTAAGGTAGTCTTTCCACAACCACTTTCACCTAAAATTACTGTTATATGGTTTCTATCTATGTTCAAAGAAATATCACTAAGAACTACATGTTCTTCATTGTCAACTTCATAACTTTTAGATAAATTTCTGATTATATAACCAGAATTACATACTAAATTATTCATATGCTTCCACCATCTTTCCCTTACTCACCTTCTTAACAATAATTGAAAATATGTAATCTGTAATTATTCCTAAAAGTCCAATTACGATTATACCTACAATAACAACATCTGTCCTAGACATTTCTTTTCCATCAGATATCAAGTATCCAAGACCAGATGAAGCTGCTACAAGTTCTGCCCCAATAATCGCCCTAAAGCTATATCCAAGAGCTAACTTTAGCCCAACTGCAATATCAAGGATAGCATTAGGTATGATTATTTTAAATATTATCTGAAGCTTTGAAAGCTCAAATACTCTACCTACCTCAATTAGTTTTGAATCACAATTCCTAATCCCCTTCAATGTACTTGTAAAGATTGGGAAAAAAGATGCCAAGACTATAATAATTATCTTTGATTCTTCACCTATACCGAACCACAGTATTAGCATTGGTATTAAAGCAAGTGGTGGTGTATTTCTTAAAAAATTTATCAGGGATTTAAAATATTCATATACTCCACTGTAAATTCCAAATAATATTCCTAAAGGTACACCTATAGCAGTGCTTATTGTAAACCCTATCAAAACTCTTTTCATACTTGCATATACATTAATAAATATTGAACCATCACTTATCATATTTAAAAATGTACTATACACCTTTTCAGGCGATGGTAATATATAGTCACTCCAAATACCAAGATAATTTGTAATTTTCCATAATACAATAATTACGAAAAATATCAAAACACTTTTTACTAGACTTAAAAACTTATTATTAAATTTATTGACCATTTATAAACCATCTCCATTATTACATCCATCTTTACAATAAAACATTTCTACTATATCATACTTAGTTTCAGAGTCATTTCTTATTTTTTGTATCTCACTTAATATTTCATCTTCACTAGATACTTCAAGAACTTTTTCAAAAGTGTCTTTGAAATATCCTAATGGAATTGGAGATTCATCTATTTTTCCAAGTGATTTTATACCTTCTTGTTCAGCAAACTCTTTCCATGTATAAAATATAGCATTACTCTTATCCTTGAATTTTTCACTTGCAAAATCCCTTAATTGTGTACATGGACAGGTTACTATCAACATATCATCTTTACTTTTTATATATTTATCGTATAAAACCCTACAAGTCCTTACTAGTATTGGCTCTATCATAGGTACTTCAAAACTATCTATCAAATTATTTCTTTTTAAAAGATTTATACTTTCTGGACATCTACAATCCAACATTGTATTTTCAGTCTGTTTTACATATTCTCTGTACTGCCTCTTTACAAATTCCAATTGTGGTTCACATTCAGCCATTATGTACCCTTTTTTTATCAAATTCTCTTTGATAATATGAAACTTTTCCCCATACATTCTTTCTGCCACTGGATTTATTAGAAGATATTTATTCATAGCTCCTCCTATTATTTAATATTGAATATTATTATCAATTACTAGTTTAAATGAGCACTTAAATTTTGTCAATATGCTAATTTTTTCTTAATAAAATAATATTTATCTACATTTTTTTACTATTTCAATTAAAATGTTAAATAGCATATTCAATTTATTTTAAATAATAATATACACATATTGCTAGTAATCTACCTATGTAATAATCTATAAATATTATATAATGATATGTACATAATTAGTATTAATATTTGATAATAATACTAATAAAATTAGAAAAATTTAGAAATCTTATGAGATATCAACTCGAATCTTGAAACTACATCAAAAAATGAAGTCTATTTAGACTTCACTTTTTATAACTTTTATAAATAAATTATCAAAAATATCTATACTTCCCTTTCTACTTCAAAACGTAAAACAGTCTTCAATGACTCAGGCGATACTTTTCTGGCATCACTTATATAAATTTCACGATGTATATAAGATTTTCTTATAAATTTATTCTTTTTACAAAATTCATTCATAATATCAAAGCTTTCTGGTTCATTATCATATGAGCCTATATGAAGCATTTGAACACACAGACCTTCATTAATAGACCCAAAGTTAACTTTTTCAAGAAGATTATGTGGTTTCTTCTTTTTTACTATATCAACAGCTTTATTTAACAAGTCTTGTGTAACAAAATCTGGTTGACGTATCATTATAGTATAAATTAAATCTTCTTTAATAAGCATATCTAAGCATTTGCTTTTTTCTCCCTTATCCCATATACCTTCTAAAGGAAAAACAGTATAATCAAAATACCCTTCTGGTAAAATTCCCTTTTTAGGCATGGTTTTTATTGCATATGCCAAAGAATAAAGTACTCCTATTGCTTCAGTAAATGCTTTAGAATTTGGGTCTCCATTCCCTTTTAACATGATAAATTTCTGCTCTGGTACTTCAATTATTACAGGATTCCTCTTAGGCAAATACAACTCTTTATCTCTTTTTCTCCATTCATATTTCATAAAAAATACCTCCGTATATATATTTTATACATTGATATTATCATTCTAAAAGTGACAACAGTCTGTCATAATTTATAAATTATATTATAAAATCTTCATCTTCTAATTCCTCATATACTCCTTTTTGGTATCCATTCCCTTTAGTTGAAAAGAAATCATGTGTTTTAGTTTCAGTACTAAGACCATTTAATACAATTGAATTTATATCACCTACAGTATATAGCTTTTCAAATCCTAGATTTTCTAAAGCTCTATTTGCATTGTATTTCAAAAAATTTACGACCTCTTTTTCAAGCCCACTTTCTCTGTATATAACATTTGTGTACTCTATCTCATTCTCCATAAGACTATAAAGTATAGAATACATCTTCTCTTCTAATATTTCCTTATCAATTACATCAAATGAATCGTATATTTCTTGTGCAAGCAATCCTATGTATTTACCATGTAAAGACTCATCTCTAAGAATAAGTGATATTATTTCTCCACTAGCTACCATTTTTCCTTGACCAGATAGATACAATGGATAAAAAAATCCTGAATAAAACAAAAAACTCTCTAAAAATACACTTGTAACCATTGATAAGTATAACCCCTCTTGATTTGTAGTATTTTCATATTGAGCTAAAACTAAATCAGCCTTTCTTTGTAACGTTGGTTCTGTTTCTATCCATTCAAACAACTCATCTATTTCTGAGTTAGAAAGTAGAGTCATAAATATAGAAGAATAACTTTTTGCATGTATTTCTTCCATAGTCCCCATAAAAGACAAGACAGCTTTTCTTTGTAAGTTTTCTGTTAAACTCATCATAGATGGAATTCCATTATTCCCCTGTTTTGTATCCAATAATGTTAATCCACCCAATACTTTTTTATATAACTCTTTTTCTTTATCACTTAGTTCATTCCATACCTTGATGTCTTTAGAAACAGATATTTCTTCAGGAAGCCAAAATTGTTTTACATTTTGTTCCCAAAAAGCCTGTGTAAATCCATCTTCTTCTCTATTCCAGTTAACTGCATTATGTATTTTATGTAAATTAAATGTCATATACTTCTCTCCCTATACTGAACATACTAGACACTCGTGAGTGTCTCTTGTCATCTTTGTTCTTGTGTAATATAAACTTTTCAGACCTTTTTTATATGCATATATGTAATGTCTAGCTATATCCCTAGTTGTCTTTTCATCTGTAACAAATAGTGTCGTGGATATACCTTGGTCAACATGTTGTTGAACTGTTGCTACTAAATCTATAACTTTTCTCATATCCATTCTATATGCTGATTGATAATACAACATATTATCATTTGTTAAAAATGGCATTGGATATATTGTAGTAGAATCTCCATACGTTCTTACTTCCACTTGTTCAGTAATTGGCATTATACTTGATGTAGCATTTTGAACATAACTAATGCTTTGAGTTGGTGCTACTGCCATCAAATACGCATTATATATACCTTTTTCTTTTACTTCATCTAACAAACTTATCCAATCTTCTTTTGTAGGTATATGTATACCTTCAAATAACGACTTCACCCTATCTGACTTAGGTAAATAAGACTTCTTATAATATTTTGATAGTACTTTACTTTTTCTTCCTTTAGCATATTCTGATTTATCAAATCCTTCAAAGGTTTGATTTTTTTCTATAGCTATTTTCATTGATGTTTTAATTGAATAATATCTAACCATTGCAAAAAATACATTAGCAAAATCTATAGCATCTTCTGAAGTATACAAAATATTTTCTCTTACTAAATATCCGTGTAAATTCATAGCCCCCAATCCTATAGAATGAGACTTACTATTACTGTTACTTACTGTTGGTACTGGCTTTATATCTGTACTATCTGCTACAAAAGACAGTGCTCTTATTGCTGTCTCAACCGTACTTTCTATAGTCTTATTATCCATAACATTGGCTATATTTAAAGAACCTAGGTTACAACTTATATCTTGTCCCCATTCATTTTTGCCTCCATAACCCTCTATTTGTGAGGGTGTCTGATATTGAAATATCTCACAACACAAGTTAGACATCTTAACCATTCCAACATCTTTTAACGTATGTTCTCTATTAGCTGTATCTATGTATACTACATATGGATATCCACTTTCTTGTTGCATCTGTGCTATTTTAGTCAACATCTGTCTAGGATTTATTTCTTTTTTTCTTATATCATCATCACTAACCAACTTATCATACCATTCATTCATTTCTATCTCATCAAGAGAAATTCCATATTTCTTGTACACAGTATGAGGATAAAAAGCATATGCTACTTCATTTTTTTCTGCCAACTCCATAAATTTATCTGGTATTATAGCTCCTAGTGATAATGTAGCAAGTCTTATTTTCTCATCTGCATTTATCTTTTTTGTATCCATCAATAATTCAAAGTCAGGATGGAATACAGTAAGATAAACTGCCCCAGAGCCTTGTCTAGCTCCCATTTGATTAAAATAACTAAAGGATTGCTCCAACATTTTGGCTACACCAACAACCCCTCCAGCTGCACCTTCTATATCTTTTATAGATTCACCTGATGCTCTAAGTTTAGATAAATTTAGTGCAACTCCTCCACCAATCTTTGATAAGTGATTTGATGAAGATATAGCATATGATATGCCTTCTGTACTATCTTCTACAGATAATAAAAAACATGATACCATCTCTCCAGCTCTTTTTCTTCCAGCATTTAAAAATGTCGGTGTAGCTGGTTGAAACTCTTGTTTTACTATTTTATCTGTCAAACTCATAGCTAGACTCTCATCACCATTTCCTAATGTTAAAGCTACAATTAATACTTTCTCATTATATGTTTCTAATATTTCTTTTCCATCATTACTTTTTAATGCATAATTTTGATAAAATTTATTTGCACTCATATATGATTGAAATTCAAACTGATATTTCTCAATAAACTTATACATTTTTTTAATAAAATCCATGCTATACTTATTTATTACTTCTTCTGAATAATAACCTTCATCCATTAAGTACTTTAATCTTTCTTCTAAGTCATTAAATCTTCTCAACTTTGGTTTTATAAACTCTTCTATGTAACTACTTAAGGCTTCCTTGTCCTTTTCCAGTTGATACTTACCTTGTTCATTTTTAATTATCACTTGATTGTTAAGCTCTATCCAATTCATTATTTACCGTCCTTTTAACATAATCTTGTGCTATAATTTCATTTAATTTGCCTATTATTTCTTTTAGTCCTTATCAGTTTGAATTTTATAAATAACATATAATCTTATAAATATAATAAGTATTTTAAAAAAACAAAAGCACTACATATAGTCAGTGCTTTATCTATTATATACTACATATAGTATATACACAAATTTTTTTATATCTAAACTTTTATTATTGTATAACTGATATTATTTTTGTTTAAAGAAATTTTTATCAGCTCAAAGATAAAACAATACAAGCTTATTATGACATGTTTAAAAATGCACATTATCTCTAAATAGTCTAAAAATATATTCTAATATATTGAAAAAAAGTATTTTAAAGATGATATTTTATATATTATTTAGAAGTTTTTTATTTATTGTTATATAATTAAATATATATCTATTTTGCTACTAAAGGTATAAAAATAAATTCATGAAGGTGATTTTTATGAGAGATATCTCCAAACAAGAACTTAAAAAAATACTTAAAAAACATTACCAATGGCTTAAGAACAATAATGATGGAGAAAGAGCAGATTTAAGAGAAGTAAAGTTAGAAAATATGGATTTAAAAGGATACTGTTTAAGTAATATTGATTTTTCATGGTCTGACCTTATTGATTTAAACTTAGAAGAGGCCGATTTAGAAAATTCTAATTTTAACAACTCTTATTTTTCAAATTGTTCACTAAAAAACTCCATACTAAAAAAAGCAGACTTAAGTGGTGCTAATTTTAGATTTTGTGATTTATCTAACTCAGACATAAGAGGAACTAATTTAGAAAACTCCAATTTAGAATGTGCTACTTTGGATGGAGTAATATCAGATGAAAGTACTCGTTTTTTTAAATTGTACTGTCCTGAAACAGGAGCATTTATAGGCTATAAAAAATGTTTTAATTTTAGAATGGTACAATTATTAATACCTAGTGACGCAAAAAGAGTATCTGCTACATCAAATGCTTGTAGATGCAATAAAGCAAAAGTACTGTCAATTACAAGTATAGATGGTAAAGAATCTTTTAAAAGTGCTCGTGCATATGCTGATGAAAATTTTATATATAGAGTAGGAGAAACGATTGTAGCTGAAGATTTTAATGAAAATAGATGGAAAGAATCAACTACAGGAATTCACTTTTTTTTAACTAGAGAGGAAGCTATAGGTTATTTGTAAAGTAACTTCTTTTTATAATGACATATATAAAATACATAAATGATAAAAAAAGGGGCTGTCTCAAAAGGCAACAGTCGATAAGGAAGTAATGAGAACAAACTAACTTAACGGCTGACAAACAAGGTTGCTGCGAAAGACGAGTGAGAAGCATAACGCTTTTTGCTCGTCTTTTCTATGCCCTTAACACGCTGCCATACATGAAATTGTTACGTAGTAGAACGCCATTTTGAGGGGTACGAGTATAAAACCCTTACCCACCCTCATTATGCCTTTGTAAAGCCGTATAAATACAGGTTAACCTCTATTGCGTGACGGAGAACCCCATAATTTCGAGAGGGGCAAGCGGTCTATCCGTTTGCGCCCTCTTGATTACCCCATAGCAAGGACATGGAAAACCGTCAAGGGCGGCGCAGCCGTTCATTTTGACCCTTGACGGTTTTTCATGGCTTTGCTACTTACGCGGCGGCTGATAGTCCAGTCGGAACTTTAAAACCTCCATAAGTAGCTTCTCATTTAATTGCTCTTGCATATCGGCGTTCCCTCTGCTTAATCTGCCTATGTAGGCTTTGTGCCGTTCCTGCACCTCAAGGAGCGCGGCGGTATCTCCTGTGATTGCTCTTTCAATCACTTCATAGGGAGCAAGGTTGTATTTGCTATTCTTCATCATTCTTCTCCATTTCTGTACGCAACTGTTTCAATGCTGCGTTTTTCTGATAGTTGACTGTTGTGCGCGGTTTCCCCAATAACGCCGCAATCTGCTTATCTTTTAATTGCAGAAGCGCATAAGGATAATTTCCCGCCGCCGTTCCGATAGGCACAACAAGGCTTTTGCCAACTTTTCGCTGTCAACGATTACCGTCTGCCCGTTGACTGCAAAGACAGTCAGCTTGTCCTGCAAGACAAAGTATTCGTCCATGCTGTACGGCGCAAAAGAAGTATTTTTGTGCAGATACTCAAAGGATATTTCATACTGCGCCTTTCGTGTCCTGTTCCTGTAATAATTACAGGTTTCATTGTGCAATACGACTTTGCAAAATGCGTGAAACCGGCGTTCAGTGCGCTCTCTGTACTCTGTGGATAACATCATGTTCACCCCCTTTCCGTTTGGAATGAGGGCTATAACAAGAACCGCCTGTGAGCGCAAAACTGAACGGGCGGTTATGCTATATGATGTAATAAGGCAATATATAATGATGTGTGAGTTCCACTTGATAGCCGCAATATCCTATAGACAGGAATAGGCTTTTTTTTGATAAGCAGCCGTTAGGCAGAGCAAAGCAAATATAAACAGACATGGTGATACCTCCTCGATACCGCCGTGTCCTTTAAGAAGCGCGACTTTAATACGCCCTACGTAAATCCATTCTAAAAAGGAAAACAGCGGTTCTGATTTTAGATATGTAAAGAGCCGATAACCATGAGTACCTGCTCATAGGTTATCGGCTCTGCGTCTGGCTCTTTGATAACTGACGTATTCATTTGTTGAACATTGATTAGTGTTTCCTGTTTGCATTTAGGACAATACAAGGGAAAGTTTTCGAGTGCTGTATCGTTCCGAAGTTTTAGCCGGGTTTTGTTGCCACAAACAGGGCATAACAGCCATTGCTCTGATTTCCTTAAAATGTCTATCCCTTGATAAGGCGCGTCCTTAAATGTTGTTCCACTTCATTGAATAGAAGCACCGAGCTTCCTCGCTTCCTCCAATTTCTCGTTTCCTTTAATATCGCCAATCGCCATTACGCCGCCACAAAGCACTTTTCCAAGACTTCTCCAACCAATATGTTTTTCAAGCCTGTCATACCAATATTCACTTTCTTCAAAACCATATCCTTCTGCCGCCATAATCAGTACCGAGTTCTTTTTTGGATTGCGATAATTAGAATCACATTCGGCTATGGCAAATAATCTGTCGAAAGTCGTTTTTAGCTGTCCGCTTATCGACCAATAGTATAAGGGGGAAGCGAGAACAACAATGTCCGCTTCTTTGTAAAGAGGATAGATTTTACTCATCTCGTCTTGTTGAACACAAGGACTGTCGCAATTTTTCCCGCCGCCAAAGCAACCTTTGCAGCCTTTAATATTCATTCCGTCAAGGAAAAACTCTGTAACCTGATTTCCCGCTTCCTCTGCGCCTTTTGTAAAGGCGTCTGTTAGTGCTGCCGTATTTCCCGATTTGCGAGGACTTCCATTCAAAATAATGATTTTCTTGCTCATAAACATAACCTCCTAAATATTTTCTGCAAGTGCAATCGCCTTTTTACAGCCGTCTGTCTTTTCAATATCACCGATGTTCAGCACTCCAGGGACTAATACCTCTCCAACCATTCCCCATTTCATCAATGCGGCAGAACGCTCAATAGGAACGCGAACACCATCGAATACCGACATATCATCTTCCTCACAACACGCAATCAGAGCGCAGCTTTTGCTGGCAATATCTTTGCCTCCAATCACAAAAGAAAACAGTTTATCAATAATCGCTTTGATTTGTGCCGGAATAGAGTACCAATAGACGGGTATTGAAAAAACAATCGTGTCAGCTTCTAAAATTGCGGGAGCAATAGCATTGAAATCATCATCAAAGCTACAAGGCTTGCCTGTTCGATAACAAGTTTCACAAGCATGGCACCCGCGAACGTTTGCAAAGGCAGCGTCAAATCTTGTGACAGAATGACCTTTTTCTTCTGCCGCTTTGATAAAAGCGTCTGTCATGGCAAAGCTGTTGCCGTTCTTTCTTGGACTTCCAGAGATAACAACAATTTTCTTACTCATACTCACAACTCCAATCTGTTTTGATGTTGACTTTTTTCATTGCTTATACTATGATTATAGCGAGAATTAAAAGTAAATCAAGTACGCACATTTATGCTATATACTTACCCAAAGGGGAGTGTAAAATGAGCGAGCGCTGCATATCAAAAGAATGCTTAGGCACAACGGGTTTCAGTTACACACTATCACTGATAAACGGAAAATATAAAATGACAATTCTATACACGCTTATGGAATTTGGCGTAGTACGTTTTAACGAAATGAAAAAGTATATTGGCGAAATTTCTTATAAAACTTTGAGTGTGACATTGAAAGAACTTGAAGCGGATATGCTTGTTCATAGAGAAGAATATCCACAAATCCCACCAAAGGTTGAGTACAGCTTAACAGAATGGGGAAAATCTTTAATTCCCATACTTGACGGAATGTGTGAATGGGGCTACAATAATCGCATTTAGGTTTTGATATGCGTAGAGCAAATACTAACTAACTAAGTTGGTATCTGCCTTTTTTTGTCCAAAATCTGCTTTTCATTTGGCATTTTAGAAATTTCCTCATGCCCGATTAAGTCAAGAGGACGCGCTTGACAGTGAGAGCAACAGCATAGCCAATCAGAAGAAAATCCTGCTCAAATATGCGACGGAAAACGGCTTTCCAAATCCCTTGTTTTCATTGACGATGGAGTATCGGGAGTAACTTTCGATAGACCCGGCTGGAATGAGGTGATAGGGCTTGCGGAAACGGGAAAGACCCGGAGGACAAGAAACAGTGGATTGTGGACGAGGAAGCCGCCGAAGTTGTTAAGCGCTGTGCGTAGATGGGAAAGGACCCATGCAGATTGCAAAGCTGCTGAACAATGCACCCGAAAATATGCGGATATTTCCTAACACGCAGCCCGCTATTGTCAATGAAAAGGTATGGCAACGGGTACAGGAATTACGGGCGAACAAACGCCGCCCCGCAAAGCAAGCGGAACGGCAAGGGCTTTTCTCCGGGCTGCTGTACTGCGCCAACTGTGGGAGCAAGCTTCATTTTGCAACAGGAAAGAACATGACCCCGGAACAGGATTGTTACCGCTGTGCAAGGTACAAGAGCAACACGGGCGACTGTACCATGCACTATACACTGGAAGAAACGCTAAATCTATTTGTACTGCGTCGGATATTCGATGTAACGGCAATGTTCATAGACAACGCCGACGATTTCCGCATGGTGGTACAGAAGCAGCGTTTTGAGGAAACGGAAAAGGCGGTAAAGCAGCGCAGGAAAGAGTTGGAACAGGCAAAGAAGCGCATTGCGGAACTTGACCGCATTTTCAAGCGCATCTATGAGGACGACATATCGGGCGCGATTTCCCATGAGAGATTTCTAAAGCTGTCTGCCGATTATGAAACGGAGTAAAAGGAACTGACGGAGGAGTATGTCAATGCGGAGCAAACCGCCGTTGATACTTACGAGCAGGACAGAGCCGATTTTAACAGCTTCGCCGCCATTATCTGCAAGTATGTGGGTATCAAGGAGTTGACGCCCACCGTCGTCAACGAGTTTGTGAAAAAGATAATCGTCCACGCCCCCGACAAGTCCAGCGGACACCGCTGACAGAAAATCCAAATTGTGTGGAACTTCATCGAGGAGTTGGAGCAGGACAAGGACGCACAAACCATTGAATGGCAAAGAAAAAGCAGAACAGCATAGCGAACTGCTATGCTGCCCTGCAAATATCAAATTACTTCCTTGTGGGTGTGCGCCTAAATAGAGATAGACCTTTTTTCATTGTTGAAATGATGAAAATATATTTGATTTCATACAAAAAAGAGTGCCTCATGAACTAAACAGTTCACTTTGAGACACCCACTTTTTATATTTCACAAGTACATTTTATTTTGAAGGTTATAGTAAATTATTCATATTAATACTATCTACTATTTGGGAAACTTTATCTATATATTCTATATTATTGTACAGATTATTATAATACTTATGACTCTCATCTCTATTTCTAAAAGAATAAACTTTTTTATTTAACTTCAAAGCCTCTTTTATAATATCTATATTCCTTTTGTTTATTTCACCTACATTAAATCCAGTATCTATTATAACCTTAGAGTTACTTAGGCTCTTAATGGCCAAATCGAAACTCTCATCGCTTATCAACTCAAATGGCTTTTCTGTAAACATCTTTATGCCCATAGTTCTACCAATTTCATAATCAATATCATTTTCATGTATTATTCCAGAGTATAGACCTATACCTTTTTTAGTAAAAGCTCTATAAATTGGAGTTGCTTTACCACCACCACCAATTATAAAAACTTCATTTTTAGATTTATTACTAATTTCTACTGCACCTAAAAGACTATTAAAATTTTTATCATCCAACTCATAAAGCGAATTTATAATATCCTCATCTACTACATCTTCAGGTTGACCATAAGCTATGACTTTATTATTTTTTATAAGAGCAACCTTATCACAACTTTTTAATGCTATGTCTATTTCATGTAGTGAAAGTATTACTGATATTAACTTTTCTTTACTTAGTTTCTTTAGTATGTTTATGAGTTCCAATCTATGTTTTATATCCAAATGAGTTGTCGGCTCATCCAATATAATTATTTCTGGTTCTTGAACGAGAGCTCTTGCAACCAACACCTTTTGTTTTTCTCCATCACTTAGTTCATCAAAATATCTTTTTTTTAAATGTAATGCATCTACAGACTCCAATGCTTCGTCTACCATTATTAAATCCTTTTTAGATAGACTCCCAAAAAATCCTGTATACGGATACCTTCCTATATTGACTATATCTTGTACAGTCATTAAGTCACCTAATAATCTATTTGTAAGTACTAAAGCCATTTTTTTTGATAATTCTTTTCTGGATATATGATTTACATCTATATCATTCAAATATATCTCACCTTTTATTGGTGTTATAAGTTTAGATAAGGACCTCAATAGGGTAGTTTTTCCAGCTCCATTACTTCCCAAAAGACATAGTATTTCTCCATTTTTTACTTCTATATTTATATCACTTACAACTACTTTGTTATTGTATCCTACACTTAAATTATTAGTTTTCAACATATCTAAGTCCTATCCTTCCTTTTCATCAATAGCATCACTACAATTGGAGCTCCTAATAAAGATGTTATAGTGCTTATTGGTAATTCTACTGGTGATAAAATTACTCTTGATATCAAATCACAAAGAGCTGTAACTATACTTCCTAAAAATATTACCACTGGTATTAAAACTCTATTATCTGATGTCTTAAATATCAATTTTGAAATTTGTGGTACTGCAAGTCCAATAAATCCTATAGGACCTGCAAATGCTGATACTATTGCAGCTAGTATACTAGATATAAATACTATCAAAACCCTAAAAAATTTTATATTTATACCAATACTTTTTGCATATTCTTCTCCCAGTAAAAAAGCATTTAAAGGTTTTATTATGAAGATAGTCATCAAAAGACCTAACATACCAACTATTATAAGTATTTCTACCTTTTCCCATGTAAATCCAGAAAAACTCCCCATAGACCACACAGTAAATTCCTTTAATTTTTCACTATTTGCAAATGATTGTAACACATTTGTTATACCACTACACACATATCCAGTCATAATTCCTATTATTAAAAGAGTTGTTATATTCTTTACCTTATTTGCAAATAGAATGACTATAGACATTACAATCAGAGCTCCTATAAATGCTGCCACAAATATACTCATTGAATTTATACTTTCAAATCCCAATGTATACCCCCCCAAAATCATAAGTGCTACTGACAAAGTAGAACCTGAAGATACACCTAATATATATGGTTCAACTATTGGGTTTTTGAAAAATATCTGTAGTAAGATACCTGATACGGCTAGACAGGCTCCACCTACCATAGTTGCAAGTACTCTAGGGATTCTTATATTGTAGATTATTTTATAATGTTCTGTATTATCCATACCTCTTAATACAACATCTATTATTTCCTTAAATTCAATTTTTACAGAACCAAATGCTACACACACTAAAAAAGTAAGTATCATACCTATAATTAGCGCTATAAATACTATAGTATTCTTTATTCTAATTTTATTGATAAAATCCATTTATATACTCCTCTTATCAAACTATATTAACTAAACTCTATAAAACCTATCTTTTAGTGTCGTCTTATATACTATTTATCATAGTTTATATAATGTTTGATTTTTTCACCTGTAGTTCCTGGGTGAAACATCTCAACTAAATCTACTATTAATTCGTCTGTCTTATCTACTGATTGATAATAATCTGGAGCAAACACCCATAGGTTTCCATTTTTTACAACATCCAAATCAGCCAACATAGGTGCACTAGATTTTATATAATCTAAGTTTGGTGCATAATCTGAACTTGATGAGTATACAAATATATCTGCATCCTTTGCAACTTCATGTAATTGCTCAATGCTCACTCGTCCTTCATTTGAATCTATTGAAGCACATGCATTTATTCCACCAGCCATTTTTATCATATTGTCTACATATGAGTCTTTAGGTGCTATATAAGCATTTCCTTCATATACAGATGCCCATACAACTTTAGGCTTAGTTTTATTTTTTACTTTGTTACTTACCTCTTCTATTCTTTGTACTGTTTTATCTAGTTCACTAGTAGCTATATCTTCTTTATCATAAAATGCAGCTATTAAGCTTGTCCACTCCATCCTTCCAAATGGATTTTGCTCTTTATATTCATTATCCACAACATAATTAAGCCCTAATTCTTTTAGTTTGTCAATAAATTTCGTATCAGCTTCTGATAAGCCACTACTCACTATAGTTAAATCAGGATTTAAGTCTACTATTTTTTCATAATCTGGTGCTAAATTTGAACCAACATAATGTATCTTTCCATTTTTCATTAAATCTTTAATTTCTTTAATAGTCCAATACTGTTCTTCTGTTGTTACTGCTTTTATACTATCTAGTTCATCTATTGTTCTTAGAGAACAAGCTTGTGTTGTAGATGCTATTAATACATTGTCCACAGGTGTTCTAACTATATTAGAATTTTTATACTTTGCAGGAATTTTAATCTTCTTAGGGATTAAAATTAGTTCTCGATTATCTCCATCAGTTACTTTTTTAATTCCATCTTCTAAATCTTCAACACTAAATCCACTTGCATATTTTAATTCTAACTTCTTACCACTACTAACTTGTGTATTATCTTTATCATCTTTACTACATCCTATAAGACCTCCTACCAAAAAAATTACCATAACAATTAAAAAAAACTGCTTTAAAACATTTGATTTAAATTTCATCTCTTTCACTCCAATATTTTATTTTTTATGAGTGGCTAAAAACTTTAATAAAATAAAAAACTTCTCCTAATTTAATAAGGAGAAGCTTATATATCAACTTTACAAAAAATGAATTGATATTTCATTTTATTATAAAGTACAATCTCCACCCTAAATTGCACCTATGTAATACTGGGCAGGTCTCCTGACTCACGGCTTCTCCTCCATCATCCTTCCCAAAATTTCTTATAAATTTCAGTGGATTTTGATTTTGTATCCGTATACAGTAGCGGGGGCTGTAGTGAATTTACATCACTTTCCCTATTAAACTAATATAGTACCCTAGTATTATTTAATTTAATTTTTATTAAGATAATTGTAGTTTATTGTTGACTACTTTGCAAGATTGATTTAACATATATAAAAAAAGAGTGTTTAAAATGATTATAAAAATCAGTTTAAAACCCTCTTTTTTTGTTAATATATTTAATTAAGTAGTTAACATATATTTAATTCATTCATCAATTTTTTAATTTCACATACTTGCTTTTCATTTGGTTTTATAAATGGAGCAGTCATATAATCGCTTATTTGTAATCCTCTGATAGTCATAGCTTTTTTCATTGCTGGTATAAATGGATTTGTTATTAAGTAAAAATCCATTGCTTTATTGATATATTTTTGAATTTCTATAACCTTATCCATATCTTTACTGTTATAAGCTTCAGCCCATTTAGAACAAACTTCTGGAATTAAATTTGATAGTCCACCTATACAACCTGCTCCTCCAGACATTAGATTATGTATAAAGTTTTCATCATAACCACTATATATCTTAAAATCCGGGAACTCTGCTTTCATAGTATTTATTAAATCTCTAGTGTGTCCCATCAAGGTTACTGTATCCTTATATCCAACTATGTTTTTATGTTTTCTTACAAGTCTTAATGTAAGCTCTGGACTTAAATCATAACCAGTTCTATCTGGATAATTGTATAAATATATTTCAGCTTCTGTATTTTTAGCTATCTCACTATAAAACATCTCAATGCTATCATCATCAAGAGAGAAATAATAAGGGCTTATTATCATAACTCCATCTGCTCCACTATTATGTGCATAATTTGAAAGCTCTATAGATTCATCTACACACATACGACTTGTACCTATAAACACTTTTACTCTCTTATTGACATGACTAGTTACTAAATCTATAAGTTCTTTTTGCATATCTATAGACATATTAAAGAACTCTCCAGTACTTCCCATTATAACTAGACCATCTACACCCCCATCTATAAGATAGTCGTATACTTTTTTATTTCCTTCTTTATCTAAATTTCCTTCTTCATCAAATATTGTAACAACTGGTGTCAAAAATTCTGCTTTCATAATTTAAACTCCTAAAATTTATTTTAATATGTTCATTTAATACATTCAGATTCTGCCTTAATATTAGCTATATTAAAACATTTACTTAATGTAATTTCTTAAAATTCCAATACTTTCAATCTCACATTCAATTACATCTCCACTACTCATATATCGTGGAGGTGAAAAGCCCATCCCAACTCCAGAAGGTGTACCAGTAGCTATAATATCTCCAGCCTCTAAAGTCATACCTTTTGAAAGTTCTGAAACTATATCTGAAATGTCTGATATGAATAACCTTGTATTAGAACTTTGTCTTTCTTCACCATTTACTCTACTACATACTTTAAGTTTTATAGGAAAAGAAATTGCACTTTTATGTAGGATACATGGTCCTAAAGATGTAAATGTATCTAATCCCTTTCCTCTAAACCATTGAACATGCTCTCTTTGCAACTTTCTAGCAGAAATATCATTTATAACAGTGTACCCAAAGATATAATCTTCGACCTCTTCTTTTTTAATATTAACACCTGTCCTACCTATTACTACTCCAAGTTCAACTTCATAGTCTAGTTGATTATTTATATCAAAATGACCATCTATCTCATCTTCTGGACCTATCGCTTTTGTCACACGTTTTGTAAAATATACTGTTTTTTGTGGTTCTTCAAAACTATTATCAAAGTGAGTTTGAGTTTCTTCAAGATGGTCTTTATAGTTCACTCCCACACATAAAATATCATGTATAGGTTTTTCTATAGGAGCATGTATAGTACATCTTTCTCTCTCAAAAGCGTTATAATTATAGAATGTCCCTTCATTTATAATAGATTTTAACTTCATAATATCGTCTTGAGATATATTTTGAATCAAATCATTTAAATCCTTAAAAGAATTACTAAGATTTAAAGAGTTAATATCTATAATAAATAACTCATCTTTAGAAAAAACTCCAATCTTTTTATACTCATTTTCTCCTTCAGTAAAACTAATAAACTTCATAACCTCACCCTTATATTAAAATTCTATGTAATCAACCTATTACTTAAATCTTATACATAGTTACATACTCTAGCTATTGCCATTTCAGTATATCCAAGAGACTCTGCTTTTGATTGTTTTCCATTTGCTACATCTATAACCATATCTAACAAATCATCTGTTAGTTCTTCCATTGTCTGTGGACCATATATAACTGGGCTAGCATCAAAATCCATATTATCTTCCATGTTTGCAAAAGTTATTTTATTTCCAGTTATTTTTATTACTGGGGCTATTGGATTTCCTGATGGAGTTCCCCTTCCTGTACTAAACACTACTATTTGAGCTCCTCCTGCAACCATACCAGCAACAGATGAAGCATCATTTCCAGGTGTATCCATTATAACAAGACCTTTCTTATCAATCTGTTTAGCATAATCATATACTTCACTTATTTGTCTATGTCCTCCTTTATGTATACAGCCAAGCGATTTTTCTTCTAAACTTGTCAAACCACCAGCTATATTTCCAGGAGATGGATTACCTTCTCTAACTTCTTCTCCAACCAATTTTAACGAATTTTCATATCTATGTACTATATGTAATATTTTTTCTTTTACCTCTTCATTTACTGCTCTTCTAGCTAATATATGTTCTGCACCTATAAATTCAGTAGTTTCACTTAAAATTGATGTTGCTCCTAAATCAACAAGTCTATCACTTAATTCACCTATTAGTGGATTTGCTGCTAATCCACTTGTTGGGTCAGACCCACCACATTCAGTTCCTAGTATAAGCTCAGATATTGGAAATTCTTCTTTTCTAAGTAAAGAAGCCTCTTGTGCCATTTCTCTAGCATAACGAACAGCCTTTTCTATAGTTTTCAAAGTTCCATGTTCTTCCTGTATTACAAGAGTTTTTATTGGTTTATTTGTTCTCTCTTTTATTGCATCAACTACCAAATCATTTTGACAATTTTCGCATCCTAAAGATACAACTATTACACCATATACATTGGGATTTGCTGCATAACCAGCCATAACATCCATAGTTAATTGTTGGTCTGAATGTACTTGTGAACATCCATTTTGATTATTAAAAGTAACTGCACCTTGAACTTGTGATGCTATTATTCTAGTTGTATCTGATGCACACACACTAGTAGGCAATATTAATATGTGGTTTCTTATACCAACTCTTCCATCTGGTCTTTTATATCCATAAAATTTCATACTGATTTCCTCCTAAAATAGTCTCTATACTTTCTGTAATTTTCATGTATTATAACTTTTTTTACACTAACTAATCAAACAGCTAAAATTCTATTTGATAATTATTCAATACTAAAAACAATGAATACAACTTTTATAATTTTATAAATATTATTTTATATGTTAACCACAGCTTGTTTATCCAAATCCTCTCTAACACTTCTAACATTATGAATATGTACATGTTGACCAATTTTTATTTCCTGATTTGCTTCTCCTATATGCTCACCATATTTAGTAACTTTATCACCTTGGGCTATATCTTTTATAGCCAATTTATGATAAATAGTTATATCATCTAGTGCTGTAATGGTTTTTATCGTTTTATCTTTTAATTTAAAACTAATTTCACTATCTTTAGCTATTGCTTCAATAGCTACTGCAACATTATCTTTTTCATCAATTATCACTGCATTTATCATTATTCTTATTCTCCTTTATAAATAATATAATTTTATTAACATCCTAAAATCTAATTAAAGAGTTTACTATCTCAACAACAGCTCATTGTAATATGAATTAAGCTGTCATTGTCCCATCCTCATTTTGTTTTGGAAACTTAGGACATCCATACTTCTTAGCCCACCAACTAGTTATAAGAGGAACTAATATTGCAGTGACAACTACTGCTGCTGCCACTTGTGTTGTAGCTGTTGCAACATATGGTTGCCATGATGGGTCAACTAATGCAACAGCAGCAGGTACAGCAATTGCATTTCCAGCAGTCGTAGCTACAGCCCATCCTGCATATCCTGGACGTTTTCCTATAAATTTATCACAGAATACTATAAATACACCTCCTACAAACACAGATATTAATCCAAGTAGTACTCCTGATAAACCTCCTTTTAGTATACTTGCAAGATTTATACTACTACCAAGCGCAAATCCTACAAAAGGTACAAGCAAATTACATCCTGGCTCTAAAAACTCTTTCATTTTTTTGTCAAAGTTACCTATTATCATCCCAACAAGTATTGGCACTATTGCAGCCAATAATGACATCAAAGGTACATTTGCAAGACCTGAAGTTCCAAGAGCTATCAGTGTAAAAAATGGTCCATCATTTAAAGTAAGTAAACTCATAGTTGCACAATCTGTTTCATCTCCATATGAAGTCATTAGTGAAAGATATATACTACCATTGCTATTTGTAACTGCACTTATAACAGCTAACGTTGTAAGACCAAGAACTCCATCCATTCCAAATAATTTTCCTATAAGTATACCTATTAAAGCTCCTATAGCAAATTTAGAACCAAGAAGTATACCACCTCTTTTTAAAACTTTTGGCATTTCTCTAAATTGGAGTTGAGTTCCCAAGCATACCAACTGGACTCCAATTATAGTTGCAGACCCAACACTTGAAAATACGGCTGTCGTAAATGAGCCTATTTGCACAATATCTGGACAAAATGTATTAATGAAAGCTGCTATAAACATCGGCACTATCATCATACCTGCAGGAATTTTTTTAATAAAATCCATTATCATAAAGTTACTCCTCCTAAAACATGATATTTAATTACTCTTATTAAGTTTTTAGCTTTAAATCTAACGGCCGTTTCAGTTCGTATTTAAGAACTAAGTTTTTATTTACGAATCTTTGAATTAATGATAGCATTTTCCTATTTATGAGTCAATAAAAAAATAAATTTTTGTCAAAATTTTTTCAAATTGTCTGATAATATATATTATGTATTATCAAATAGCTTCGTTATATGCAAAAATACAAAGTATTTAAAATTATAGAGTACTCAAAACCACAAAATTTTTAGAAAACCTCAATAATAGACAAATTATAAAATACAAATTCACAATATTTTGATATCTTCATCTAAAAAACACCATTAAATAGATTCTCTTAAATTATATAACTAAATATCACTAACTTTCTTTAGGTATATTTTGGAAATTAAGCTAGCCTTTAATATATAACCTTCTAAAAAAATGTATATATGTATTTGAATCAAGAGCTTATTTATATACAAATCTACATATTTGTTTTCTACATTGTAAAATATCGCATAGTGTGCTAAAATCAACATATTCTAATACTTTAAATTAATAAAAAGAGGGGGAAATTTATGACTTCAGATAATCATCGCCCAACAGCTAGGATATTAGATATTTTAGAAGCATTAGCTGAATCCGAAAACGGATATACTCTTACAGAAATAGCAGATGCTATAAATGCTCCAAAAAGTAGCATCTTTCCTATAGTTCATACACTTAATGCTAGAAAATATATTACTATCGATAAGAACACATCTAAATATTCTATAGGTATACGTTCTTATACATTAGGGTCTTCATTTTTTGAAAAGAGAACTATTTTTAACTATATAATTGATGAAATGACTAATATAGTTAATTCTTGTTCTGAGACTTGTCAGCTTGGTATACTTGACAATAATGAAGTTCTTTATATCGGCAAAGTAGATTCTCCAGAACCAATTAGACTTATTTCTTATGTTGGAAAGAAAATACCTGCTAATTGTACAGGTCTTGGAAAAGCTCTTTTATGTGATTTTGATAAGGAAAAACTAATAAGTTTATATCCAGATGGTCTAAAAGGTTTTACAGAAAAATCAATTACAGATTTTGACGTTTTATATGACCAACTTCTTGAAGTTCAAAAAACACAAATAGCTTCAGAATGTGAGGAATCAATGGAACACCTAAAATGTCTTGCTGTACCGATAAGAAAAAATGGATGTATAAGAGCTGCTGTTAGTGTAACACTGCCATTATTTAGAGCTAATGAAGAAAAAATAGAACTGATAAAAAAATTACTTTTAAATGCTCAGAAAAATATTCAATCTATGATGGAAGAACGTAATGAAGATATTGTAATAAATTAGATTAATATTTTGTATGTGTAAGATATTATTGTAATAATTAAAAATTTTATTTTAAACCAATATATTTATTTGATTTATACAGTAAAAAACAAAGTTGCTGACTTAATTACAGTAACTTTGTTTTTTTATAATCTTTTTTATCTTTTTATTGACATAATAAAAATACTGTGTTAAATTCTAATCATAATCGTAATTACGAATCAAGTTCTTATATAAGAACCAACAAACCTATATTAATCTAAAATACAATATATTATTGGTAAATTAGTGAAAATTATTAGATATATATTTCTACATAAAAAATCAATTTAAAATAAAAGGAGATTTCAGTTATGAGCATTTATTATGTACCACCAATAAATTTACTTGGGAAAGGATGTCTTAATGAAGCTAAAGATTCAATCAAATCATTAGGGACTAAGAAGGCATTTGTTGTTAGTGATAAATTTCTAGTTTCAAATGGTACTGTAAAAAAAGTAATAGATATTTTATCACAGATAGGTGTAGACTTTGCTATTTATGATGAAGTTAAACAAAATCCAACTGTAACTAATGTAAATAAAGGACTTGAAATATTAAAATCAGAAAATTGTGACTTTGTTATTACTATAGGAGGTGGTTCTCCACAAGACTGTGGCAAAGCTATATCTATATTAGCCACTAATGGAGGAGATATTCGAGACTATGAAGGTATCAATAAAACTTCAAAAAAATGTCTTCCTATCGTAGCCATAACTACTACTGCTGGTACATCTGCAGAAGTTACAATAAACTATGTTATAACTGATGAAGACAGACATGTAAAAATGATAATGGTTGATACCAATTCTCTAGCTACAATGACAGTAAATGACCCAGAATTAATGATTAGTAAACCATCTAATTTAACAGCAGCAACTGGTATGGATGCACTAACTCATGCTATAGAAGCTGTAGTAGCTAATGGAGCTTATGATGTTACAGATTCAACTGCCCTATATTCTATAAAGCAGATATTTAAATACCTTCCAAGAGCTGTTAAAAATGGTAATGATATAGAAGCTAGAGAACAAATGTGTTATGCTTGTTTTTTAAATGGAATTGCATTTAGTAACGCAGGTCTTGGAAACGTACATGCTATGGCTCATCAATTGGGAGGTTTGTATGATTTACCTCATGGAGTATGTAATGCTATGCTACTTCCAATAGTGGAAGAAGAAAATGCTAAATCTGCTCCTTCTAAATTCCGCCCAATAGCTGAAGTTATTGGAATGAATGTACATAATAAATCAGATAAAGAGTGTGTTGACTTTGTAATAGATAAAATAAAAGCTCTTTCTAAAGAAGTAGGAATTCCAAAATCTTTGAAAGATGTAGGCGTTTATAACCCTAATTTTGAGTTGCTTGCAGAAAACTCTATGAAAGATGCTTGTGCTGGAGCTAATCCTGTTTTCTTTGATAAAGACAAGATTATAGAATTATTTATGAAAATATCTTAAACATAACAATCTATCCCCTAGATTAATTATGTATATTTATAAGAGAGTGCCTCAAAATATTTTTTATTTTATTACTGGTACTCTCTTATGATTAAAATATTTTTTATTAAATACTAGTCTCTAATCTTATTTATTAAAAATCTATGCTTATAATAATTCTCTTAATGGATTATAACTGTTGTTGTATCTGGTATATTATCGTATATCCATTTCGCATTTTCTGTACTTAATCTTATACATCCATGGCTAAGAGCTTCACCAAGTCTGCCATCTATTATATAACTTCCTGTTGAATCATATAGCACAGAATGATAGTAATATCCACCTTTAATTCTAGTAGCATACTTAACTGAATACTCATCCGTTCCAAAAGAAGGTTTTCTTCCACTTATATAAAATATACCTGTTATAGTTGGAGTCTCAGGCTTACCTATAGTACATTGCCACTTGTAAAGTTGTCCCCAGCCTCCATTATCTTTCTTAAAAATATAAGTATATTTATTTCTAAGGTCTGTTACAATTAGATAATCGCTAGTACTTTTAATATTATTTTCGTTAACAAATTTAATCATGTCAGTATAAAAATACTTATAATCTAATTCATTTGGTTTATTTCCATCAGTTGATAAGAAATAATTAAAAACATATCCTGTTTTATCATCATATACAACCTTACTCCAATCTCCATCTACTTGAAGGACTTCAACCCTAGATTTTTCAAGAATTACTGCAATTATATTGGAAGTTGTAGATTTATCTTCTCTTAAGTTTAAGTTACTCCAAGCATATTCGCTTACTGATACCAAATCCTTATACACATATCCTTCTTGAGAATTGTACATCACCTTAATCCAGTCATCTTCTTCATCCAATACTTCCATTTTAGCTCCCTGAGGTATTACTGTTATGATACTTGAATTAGTAGATTTAGCAGACCTCAAATTTACATTTGCTAAAGCATATTTATATATAGGTGCTCTATATTTTTTAATATTTAGTTTAGTTAATTTCACACATATCCATCCTCTCATATGTCTTTTTACAACATTTTATGAAATTCGATATGTATTCGTTCTCCTATTTTCAAACTTTACTTGTATTACTAATAGTATTTCTATATATACTTATATTCTCATTTCTATTTATCTACTTATTTAAATTTACGATATTGCAGTCTTTAATATACTCTTCAATTATACTTCTAGCCACATTAAAATAACTTATACACTTATTAAAGCCATCTATATTTACGGTATTTTCTTTGATTTTATCTAGAGAAAGCCTCTTTGATTGTCTTATAATATTTTTTTCATCAGTACAGACTGCCCTTTTTAATGCATCTCTTTGTCTTATAGAAAACTGGTATCTATCACCAACAAAAGTAACGACTGGGTCTACTTTGTAATCTCTATTGATTAGCCATTCTATTTCTTCTTTAGCCTTTATAAGTCTTGTTAATTCTTTACTTGAAAACTATCTTTTATCACTATCATCAAACCCTCTTTTAAATATCTTATTTATATCATTTCACCACCTTGCTTTAAATATATAACTGTACTACATTAAATACAGATTATTTCACTTTTTAGGATAATTTTTAATACCATTATCTTATCCATTTAGATTATTCAATATTTATAATTAATTATAACGCTTAACCCCACTTAATAATCCAGAATAATAGATTCTATATTATATTTATAAGTTTATAACATAAATAGGTAGTGTTTCAAAATAAACTTTTTAGTTCATAAGGTAATCTTCTTTTATAAAATCCAATATATTTTTATCATTTAAACAGTAAAAAAGAGACTTATCTCTATTTTTTGAGATAGCCTCTTTATAAAATCTATTTATAATGATAATTTTAGATTTATATATTAAATTTATGTTATACTTCTTTTATCATATTAGGAGATAGAACATCATTAAGAGCTTCTGTCATAGTTGGATGTGCATAAACGCGGTCTCTTAAATATGTGTACTCTACCTCTAAATCTACAGCTAATTGAATTAAGTGGATAATCTCACTTGAACCTTCACATATCATAGTAGCTCCAAGTATCTTATTTGATTTCTTATCTATTACTATTTTTATAAATCCATCTGCCTTACCAATCTGTTTAGCCCTTGGGATTGCTTCTACTGGCATCTTTGCTACTAAGACTTCATATCCTTTTTCTTTAGCTTGCTTAACATTAAGACCAACTCTTGAGAATGCTGGGTTTATAAATATAGAATTTGGTATATTTTTTCTATCACTAGTTGTTCTAGTCTTATTTCCAAACATTTGATTAATAATTATACGATAATCATCTAGTGAAATATAAGTAAATTGTGGACCTCCATTTATATCACCTATAGCCCATATATGTTCTTTATTAGTCTTAAGAGTATCTGATACTTTAATAAATCCTCTTTCATTTAATTCTATGCCTGCATTCTCTAAGCCTAGTCCTTCAGTATTTGCCTTTCTTCCTGTAGCTACAAGTATCATATTACTTGTTAATTCTTTCAATTTACCATCTATTTCATACTCTATTATAGCTAAGTTAGAAACTTCTTTAATCTCTTTTATCTTTACATTATTTATAATTTTTACATTTCTCTTTTCAAGCAATTTTATTATTTCTTCCGAGTCTTCAATATCTTCATTTGGTAAAATAACATTATTAGAATTTAATATTGTAACTTCTGTTCCAAATGAACTGTAAATACCAGCAAACTCTAAACCTATAAAACCAGCTCCTATAATTGTCATTTTTTTAGGTAGAGTTCTTAGCTTCATAAGAGACTCACTATCATATACTACATTCTTGTTTTCAATACCTTTAATATTAGGTATAAATGGTCTTGAACCAGTATTAATAAATATCTTATCTGCTACTAACTCATAAACTTCATTTTCAGTTTTAACTTGGATTGTTTTTTCATCAATAAAAGTCCCCATTCCTGTAAATATAGTTACATTATTATTTGAATTTAACTTATTATAGTTAGCTTCTCTAAGCTTTGTAATTAAAGTTTCTTTTTTATCTATAGCTTTCTCATATTCAACTTGAGCTTCATCCCAAGAATTTATATCCTTTGCTTTTATACTATTTGCTGAATTCTCTAAGCTTTTAGTTGGTATACATGCCACATTTATACATGTTCCTCCATACATCTGGTCTGACTTTTCTATTAAGGCTACTTTTAATCCTTTGTTTGCCAAATCTCCTGCTAATGTTTTTCCACCTTTTCCAAATCCTATTATTATAGCATCAAATATTTTTTTCATATAATTTTCAACCCTTTCTTGTGTTGTTTATACTTTTACTATAGCAAGATTATCTAAATGCTACAATTAGGTACTTTTTTGTAACCTTAAATGTATTTATAACCTTATACTTAAAGATTTTAATTTATTTATTTCTCTGGTTTTCAATAAAAGATGCCATAGTCTCTTTATCCATAGCCCCTGGAATATACTGAGTTACATATCCCTCTTTATCAATTATAAATGTAGTTGGAAAAGCATTGATTCCATATTGATATGCTAACGCTCCATCTTCATCAAGTGCAACTGGGAAAGTATACCCTTGTTCTTTTAAGAAGTTAACCACATGTTCTCTTGAACCTTCTCTACCTAAATTAGGTGAAGCTACTCCTAAAATTACTACATCTTCATTATTTTTATTATAGTCTTTATATAGTTGCTCTATGTGAGGCATTTCTTCTTTACATGGAGGACACCATGTAGCCCAGAAATTTAAGAATACAACTTTACCTTCATAATCACTTAATTTATGTGTTTTACCATATTGGTCTGTTAAAGTAAAATCAATAGACTTTATTCTATCTTCATCATTAGACCCTGTATTGCTATTTTCATTATTAGAGTCTTTTTGACTATCATTACCACCAGAATTTTCTTCTTTATCATTAGAATTTTCTCGTTTATTTTCTTCTTGCTTACTTTCAATTTTACTATTTTGTGACATATTAAAATGTTTGCTTATACTTCCAAATCCATTTACCATCATTAATATTCCTGACACTATAAGTATAATCCCACCTATTTTTTTAATAATTTCCATGTTGGACTTTATCTTATCTATAGTTTTAAATAGTTTACTATAAAACATAGCTGTAATTATGAATGGCAAAATGAAACCAATAGTATATACTGCTATTAAAAGATTGGCACTAAGATGATTACTTGAACTTGAAACCATTACTAATACAGATGCCAATATTGGACCAATGCAAGGTGTCCACCCAAAACTAAACGTAAAACCTAACAGAAAAGCTGTTATTGCTTTCATTTCTTTAAACTTCATATTAAATCTTTTTTCTCTATTCAATATTGAAGATTTAATTATTCCCATGTAAAACAAGCCCATGATAATAATTATAATCCCACCAATAAACATTATTAAATCTTTATTTTCATTAAAAAACATACTCAATGCTTTTACTGATGAACCCAATATAAAAAATGTTGTTGATATTCCAAGAGCAAAGAATATAGTATTTTTAAATAGAGAACTTCCTATAAAACTCGTTTTTCCTTCTTTTAGATTCTCTACACTGCTATTTGACAATATACTCAAATAAATTGGCAGAATCGGCAATATACATGGTGAAAAGAACGATACTATACCTTCTATAAATACTAAAAATAAATTTACATTTTGCAAATTAAAATTCCTCCTTGTTTTATTTTCAACATTACAATCTTACTTCCAAAGCAGAATCTGATTAAAAAATTATGTAATTTTAATACCTTTTTCTACTCATAGTTTAATTAAATCCTTATTAATCCCAGAGCAAATTCTAGTATTTATCACAATTTAAATTTTTATTGCTCCACATAATCATTTTTTCCATAACAGGAAGTAATAGTAATCCTGATTCACTTAAAAAATATGTTGACTCTACAATATTATTAACCAGTTTTTTTTGGTTGACTATAATTCCTTGTTCAATTAGAAAATCTAATTGTTGAGCTAACATTTTCTTACTACAATCTGGTATAGCTCTTTGTAACTCTCCAAATCTTTTTTTATCTTTTTGTATTTTCCATATAATTATAGCTACCCACTTTTTACCTAATATACTTGATAAAGCTTCTACTGGACAATCATATATCATATCATCTATGTTGTACATTTTATTCTCCTCTTTTCTTTATTTAATTTATTAAATAAGCTTCTATAGCAATGTATTTATTGATTTTACAAATATACCTAGCTTTACTTAATTAAAATTTTTATTGTATATATTCCTAGAACAAACTATTTTAGATTTCATGTAATTAATATATCAGTTTTATAAATACATAACAATTGGTCACTTTTTTGTAACTACATCAACTCTATTAAGATACAATTTTCACTTTATTTTATTATAATTTCATTGATTTTAAACTATTGATAAAATCACTCTAATATAATAATTCTTTATTTAAACTGCTTGTCCTGTTAAACTATTTATTATGCTTCAATAAATTTTATATGAAATATTAAATCTATACATTAATATTTACCCAAATTTATACAAATTAAAAAGGGTGTGTCTCAAAATGAACTTTTTAGTTCATAAGACACTCTTTTTTGTATGAAATCAAATATATTTTCATCATTTCAACAATGAAAAAGAGGCTTATCCTCTATTTTGAGACAGCCTCTTTAAACAATAAACTTATTTTTCCACTTATAAATCCAATAATATTGAAATAACATCAAAAGGTGCTATTTCATATATTTGCTCTTTTTCTACATCTTCTATTGCATTTACAATTTTCCCGTTTCTATTTTTAAATATTTGCTCATCTAATATCATTTTCTTACTGCTTGGATTTTCCAATCTTATTATGAATTTATCTTTACTATAATAAGAAGGATAACATGCTGATATAAGATAGTTTTCTGGTAAAGATATTACTTCTAATTCTCTATTTACAGATTTCTTGACAATTGATTTTTGAATCTTATTGTCTATACGATATAAAAAGAAATTGTAGTCCTGCAATTGATAATTTACACATTCCTGTAGATAATTGTGAGTTAAACTTGCAACGTCTAATTCATCAAATGGTTTGGAACTCATATATACTGCGAATGAAAAATCTAATTCTTTAAGTATTTGAGCTTTATCAGTTTTAATTCTTATATGACCTTTTTTAGTTGTATCGCCAGAGGCACGCCCTGGTCTATACAATAAATCAGGCTTTCCTAGTTCATCTGTAGTAGCAAGCAAAGTCAATGCAATTTCATCTTCAATATGTTGATATTCTTTTATTCCTCTAGTAAATACAGTACAACTTCTATTTTGATTTGTCAGAGTAATATTACTTTCCAAAGGTTCTAAATCTATAGGCATTTCACTGTAAATCTCTTCCCAGTTGTCTAAAACTCCATTTTCTCTTGTTATATATCCAAATGGCAATGATGCTATGTTTTTATTATCTTTTATATCAGTTTTTACATGAACACGTAGTCTATGATTATATACTATATTATCAACACAAAGCTTTACATCTATTAATGGATTTTCTTTTGATAAGATAATACTTGCTTTTACATTTAATTTTTCATTAAGATATTTGTTTTTTCTATCTTCTAATGTACGTGGTAATAGAGTAGAACCTTCAACCACTATTTTTTCATATCCTAAAGTTTTTTCTGTATATACTCTCTCAAACAAAAGTTTTATATACTCATCATCTTCTAATGGAGAAAAGTCATAAGTATCACCTGCATTACCACTGTCTTTTAAGGTTAAAAAGTTTGATATGCAAGTTCCATCTTTAAGCTGTAAATTTAAGTTTCCATCTTTATATATTATCTTATAATTGTCATTAGATATAAAAGTATCATTAGATTTATTAAGTGCTACCATTTCTTTATTACTTGATTCAAAACTAACAACTTTATAACCAAGTGCAGGAAGCTGTATATTTATTCTTACTTTTAATATATAATATCCTGGTTCTTCAATAAATATATTACCAGCAGGTGTTTCTTCTAATACATTTTCTCTCGGTTTTACATAAGTTTCTTCAATTATAGTAGCATCTAAATTATCTTTAAAATAAATATTTTTACTATCACTTACAACTTGTATCTCTTTATATCCTCTAAAACGTTTAGTTTCTGTATTAAATACTAGAATATCATTTTTAGATAATTTAAGCCCTTCTGAAATTTTTTTGACAATAGTATTTTCAATACTATCACATATTTCATTTGCTTCTCTTATACGATGAAGAATATCATCTGTTACAGTATCAGTTACACATCCAGCTAAACTATCGTGTGCTTGTCCTTCTAAAAGTTTTTTCCATGTATTTATAATTAATTGATTGCTTATTTCAATTTTGCTCTTTTTAGCAATTACTAATAATGGTTCTATTCTTTTAATCAACTTGTTTTCTAGTTTATCACATGCTAATTTTATATCCATTCTACTAGAACCAATTGATTTATGTATTCTTGCCAGTACAGGTTCTCTAAATTCTCCTCTATAACTTTCTAATAACTCTATGGATTTTATATATTTCAAAAACTCTTGATATGAACTTGTTATATATGAATACTTTCCAATATTATTAATCTCTTTAATTTTATTCTTGAAATCACCTATTATATTTAGTTGGTCATTTCCTGAAGGTATTAATACCTCATCTAAATCACTATATGATTTAATAAAATCAATAGCTGGGTCTAAACGTCCATCAACATATTTTGATGAAGGTTCTAAAAGCATACCAGTCCCATATCCATGTGGCATATTTACAGCATATATATAACTTTCTCCATTTAAGCTTTTCCACTTAAAATATGGTGATTGAACCTGTTTACCAAGATGTATACCTCTCCAAAAAAATATATTATCAAGACCTACATGCTTTAACAATACAGGCATCTGTGCATTAAATCCAAATGTATCTGGCAAATACCCAATTTTCATATACTTACCATATTTTTTACTTTCAAAAATTCCAATCATTAAGTTCCTTAAAATAGACTCTCCTCTAGCAAAGAATGTATCTGTTTGAGTAAACCATGGTCCAATATGCAGTCTATCTTCTTTTATTAATTTTTTAATGATTTCTATTTTTTCTTTATGTATTTGTACATAATCATCCAAAATAGAAAGCTGTCCATCAAGAACAAAACTTACATCTGGATTACGTTCTAGTTCATCAATTACATCTGTAAATAGTTGTTCACTAAGTACTAATGCATCTCCAGAAGTAAAATACCATTCTCTATCCCAGTGTGTATGATTAACAATATGCGCTTTTATCATTTACTCTCCTCTGTTCTTTATCTTTAATATTTAATTCTAAAGTCAATATCTAATACTTTATTGAGTATAAGATTTATCTTGAATATAATTCATATATAATTTATAACTCTTCTTAAAGCTATACTACATTTTAAGCTTCCCACTCTGATTCGTCAAAATCATCATCTTCAAATTCATCATCTTCAATCACTGGATTTCCACGTAATAGTATAACTAGACCAGCTACAATTGCTGTTCCAACTACTATTGATAATACATACATTGGCCATTTTTCTACTGTAAACCACCCATAAAATCCACTAATTGGAGTTGCATTTACTGAACCTAAGCCAACTGCCATAGCTGAAGCAATTGCAGTTCCAATTACACATGAAGGTATTACTTTTAATGGAGATTCTACTGCAAAAGGAATTGCTCCTTCACTTACTCCAATTAAACCCATTATAAGAGATGATTTTCCAGCTTCACGTAATTGCTTATTATACTTTTGTTTTGCTAATATAGTAGCAAGACCCAGTCCTAATGGTGGTATAACGATTCCTACCATTGCAGCAGTATTGGGTGCATAAATTCCACTTGTTAATAATGCAAGTGACGTTGTTAAAGCTGCTTTATTAACTGGTCCACCTAGGTCAACTGCCATCATAGCTCCAATAATTGCTGCCATCAATATCTGATTCGTACCTGATAATCCATTTAACCAATTTTCTAATCCAGTATTTAATGTAGCAAAAGGTATCCCTATCACATAATTAATTAATACAACAGTGATTAATGTACCAAATACTGGTACTATGAATATTGGCACTATTGAAGCTGCCGATTTTGGTAACTTTACATGATTTTTAATAAATAAACATATATATCCAGCTATAAGACCAACTGCCAAAGCACCTAAAAAACCTGCCCCTATATCTTTAGCAATCATCCCACCAACAAGACCTGGTACAATGGCTAATTTATCAGCTATAGAAAATCCTATAAATGCAGCAATTACAGGAAACATTAATCCTAAAGCAGTACCTCCAAAACCATCTAAATCATGTAATAATCTAACAATACTACTAGCACTTTCTGCATATTTAACATCCCATATATCTGGTATATTATAGAAAGAACCACCAACACGAGATATTGCCATTATCATAGCACCTGCAATTACTAGTGGAATCATATATGAGATTCCAGTTAAAACATGCTTTTTTAACTCAGAGACTATCTTTTTTAACATTACATTTTCCTCCATTTATTTAGTGTCAATTAACTTTAGTGCATCATTTATTACTTTTTCTGCATCCTTTATAGGTGCATTGACTGGTACTTCTAATATTTCTTTTCCCTCAAAACGCTCAGCATTTCTTACTTTAGTATCTACTGCAAATATTACTACTTCTGCAATTTGTGCATCTTTTACAGTTAACTCATTATCGATTCCTGTAGCTCCTTGTGTCTCAACTTTTATAAGGTGTCCCATCTTTTTTGAAGCTTTCTTTAATGCTTGTGCTGCCATATATGTATGTGCAACTCCTGTTGCACATGCTGTAACTGCTATAATTTTTCTTTTCATATCTACATCTCTCCTTCTTCACTAAATATATTAATTATTTCTTGTGATGAATTAGCTAATTTTAATGCATCCACATTATCATCATCCATAAGCTTAATTGCCAATTTAGACAATAATACAAGATGATTGCTATCCTTATCAATATTACTTATAGCCAGTAAGAAAATACTATCTACTGGTTTTTCATCTAAAGCATCCCACTCAATCTTATGTTTAGTTTTTGCAAATATTATAGAAGATTGCTTGACAGCATTACTTTTCCCATGAGGAATAGCAATACCATTCCCAATACCTGTAGTTGCATGTTCTTCTCTTTCTAAAACAGACTTAACATATTCTTCTTCATTGTCCACAATCCCATTTTCAACAAATATACTACTTAATTTTTTTATTGTTTCTTCCTTTGTAGTTGCATCAAGATTAAAAACAATTTGCTCTTTTTTTAATACATCTGATATTTTCACTATATATTCTCCTCCATTAGCAAATCGTACACTTCTTTTGGCGAAGTTGCACTTAATATGTCATTTATATTTTTTTTATTGTCAATGAAGTCATAAAAAACTTCATATATTTCATCAAGTTCTAGGTTTTTGTCATTTTCTAATGAAATGAAGAAAATAACTTCTACATTTTCATTTCCCCATGTAATAGGATTTTTTAAAGTTGCAACAGATATATTAGATTTTTTAATATAATTAGGATTAGCATGAGGTGTAGCTATTGATTGAAAAGATGTATAAGATAACTTCTCTCTCTCAATTGCACTTTCTGCTATACCTTCTTTTGCAAAACCTTTTTTTATCAGGTTATCTGTTATACATTTAATTACATCTTCATAGTTTGAAACCTCAATGTTTAATAAAATATTTTCTTCAAAGATTAAGTTTCTGAAAGATTTATATTTCTTAGAAACATTCCCCGAAACATTTTGTATATTTCTTTCCAATGTTCTTATATCACTTTCATTTAAAATAGGGCTAACTACTATTGTTGGAATAGTTTCTAACTCTAAATAAATAGTACTTATTACTAAGTCTGCATCAATTTTACTGGACACTAGTTCTTGTACAGAAAGTATTTTTTCAATCTTTATCATAGGAAAGTATTTTTTTATTCTTGCAGATAATAATCTAGATGAACCTAGTCCTGTACTGCACACTAGAATTACTCTAATATTTTGTGGAAGTTCTTTCATTCTTTCCCTAAAAGCTTCAAAATGTAGTGCTATATAGGCACATTCATCATCATTTATCCTAATATCATATATAAATTCAATTACTTTCTTTAAATCTAAAGCTTGCTCAAATGATAAAGAAAAGTTTTGTTTGATTGTGTTTACATATGGATTTTTAATACTAAGCCCATATGTCAATCTATTTATTGATGAATGTACATGTGAGGTTAATCCATCAATCAAGTCTTTGTCATAAGCTGTCTCATACAATGTATTTTTTATAATTTCTCTAAGATTTGAGATATTATTTGTATTTGTTTCATATGGATTAGTTGAAGTATTTTTTAGTTCAGTAGTATCTCTATGTTGGTCAGCTGCTACTAAATGCAGATTTATATATCCAATTTCAGATTTTGGTAATAGTATCGAAAATTGTTCTTCTAATTGTTTTGCTAAATAATTGGTATTTGACATTTGATTATTTTCTATATTACCAGTATACAAACTTTCTTCTATATATTCGCCCTTTCTAATTCTCTCTACAGCTATGGCCAAATGTATAACTAATGACTGAAATTCATAATCAGAAAATTCAAATTTTCTTTCTCTGCTGAAATTCCTAAGAATATCAATAATTATTGATAAATCATCTTCAGAAAAAATACCATTTACATCTGCTTGTATCTTTTCAAATGCTTGATAAAAGCTTTCTTGTTCTTGCTTAATATACCAGTTTCTACTCCAAAATTTATGTATAAATTTAGCAGTAAGTTGCCTTTTATCTCTTTCACTTATATTCAACTTTATCCCTTTACTAGGCTTTTTATATATAGAAACTCCTTCATTTTTTAGCAATTTTTCAACTTCAGCTAAATCTCTTTCAATAGTTCCACGACTTATATATAATTCATCAGAAAGTTGTTGTATAGTAATATAATCATTAGTTTTCAACAATATTGAATATATATAGATAACTCTCTCCTCTCTGGTTGTAGGAATTTGACTTCCTTTATTATCTAGGTAAGGAAGTATTTTCTTTAAATCTCCATCAATATAAACACCTATTTTAGGTTTTCTCACTAAAGAAAGACCTATCTTTTTAAGTACTGTTTCTACTTCTTTAAGAGATTTTGAAACTGTTTTTTCTGAAACATCTAAATCATCTGCTATTGCTTTTACAGTTGTATGACCTTCTTTTAATAAAAACTTTATTATTCTAATTTCACGATTTTGAATCATATCAGTTAACATTTTCAATTTTACTCCTTCCCTTTATTTTTATTTTAATGGAAAACATTTTTCTAAAAAACTACTAATATTTCCTGATTAAATACGGTAATTTTGATGTATTGAATACTTTAATTTTAGATGATAAATTAAAAACTGTCTAAATTTAATATGAAAGGAAATAACATAATGCTAACAATAATTATTGCTTTGCTTCCTGTAATGGGATGGGGATTGATGCCAATAGTTGCAAATCTTAAAAAAAGTTCTCCTTATGAACAACTTTTAGGTACCTCTATAAGTGCATTTATATTTTCCACTATAATAACTTTGGTTATGCATCCTGAGATTACATTTTTTTCATTTTTTGTAAGTATGATTTCTGGAGTATTCTGGAGTTTGGGACAACTAATGCAGTTTAAAGCGATTCAAATTACTAGTGTATCTAAAGTCATGCCGATTTCAAATGGTTCACAGTTAACTTTTACGACTTTGCTAGCTGTAATCTTATTTAATGAATGGACTAGTACTAAAATGTTCCTGATTGGTTCTTTATCAATATTATGTATAATAATTGGTATACTTCTCACAAATTATCAGACTAAAAAATATACAGATAAAAATATGTTAAAATGTGTTGGAGTTGTATTATTGTCCTCTCTATTTTTGGCATTATATGTTATAACTAATCAAATATTTTTGATTGAAGGATATAGAATTATATTACCTCAATCTGTTGGTATATTGATAACTTCATTTATTATTGTTAAGTATTTTTCTAAAGAGATTGTATATAAGGAAAGTGTTTTATTCAATTTAATTACTGGAATATTGTGGTCAATAGCGAATTTAGGTATGTTTATAACGACTAATACATTGGGAGTTACAATAAGTTTTTCTATCTCTCAGAGTTGTGTGATAGTAGCCACTTTAGGAGGGATTATATTTTTTAAAGAAAAGAAGAATAAAAAAGAATGGCTTGCTATTCTTCTTGGCATAATACTAATCATGTCTGGTGTCTTTATATTGAGTATTATAAAATAGGTATTTATTTACACAAATTCATATATACTTTGTACATATAAATTAACTGTTTCAATTTATTTAAATAAATTTACTCATATACTTGAAATAATAGCATATGTATTTATGAAACTAAACTATGCTCTAAATGTAAGCCTATTTCATTAAATACATATGCTATAAATTTATAAAATTTTCTGTCAATACTATAGTAGCAAGTATTCTACATTGCAAGTGAATTTAACTTTAAAAATTCACAAACTAATGTTGTGTTATTTAATATTAAGTTTTTTATCTTCTATAAGTTTATCTGCAACCCACTCTGTAACTTGACCTGTTATTTTAATACAGTGCTCTTTCCTTTCGGGAGACATAAAGTTATCACCATCCCATTTCTTTGTGATAACTCTACAACATGTTGCACCGTATTCTTTTTTAATATAATCATGCAAATCTTTAGCATGTTCAAACATCTTTGGATTCATAGCCTCACCATGAACTCTTCCATATACTATACCTAGAGCCATCTCTCCTCCAGATATTGCTCCACAAAGACATTGTGCTTTTCCAAGTCCTACTGGAAATCCTGATGCTAACTTAGTTATCTCTGGACTTAAAGGTTGACCTAAAGCATCATTTATTGTCTGAAGAACTGCTTCAGAACAAAAAAACTCTCCTTTTCTAAAATATTCTTCTGATGTTGTTCTAACCTCTTTTAAATATTCTTCTTTTGTTTTCATTTGTTTTCCTCCAATAAAGTTAAGCTAAATTAAGTTTCTAGAGTTTATCTTATTTTCATATATTTATATTAATATTTTTATTAAATATACATATTTAATAATTCTTATTTAGCTTTAGATGTACTTTCTGATTTACTAAGATATATAATAAATAAAACTAAAACATATAAAATAATCACTGTAGCGATTATCTCTTCTAATTTAAAAGCATATGAAATCCAACTTACAAAATGACCTGACTTAGTTAAATAACCATTCATTAGTTTCATACCCATTGCACTTATTGCCATAGGGAATGTAAATGCAGCAAAACTCGGATAAAAAGGCAATCTTAATAATTTTGGTAAGTATCCCAAAACTATAATATAAAATACAGTTGACAATATGAATAACAAGTATAATACTACGCTATTTTTATCTGAAAAAGAATTGATATATCCAGACAATAATAGTGAACCTGGTGCAGCTAATATAGCTATACTTGGTAAAGATGGTTCAGGCATTTCCTTGATTATCCATACTCTCTTTAAAACTACTGGTATAAGAACTATATAAGATACAAATCCTATCCAAAAAGCAATTTTGCCAATTAAAAGTTGATTAAATGCTGGTGCCGTAACACTAGCTGCAACTATCCCAACATAGACTATATACCAAGATGGAAATATTGTTTTTATTGAGAATTTAACTAAGAATTTCTTACTAAATAAGACTATTAACACAAGATGACCCACAATTCCTATGCTCCAAATCATAATACTTAATTCTAAAGATAATGGTTTTACATATGTAGCAAATATCATTGTTGCCATTGTTATAGTTGGAAATGTACTTGATATTAAAGGGTTTTCTAATTGCTCTTTAACACCCTTTCTAAGTAATATTATTTTGACTATATAAATTGCATACAAAATAAATCCTATAAATCCAATTACATTACGTAATAATTCATTATAAGATTGTAATAAGTTACCTAAAGTAAATATTGACAAAACCAAACTTGCAATAGGTATAGGATATTTCTTTAATAAATTCAAATTCTACCTCCTTTATTATTAAATTATTTGTGTTTTTAATTATATCAAAAATATGGTCAAATTGACATATTATGACCATATTTTTGATATAGAAAATATCTATTAGATTTAATTCTATTATTATAAGTATCTATATTCTTAATATATTAAGGTAATTAGTATATTTATTTTTGATCAAATATACTAATTTGTTTATTCTTATCTATTTTAACAGTCTTCATATCTCTAACGCTTATTTTGGCATCATCTCTCAAAGTACCTATAAGTAATTTATTATCTTCTTTATAAAGCCTATAGTTTTCTTCTACTTTCGTATAATTAAAGTTAGCATAACAATACAAACAATAATGTCTACAAGTATTGTATTGACCAATATCGACACTTTTAACGCACCCACAAACCTCTCTTTGTGTACTATCTTTTTTTACTTCTATTTCACTACCTATAATTTTTGATATTAACCTATCATCAATACACTTACTTCTTCCAATCCCAAATTTACTTAAATTATATTCCTCAGAACACATTTCAATCGTTATCCCATGTTTATGAGCAATATTAGAAAGCTCTTTTGATAATATTTCTATTTCTGTAATCTCTATGGGTTTTATATGTAATGACTTAGTATTAAATTTTGTTTTCTTATACAAATCAATAAAACTTATTATACATTTTTCTGTAAATCCATCAAGTTGATTGCATAATCTTTCAAATGCTTTGATATGATAATCTACTGTGTACTTTTCACTTAAGAAAATTGGGTCATATCTTAAAATTACTCTTTCTTTGCCTATTTTTTTAGACAATTCCTTAAATGAATCTATTACCTTTCTTTTATCTAAAATACGTGTCTCTACTTCCTTGCCATATGATGTTATAGTATAGTGAAAATAATATTTATATTCTTTTAATTTATTTAAATCATATATCATTGGAGTTACATCCTTTGTCCAAAATACAAAACAATCGACAGTATGTGGATTTAACTCTATCTTACTAACCTGCTTTGGATTCATTGGATTAATAACATAGACAAAACCTTCTTCAAGTCTCTTAAAAAACCATTTACTATAGAAAGCAGGTATATCAGTTCTTCTACTCACACTTACTATCATTTTTAACCTCCATAGTAATATAATTATGCTCTAATATATTTTAATATAATTATAACTCTAAGTACTTAGTTTAATCAAAATATCTAAGATAATTTCGGTGGAATTTATTGATTCATTTCTAGCATTTAAAATATTCTTATAAATTTATAATTCTTTAAAAATAAATATATATTATTCCTAAACTTTCAAAACTAATTTTATAATAAAACTAAAAAAGGTGCTATTTTCAAGCACCCTACAATTTTACTTTTTAATAAAATTTAATACCCTACAAATATATCAATATTACATTAAAGATAATCACTATATATTAAAACTTTATATCATTGTATAATACAATTTTATTGTAGTTTGTTTGTTTTATCTGGTTCATTATGTTTATAATAATATACTGTTTCTTTTCCAATTACTTCAGAACCGAGCTTCTCCCATTTTTCTCCATAGCTAGCTTCTATCTGTTTACATTCTGAATCTGTTGATGCTACAATAAGACCATAATTAGGTCTGAATATAGCTGTTTCTTCCTTTCCATTTTTATAACTCAATTTGCCATTCTTTAACCTAAACAAGTTTCCATTCTTTTGATAATTAAAATTAATTCCATTTTTATATAATGATTAAAATAGTTAAGCTTTATATCAATATAATTTAATATCAATAAAAAACACTCATTTCTGAACTATACCCCTCTTAGGAGACAGTTAAAATATGTAAAACTGTCTAAAACTAGGAGGGTTTTGTTATGTCTAAAACTAAAATAT
>NZ_OEZH01000062.1 GCF_900243075.1 Clostridioides difficile
ACAAATTCAATGGAAAGTTACAATAGATTATTAAGAAAAGTTACTAAATCGAAGTCTATTTTTCCTTCAGATGATTCTTTGCACAAATCATTATACTTAGCAACTATAGATATTTCTGAAAGATGGACTCAAAAGATTAGAAATTGGACTCAAATTTTAGCTCATTTAAGTATTTATTTTGAAGAAAGAATTTTAACTCTAAATTAATAAAGAAATATTTCAAAAAAAATTAAGAAATTTTCTTAAAGGGGTAATAATTTTTGCAAAAATGGAAAAAATATCAAAATAAGGCTATGATTTTTAAA
>NZ_OEZH01000083.1 GCF_900243075.1 Clostridioides difficile
TTTTCTTACATTACATTTTTTAATCAAAAAAATCACCCCACTTAGTAGAATTTTACAGTATCTTGTTTACTGTGTCTACTAAATAGGGTGCTGTTCATATATAAACATAACCTTTTTTCAAGTCAAACACCTCCTTGTAACTTATATTAGTACTATAGATTACAATATTCAAGCATATTGGAATAATATGGCATGTGAAATATAGTACATAAAATTATAAACTACCTTAGTATAGAATGTGAGTATTCTATACTAAGGTAGTTAATTATTTAAATTACCTTGATTTAATTATTTTAAATTATACAGTTTGGCTAATTTTTCAAATGCTGGTAGAGAGCTTTTAACTTTGTCATAAGATACACAATATGATACTCTAAAATGACCTGGACAACCAAAAGAAGAACCTGGTACTAATAATAGATTAAATTGTTTTGCATCATTGCAGAATTTTTTATCGTCTTCAATTGGAGCTTTTGGGAATAAATAGAATGTACCACTAGGTTTAACACAAGAATATCCCATATCGATTAAACTATTATATAGAAGGTCAAAATTCTTTTTATAAATGTTTACATCAACTTCAGCATCTAAACTTCTTGCAATAACTCTTTGAAAAAGAGAAGGAGCATTTACAAATCCAAGTATTCTATTTGCAACATTTAGAGAAGACATAACATCATCAAAATCATCCATTTGTCCATTAGCAACAATATATCCTATACGTTCACCAGGTAGAGATAATGATTTACTGTAAGAGTATCCTATAAATGAGTTTCTATAGTATTTTAGTACACAAGGAACTTTAGCACCATCATAAATTATTTCTCTATATGGTTCGTCAGAAATTAAGTATATGTTTGTATTAAATTCCTCTTGTTTTGAATCCAATAATTTTCCAAGATTTTTTAATAATTCTTCAGAATAGATGACACCAGTAGGATTATTTGGAGTGTTTATTATTAAAGCTCTTGTTTTTGGAGTAATAGCATTTTTTAGAGCATCTAAATCTGGTTCAAAAGTCTCTATGTTTGTAGGAACTTCTACTAATTTTCCGTCATAGTTTTCTGTATAGTTTTTATACTCACCAAAATACGGTGCAAAAGCAATAACTTCATCATCAGGATTTAAAAGAGTTTTTAAAATAATATTTAGACCTCCAGCAGCACCACAAGTCATAATTAAGTTTTCTCTTGTAAGGTCTAATCCATCTTTTTTATTGATATGATTAGCAATAGCATCTCTTACATCTTCATATCCTGAGTTATTCATATATCCATGAACTAAATTTGGAGATTCTTCATTCAAAATATCATTTATAACTGCTTTAATAGTCTCTGGAGGTTCAACACTTGGATTTCCTATACTAAAATCAAAAACATTTTCTTCTCCATAAATATCAGAAAGTTTCTTTCCTTCTTCAAACATAGCTCTTATAACAGAACTGTTTGCAACTAAAGTTTGCATTTTATTAGATATCATATGTAACACTCCCTTTTATAGATTTATATTGCTTATGTATATATTACCATATTTTTACTGAATTTAGACAATTTTCGAAAAATTATTTGTTTGAAAATATAAACTTTTATATAAAATATATTTATGTATAGTGCATATTAAAAATTCCAATTTCTGACTTAATTATGATTATTTTCTATAATGTTTTATAAAGAATTGATAAAATATATATTTAGAAAGTAAAATATTCTTGACTATATTAATTGTTTAATATAATATAGTTGATATAGTCAAATATATTAAAATTATAGAGGGGAAATTTAAGATGGATTTTAAAAATTTACAGTATGAAAGTTTATCATATATTATCTGTAATTTACAAAAAAATTTTAAACTTTATTGTGAAAAATGCTTAAAACCATATAAACTCACAAATGGTCTGTACTTCTATTTAATTTATATCAATAAAAATAGAAATTGTTCCTTGAATGATGTTTCGACAGAATTTGAAGTTGATAAAGCTTATACGACAAGAACTATATCTAGGTTAGAGAAAGGTGGATATATAGAAAAAATCCAAAATCCTGATGATAGTAGAGCTTTTCAGCTGAGAGTAACAGACAAGGGTGAGGAAGTATTAGGAGATATAAAGAATATATTTTCAAAGTGGGATAACAGTGTAAAAAGAGAGTTTTCGGATGAAGAGTATAAAGAATTAGTAAAGAAATTACATGTAGTAAAGGATATAAAGACAACTGTGGAGGAAGAATAGGATGTATTGCAATTTGTTAAAGCCAATTAAAATTGGAAGTTTGGAATTAAAAAATAGAGTATCATTTGCACCTACAAGCATGGGTCTTAAATTGGAAGAAAAAATTAAAAAGTTTTGTGATATTGCAAAGTCAGGAGTAGCTCTGATTACTTTAGGAGATGTATCTGTTAGACCTAGTTTTCATAAGATGGCTATGAGTTTATCAGATGAAGAGGGAGTTATAAAATGTAAGAAAATTGTAGATGAGATACACAATTCTGGCGCAAAGGTATCAGCACAAATATTTTGTTCAGATTATGATATTAATTTAATTAAAAATACTATGAAAATGGGAATTACTTCACATGATGAGATAAAAAAAATCATGGCTGATGGAGTAAAAGATTACATAACAAATATGTCTAAAGAAGAAATTAAAAATATTATAGATTTATTTAAAGTAGCAGCATTGAATGCAAAAAAAGCAGGGTTTGATATGATTCAAATTCATGGTGATAGGATTGTAGGAAGTTTTTCATCAAGCATATTTAATAATAGAAGTGATGAATATGGTGGAACTTGTGAGAATAGAAGCAGATTTGCAAGTGAAATAATTAGCAGTATTCGAAATGAAGTTAAGGATATTCCAATAGATTATAAACTTGCAATAAGACAAGAAAATCCTCATTATGGCAATGCAGGTGTTCTAGTTTCAGAAGTTGAGTATTTTGTAAAAAAATTTGAATCATTAGGTGTAAATAGTTTTCATGTAACACTTGCAAATCACTCAAAGTTAGAAGATATTATACCAACGAATAATCATCCTTATTTTAAAGATGAAGGCTGTTTTTTGTATTTAGCTGATGAGGTGAAGAAATACACAAATCTTCCAGTATGTGGAGTTGGAAAATTATCTAGCCCAGATTTTATGGAAAGTATTATCTCAAGCAATAGAGTAGATATGGTTTCTATGTCAAGACAACTATTGGCAGATAGTAATTGGTTACAGAAAATAAAAGATGGAAGAGTAGATGAGATTAAGAAATGCTGTTATTGTAACAAAAAATGTGTAGATGCTTTGCAAACACGCTCTCAGTTTGGATGTATATTAGATTAGATTATTTTTATATAAATTAAAAATCTATTAATATTAAGATAATTTAGATAAGTATTTAACAGAGTATTTAGCTAAAGAGGAGGATATATCATGAAAAGTTTAATTTTATATTCAAGTTTAACTGGAAATACTAAAAAAATCGCTTCTTCTATATATGATGCAATTCAAGGAGAAAAAGAAATTAAAAATATAAGTGAGTTGGTTGATAATAGTATTAACTATGAAAATTATGATGTAATATTCTTAGGATATTGGGTAGATAAAGGACTTTGTGATAAAAATTCAAAGCTAGTGCTTGAAAATATTCACAACAAAAAGATAGCTCTATTTGGAACAATGGGAGCAAGTACAAAAGGAAGCTATGGTGCTAGTATAATGGAAAAGATAGAATCAATTGTTTCAAAAGATAATGAAATATTAGGTTCATTCATATGTCAAGGGAAGATAGCAGAAGGATTGAAAGCAAGATACAAAGAGATGCTAAAGCTTCATCCTGAGAACGAACATATTCGTGAGCAATTAAATAATCATGAAGAATCTCAAAGTCATCCAGATGAACAAGAAATATGTGAAGCTGGTATATTTGCAAAAGATGTGATGACTAAAGTTAAAAATGTGCAATAGGATGGTATAAACTGTTTAAAAAAATAATCAACTCTTAAAAATGAGTAACAAGAGGCAATGAAAAAATAGCCACTACAAATTATAGACTGTAGGGGCTATTTTTTATTATTTGTATATGAAATTATTTTATTTTTCTAACAAGTTACTATATATTATGGTTTATTTCACTGATGAAATGCTCATGTATTTTAAAGTAAAAAGTTGTATATTCTAATAAGATTTTAAAATTTTGATTCTTCAAAGTCAGAGAAAATACATTGTTTTTATTAAAAAATTAAATATTAAGAATTTAATTTCTGCATCTTATTTAAAAAAGATAAGAAATCAATTTTATATATTTTTTTTGGTCTTCCTCTTTGATTATCAAGTTTTGTATTTACAATGGTTGCAATTCCTGCTTTATACAAGATACTCAATATTCTATTTGCACTTCTAAGAGTTATATTCATATAGTCTGATAGTATTTCTGCTGAGACATTATTTGAATTTCTATCATTAATCATACACATAATTTTAGATACATTAGTATTAGACAGAGGTATAAAAGAAGCAACTTTATTGGCTACTGAACTTTCTTCAATATCATTAGGATTTTTATTTGAATATAAAGGTCCTATTGTATCATTAGTATCATTTACTATAAAAGTACAGTTTCCACCCAAAGAAGCAGATTTACTATTAGCTTGACGAGCATTTTGTTCTGCATGAATATTTGTATTTCCAATACCCCAACCTATATTTAAGCTATATTTAATTTCTTTTAAATCTTCTGAAATAAAAAAATCTGTATAATTATTGGTCATATTATTTAACATTTCTTTAGTGGTGTATATCTCTATTTTCATATCATTTTTTTTGACCTGAACTCCATAAAAGCCATGTCTTGATAGAGAATTTAAGATAGTGTTATATATTTGGTTTTGTATCTCATCATTTTTAAATATCAAATCTTCATTTATGTACTCTGAACTATTTACTGTAACTATACAAGTTGCAGATTTATTTTTATCCAAGTTTTGTAATGTTATTTCATTTACCAAAAATTTAAACGTGTTCAAGATTGATTCTATAGATGGAACCATATAAATACAATCATACCCAAGTTTCTTAAGTTCACAACTAATGATATAATTTCTGGTAAAAGAAAGGTTAATCTTATTATCTCTCAATAAATCTAAATGTATTTCCAATAATTTATCATTTAATTTTTTAAAATCATATACAGGTTGAGGGATATTAAAATTTTTAATTGTATATGGACATTTATTAGAATCTATTAATGAATATATATCATAATAATTATTGTCTTCTCTTAAAAAATCCATAAATGATTTTGTAAAATCAATGTCTTTCTGACTATTTAATAGTTTAAATAAGTATTTATAAAAATCTCTTTCATCAAGCTTTAAAAAATTTAATGGTACCTTTATGTCCTTTATGTTTATCATAAGCTCACTATATGGGACTATACCACTACATACAAATCCATCAAAATTATCTACCTGCTCATAATATATATTAGGTAAGTTGTTAAAAGGATTTTCTCCTTTAAGCTCGATAAATGTGATTTCACAAATATCATTTAATTCTTTAAGAGCTTCCCTAAAATTGTCTGACATAAAATAAGATGTTGTCAAAAATCCAATTTTATATTTCATAAAACCTCCTTTAAAATTTCAAGAGTATTATAACTAATCAATTAATTTATATTCTCATTTTATAATAGTAGATAAAGCACGTCAATTCATTTTACAAAAGTATAATTGCGAGAAAAATCAGAAAATATAAAAAATACTGAAAAAATGTTGACTGGCAGAAATAATTGTGATATTTTGTAATTAAGGACTAGTCTTTTAAAAATTCCTAAAATAAACTTAAATTTTAGGAAAGAAATATATTTTATTAAAAAATAAAGGAGATTATTATGAATACATATTTAAATGAGATTTCTAAGTTTGTTGATGAGAATAGAGAAGAAATAGTTTCATTATGGAAAGAGATTGTTAATATGGAAAGCTATACACATTGTAAAGAAAGCGTAAATAAGTTGGCTAAGAGATTAAAGTTTGAGTTTGAAAAAGAAGGTTTAGATTGCGAGTTAGTAGATGTTGGAGATAATGGTAGTACATTGATAGGTACACTTGGTTCCAATATAGATAAAAAGCCAATAATTTTTTCAGGTCACATGGACACTGTCTTTGAAACAGGTACATTTGGAGAGAATCCATTTAAAATAACAGAAGGAAAAGCATATGGCCCAGGTGTTTTAGATATGAAGGGTGGTATAATAATTTCCCTATATGTTATTAAAGCATTAAATAAAATAGGATACAAAGAAAGACCAATAAAAATAGTATTTTCTGGAGATGAAGAGATAGGACATAAGGATTCAACAGGTGCAGATGTTATATTAAGAGAAGCAAAAGGTGGTCTTTGTGCTTTTAATATGGAAACTGGATTAGTAGACAATAGTTTGTGTGTAGGTAGAAAAGGAAGAATAGGATGTAATATACATGTAAAAGGTATAGAAACACATGCAGGTAATGATTTTGAAGGTGGAAGAAATGCCATAGAAGAAATGGCTAATAAGATATTACGCATACAAAAATTGACTAATCTAGAAGTTGGGACTACAGTAAGTGTAAGTGTGATTAAGGGTGGAAGAGTGGAAAATTCTATTCCAGAAGATTGTAGTATAAAAGTAGACCTTAGATTTGAAAAAGTAGAAGAAATGGAGAATGTTAAAGAACAAGTTAGAGAGATATGTAAAGAAACTTACATAGAAGGAACTTCTACAGAAGTTAATTTTATAAGTGAAATGATGCCATTTGAAACTACAGAAGATGTTATGAGATTTCATACATTTGTAAATGAAGTGTCAAAAGAAAATGGGTTTGGAGAATTAAATGCTAGGAAACTTGGAGGTAGTTCAGATGCTAGTTATTTAACTATTGCAAACGTTCCCGCAATCTGTTCGTTTGGTGTAAGAGGAGAATGGAATCATACATCAAGAGAATATGCAGTAGTAGATTCTATGTTTGAGAGGGTGAAATTAATTTCGACAGTTATTTTAAACTTAGATAAATTTGAGGTATAAAGGGGGATTTTATATGGATACAACAGCTGGAAATAATAAGGTAACATGGAAAGGGTATTTGTCTTTGTTTGTATTGATAGTATTATTTTCAGGAATATTTAAAGATAGTCAAGGCTTTCTTAAAGCGCTAGATTTTGCCAATCTAACAGGTTCATTTGGTACTATTTCAGATGGTGTAGATTTTATGGGTAAAGGAGGAACTGGTGCAAAAGATGGATTCTTATTTTCACTGACTTTAATTCCAACTGTCTGTTTTGCTGTAGGTCTTATTGATGTAGTGGAATCTATGGGAGGAATGCAAGCTGCATCAAAGATATTTAATCCATTACTTAAACCATTACTTGGTATACCTGGAATAGCTGGGATAGCATTTGTATCTTCATTTACTAGTTCAGATGTAGCTTCAATAATGACAAAAGAATTATTTGAAAGTGGAGAAATAACAGATGATGAAAGAACTATATTTGTAGCATATCAATATGCTGGTTCAGCTGTTATATTAAACACAATAAATACTCAAGCTCCCCTTTTACCAATAGCATTATTGGCATTAGGGCCAATAATCCTTATAGAGATATTCTGTAAAATACTTGGTGCTAATCTAGTTAGATTAATCATAAGTGTGAAAAATAAAAAGAATAAGACTAAGGAGGCTGTGTAGTATGAGTCAACAAAATACTGGAAATGCAATTGTAAATAGTAAACCTAAGAAAACTGCTGTTGAGATATTTATGGGAGGTGCAAAAAAAGGTTTTTACATAGGTGTTGAACAGATATTACCAGCTATGATAATGGGTTATGTAATAGTGCAGTTTTTACAATTAACTGGTCTAGTTGATATTTTAGGAAATGTTTTTGGTCCAGTAATGGGTATTTTTGGACTACCTGGAGAATCAGTTGTAGTTTTGATAGCAGCATTCTTTGCTAAGGCAGCAGGAGCAGCCACAGCTGCAAACTTATTTGCACAAGGTCTGATTACTGCACCACAAGCAACTATATTAATTATGCCATGTATGCTAATGGGTACTCTAGTTGGTCATTATGCTAGAATAGTGCTTGTAGCAAATGCTAGTACTAAGTATAGAATGCTACTGTTGGCAGTTCCTATATTTGATGCAATAGTGGGAATGTTGATAGTAAGAGTTTTACTTACTGTTATGGGATTAATGTAAATAACATAAATTTATAGCCTAATTATGAAGGATGTATAAGAATTAATATATACAAGAATTGATGAATAGTAGCTAATATGTAGTACTAAACACATATAGTAATTAATATGTATATTAATTAAAAAAGAAGGGGTGTCTCAAAATGAACTTTTTAGTTCATGAGACACTCTTTTTTGTATGAAATCAAATATATTTTCATAATTTCAACAATGAAAGAGGGGCTTATCTGTTTTGAGACAGCCCCTTCTGTTAAATTTATATTTCTGCCAACATCAAAATAAATGTGTTTCTAAAGCACGATTTGTTTTGAATTTTCACGTATATCTACTTCTATGACTTTTTCTATTGTATCGCCTCTAAAACCTAATAAATTACTCGTCAAGTTTGCAGTGGAACAAGAATGATTAGGTATAATTCTTATTCTATCACCAATTTTTATATCAGTTTCACCATTTACTTTAATTTTTCCAACTTCTTCTGAAAGTGAATCAATAGTAAGTTCTGGATGTCCACAAACTCTACCATAGCCAATAATACTACTATTTCCATGTGCACCTTTATCAAGTCCAAGGCATTTACTTCCACAATCAATTAAATAGTATCCACTGCTATTTTTTGAGATTACAGTGCACACAACCGTAAGAGCACACATATCTTCAGTAGCACAACCTAGACCTATCTGTATAGCATCATAGTATACATAGTTTCCAGGTCTTACAGCAGTTATTGTTTTAGAAGCAGCTTCAGCTTCAACTGTTGGAGTACTACCAGAAGCTATTATTTCTATATTGAATCCATTATCAGTTAGAACTTTGTATGCTTTTTCCATAGAAGAATCTTCTTGAACACAAACATCTGGAACTCCTTCATGGGAACTACAACCATACACTTGACCTGGATGTGAACTTATACCAACAATTTTGATATTTTCCAGTTTTGAAATTTCAGTAGCAAGTTCAACTACTTTTTCTGGCTCAACTCCAAAACGATGTAAGCCACAATCAACAATAATAAGCAATTTACATTCAATTTTAGCTTTAGCAAAAGCTTCACTGTAAGCTTTTGCACATTCTATATTGTCTGTAGCACAGATTAAATTTATTTTTGATGCCATAACCACAATTCTATTTATATTTACCTCTCCCATGTAAGGATAAGCCAACATAATATCTTTAAAGCCTGCTTTTATCAAAGCTTCAGCTTCATCAAGTGTTCCAACTAGAAATCCGTCAGCACCTGCATTTTTTTGAAGTCTTGCGATATATGTACTCTTATGTGTCTTGAGCATAGGCCAAAGTTGTTTATTATTCTTTGTACAAATTTGTTGAATTTTATCTATATTCTTTTCTAACTGGTCTAAATTTAGCAAAAAACTTGGAGTAGCAACTTCTGAAATTTTCATGTCATTTACCACCTTTCAACAAAGATAAATTTAACTATGAGTATTATAATTACTATATTAGCAATATAGGCTTTATAATATTAATAGCTTATAATTATATTATAAAACCAGCGTGAACAGAGAGCAATATTTATTTGTAATAATTAGAATTTTCAATAAGTTATTGTAATTTTAAATTATTTATATAATATATTTTTAATTTTATAGAAAGTTTATTTGAATTAGTTTAAGGATGTATTAATAGGGTATCATTGAATGAGTAAAAAAGTGATGTTTGCATAGAATAATCACACTATAAATATTGGAGGTAGTAAATATGAGAAAAGTAGTACTTTATATTGCCACGAGTTTAGATGGTTATATAGCTGAAGAAAATGGCAGTGTAAGTTTTTTGGACGAGGTATCTTCAGACTTTAAGAATGAGCAGGAAGAAGATTATAATACTTTTTATGATACAATTGATACTATTATTATGGGGAATTCTACATATACACAGGTTGTAAATGAATTAAGCCCAAATGAATGGTACTATAATGGGAAGGAGTGCTATGTATACTCAAACACAATTAGTGGGATAACTGAAAATGTAAAGTATACTAATTTAGAACCTAAGAAATTAATTGAACAAATTGGGAAAGAGAAGGATAAAAAAGATATTTGGATAGTTGGGGGAGGTGATATAGTAAAATTATTTATGAAAGAGAACCTAATTGATGATTATTATATATATATATTGCCAATAATATTGGGGAGAGGAATTCCACTATTTAAGTCTGGAATAGACAAGACTAATTTGAATTTTAAGAAAACTAGTAATATTGGAGAACTTGTAAAATTGGAATACAGTAAAAAATAAAGAGAGAGTATATGACAATTTGTTGCAACGTTATGAAATAAATCATTTAAAAGACTTTTGTATATATGAATTGACATTACTTGTCAAATATGTTAATATATAAACGACTTGTCGGAGGGTGTATTAAAAAGAATATGCTGGAGAAGAGAGTGCGTTAACTCTTTTCTCCTTTTTTTATAAAATCAAGTATTTATAAATTTGGTATTATTACATAATTACACTATCTAAAAAATTAAGAAAGGAGAAAAATATGAAATTAATTTTAAGTTATTTAAAGAATTACAAGTTATTAATAGTATTAAATATACTGGCTATATTTAGTTTTGCATTAGTTGAGTTGGGTATTCCAACCATAATAGCTAAAATAATTGATAATGGTATTGCAAATCAAAATATAGCTTACATAAAACAAATGGGAATAGTGATTGTTATTATTTCTATTATAGGGGTTGTAGGTAGTATATTGTTGGGTTATTGCTCTGCAAAGGTGTCAACAAGTGTAACTAGGGATATAAGAAATGATATATTTGAAAAATCTCAAGAATTTTCACATACTGAATATAATAAGTTTGGAATTTCTTCAATGATTACAAGAACGACAAATGATGCATTTCAAATTCAACAATTCGTGAATATACTACTAAGAACTGCTTTATTAACTCCAGTTATGTTTATCGTAAGTATAATAATGACAATTAGAACAAGTGTGGAACTTTCTGTAGTATTGGCTATATCAGTACCTTTTATAATTGTTGGAGTAGCAATAATAGCGAAAGTTTCTCAGGCAATATCTTCAAAACAACAAAAAGGACTAGATAAATTAAACCTTATATCAAGAGAAAATTTAACTGGAATAAGAGTAATTAGAGCTTTTGGAAATGATGATTATGAAACTGAAAGATTTGAAAAAACAAATACATATTATGCTAATGTTTCTAAGAAATTATTTAAGCTTATGTCAATTACTCAACCAGCGTTCTTTTTACTATTGAATATAGCTGTTTTGGCTGTATTTTGGATTTCAAGTGAGAAGATAAATATTGGAGAACTTCAAGTTGGACAGTTGGTTGCATTTTTGGAATATCTTTTCCATGCTATGTTTTCGATTATGCTTTTTTCAATGGTGTTTATTATGTATCCTAGAGCAGAGGTATCTGCAAATAGAATAAAGGAGCTTTTAAATGAAGAACCATTGATAAAAAATCCTGAAAATGGAATTAAAGAGACTGAAAATAAGGGTATCATAGAATTTGATGATGTAACTTTTACTTATCCAGATGGAGAAGCTTCTGTACTTAAGGATATTTCATTTACTGCAAAGACAGGTGAAACAGTTGCCTTTATAGGAAGTACTGGTAGTGGAAAAAGTACTCTGATTAACTTAATACCTAGATTTTATGATGTAACAGAAGGTAGTATTAGGATAAATGGAGTAGATATAAGAGACTATGATTTGAAAGCTTTAAGAAAAAAGATAGGATTCATACCTCAAAAATCACTGCTTTTTACTGGTAGCATAGCAAATAATATTAGATTTGGTAAACATAAGGCAGGAGAATCAGAATTAGAATATTCCGCAAAAGTTGCACAAGCATATGAGTTTATATCAAAAAAACCTAGAAAGTTTGATGAGCTAATTAGTGAAGGTGGAGCAAATGTGTCAGGAGGTCAAAAACAAAGACTTTCTATTGCAAGGGCTATTATAAGAAGACCTGAAATATATATTTTTGATGATAGTTTTTCTGCACTTGACTTTAAAACTGATGCAATACTTCGTGCTAAATTGAAAAAAGAAACAAAAGATGCAATTGTATTGATTGTTGCACAGAGAATAAGTTCAATTATTGATGCTGATAAGATTATAGTACTCAATGAAGGACAAGTTGTTGGGATGGGAACTCATAAAGAGTTATTGAAAAATTGTGGAATATACTATGAAATTGCAACATCTCAGTTGAAAAAGGAGGAGTTGGAATAATGAAAAAGTCTAAAGGTTTTAAGAGAACAATTGGTAGACTTCTTCCATTTGTAAAGAAATATAAATTTTCCTTTATTATAGCTATTATATGTATAATTTCAGCAGCTACTATGAATGCAATTGCTCCTAAAACAGAGGGATTAATAATAACACAGTTGACTAAAGACGTAATTCGTATAGCAAAAGGAGTACCAGGAGCATCTGTAAATTTTAATTATGTAATAAAAATATTGATGATTTTAGCAGGGATATATGTTGCCAATGCAATTTTTACGTATACTTCAAGTTTTCTACTTACAAATGCTATACAAAATACAATGAGAGATTTGAGAAATGAAGTAGAAAATAAAATAAGAAAACTGCCAATTAGTTATTTTGATAGCAATAGCTTTGGAGATGTATTAAGTCGTATATCAAATGATGTAGATACAATATCAAATGCTATGCAACAGAGTTTTATGCAAATTGTAAATTCAATTTTAGTCATAATTTTGGCACTTTCAATGATGTTTACGATTAACACATATATGGCTATTATAGCTCTTTTTATAATTCCGATTAGTTATTTTGTATCTAAGTTTATAGTAAAAAAATCTCAAAACAGATTTTCATTACAACAAAATGCTCTTGGAAAACTGAATGGAAAAGTACAAGAGATGTATACTGGATTTAATGAGATAAAATTATATGGTAAAGAAGAAGATTCTATAAAAGAGTTTAAAAAGGTAAATCAAGAACTTTGTGAAAATGGATTTAAAGCACAATTTATATCAAGTATGATGAATCCTATGGTTTCATTAGTAACTTATTTTGGAATTGCAGCAGTAGCAGTTGTCGGTTCTATATATGCAGTAAGTGGAGGGATAACAGTTGGAAATTTACAAGCCTTTGTACGTTACATATGGCAAATAAATCAGCCTCTTTCACAAATGACTCAGTTATCTACTGTAATACAATCTTCTTTTGCAGCAATAGAACGTGTATTTGAAATTTTAGATGAAGAAGAGGAAATACCTGATGTTGAAAATCCAGTTAAGATAGAAAATGTAAAAGGTAATGTTACATTTGAGCATGTTAATTTTGGATATGGAGAAAATTCAACTTTAATAGAAGATTTAAATGCAGAAATAAAAAGTGGTCAGATGGTAGCTATTGTTGGACCTACTGGAGCAGGTAAAACAACTTTAATAAACTTATTGATGAGGTTTTATGATGTAAAGAAAGGTGCTATTAAAATTGATGGAGTAGACATAAGGGATATGAAACGTAAAGATTTGCGTTCAATGTTTGGTATGGTACTTCAAGATACATGGCTATTTAATGGTACTATTTTTGAGAATATAGAATATGGCAGATTTGGAGCTACTAAGGAAGAAATTGTACAAGCAGCGAAAGTAGCAAATGTTCATCACTTTATAACTACTCTTCCTGATGGATACAATATGTTTTTAAATGAAGAAGCATCTAATATATCTTTAGGGGAAAAACAGCTTTTAACTATAGCTAGAGCTTTTATATCAGCCCCTTCAATATTGATACTTGATGAAGCTACTAGTTCTGTTGATACTAGACTAGAGCTTATGCTTCAAAAAGCAATGAGAAATCTTATGAATGGTAGAACCAGCTTTGTTATAGCACATAGACTTTCTACAATTCGTAATGCTGACTTGATTTTAGTTATGAATAATGGAAGTATTATAGAGCAAGGAAATCATGATGAACTAATGGAAAAAGGTGGATTTTATGAGAAGCTTTATAACAGTCAATTTGCAGATACCGAATCTGAATAGATAACATAAACTTTTGTAGCAAATTCAAATATTAATCATATAATTAAAAAGAGTATCAGTAAGTTGTTTTTTTATATATTTACTGATACTCTTTGATTTTAAGACCAAAGGTACTTATTTATAATTGGTACTTATAATTCGCAACTAGTCTTACTATATCTGATAACCAGAATTACAGTACTTTTCTTTTTTACCTTTTTGTTCTCTAACATATAACAATTCGCTTAACTTATCAATGTAATAACAATCATCGCTTATGCGAATTAAACTAGTCAGATAATATCCATCTTTGCTTCTAGGAATTTTTTTATTTATTGCTAAATCAATAGCTGTCTTTGCTGCTTCAAAATGCTTTAAATGTGTATGACCTTCTTCAAAACTCTTTCTAGTATTATAAACTACATAACCTTTTTTAACTTGAAAAACTATAAATTCTTTCTTTTCATATATTTTATTAAACATTCAATCAGCCCTTCTCAAGATAGTTTTATAGCATAACATTAGAAGCTTCTAAAAAATTTTACAAAGAACATAAATATTTTATAAATTATAAATCTAAAACTATAATTCATAAAGATAACCTTCTGATTACTTACATAATAATTCATATAGATTAAAAGTAAATTATCTTTAGGTTAAACAAAAGTAAAATAAAAGACTAGTTATAATATTTATATGAAAAAGTACAAAATATAGTATAAGAATATAGAAAATTTAAATTATTTATTTACAGTTTTTATTTCCATAAGTGTATTTACCTTCAGATACCTTGTCATCATGAAAGTATATTCTTTCACAGCTTTTATCTCCCCATAGAATGTTTTTTGTTATTCTTTCTTTAATATTTAGATAGTTTTATCTTCACCAAACTCCTCAAATAACACTTTAGAAAAATAAAAATATAAGTCACCAAAATGCTTGCATGCCATACGAACTTCTTCAATAGCATAATCTTTGTCGACAGTTTCATTAGTTACAACATCTTTGTTCAAAAAAATCACTCCTTAGAATAGTATTAGTTACAATATAATTATAGAATATTTTTTATAAATTAGGAAATTAATTTGAGATAGATATATTTTTAATAAATGAAAGTATAATACTAAAATATTTTATTGTTACAAAAATCTTCTAAATTAATGTACTTAGGAGTTTCCATATGAATGAGAGTAGTTCTGTAAATGTCCTCAACACACCCATTTGCAATGTTGTTAAAAATATCTGTATGTTCTTTTAATGTTGTTTCAAGCCTTCCCTCATGTGACAAGGAATCGAGAGCTAATTTTTTTATTCTGTGCATATAATTGTTAAACATCTTGTCAAATTCAGTATTTTGAGCATATGAAACTATTGTTGTGTGAAATAATGTATCGTATTCTGCAAATGAGTTTAAATTTTTGTCACCTAGTAAAATGTCTTTTTGTTTATCTAAAAGATATTTTAGTTTACTTATAGTTTCAACTGCTCTAGCTTCTTTGTATTGACTTGTAAGTAAAAAAGTGCAAAACCCTTCTATTGCGGAGCGTATTTGGAATATCTCGACAATTTCATTTGCTGTAATTTGATGGATTCTAAATCCTTTGCTTGGGATTATATCTATAAATCCATCTTGACTAAGTCTTTGAAGAGCATCTCTTATAGGTGTTCTAGAGATACCTATTTCGCTAGCAAGTTTTGTTTCAGAATATATTTCATTTTCTATTATTTCTCCAGATAGTATCAATTCTTTTAAGTAGTCATATGCTTGTTCTTGTAATCTTTTAAATGTAGCCATACTTAATAATACCCCCCTAAACAATATAAAAATACAAAAACTTATATAATTTTAAGCATACAACATAGTGAAAATAAGGTCAATCTTTTGCAATTTAAATTATATGCAAGATTAAAAAATATAAAAAATTATTTAAATGTGATATATGATTAACATTAAAGGTAGATTAATTAAAACTAGTTAAAATTAGTCAAAATGTTAAAATGCAAACATATAAAAAGTGGTATATAATATTTGGAAATAATAGTGTGTATTAAATCTTATATAGGGTAACTAAATATAATAAATAAGCCTAAAAATTACAGTTTATTGTTAAAATAAATACTTTTATATTTTATATTGACCGGTATACTGGTATGTAGTATACTCTAAAACATAAAAAACGTTTTCAAAAATGTGAAGATATGGAGGTATATAAAATGAAATTAGGATTTATTGGATTAGGAATAATGGGAAAACCAATGGCAAAAAACTTATTGAAAGATGGATGTAATCTTTTGGTGTATGACATTAATAAATCAGCTGTAGATGAACTTATATCATGTGGAGCAAAATATGTAAGTATTTTAGAAATGGGTAAAGAATGTGATATTGTATTTACAATCCTTCCAAATGGAACTATTGTGCAGGATGTATTATTTGGTGCTGATGGATTGACAAAAACTTTAAAAGAGGGAAGTATAGTGGTCGATATGAGTTCGGTTACTCCTACAGAATCTGTGTTGTGTGCAAATAAGTTAAGAGAAATGAACTTAGAATTTATAGATTCACCAGTAAGTGGAGGAGAACCAAAAGCAATTGATGGTACGCTTGCTTTTATGGCTGGTGGTAAAGAAGAAATCTATAAAAAAGTAGAGCCATTCTTTAATATAATGGGAAGCTCATCTATCTTAATTGGAGATAATGGAAGTGGAAGTGTTACGAAACTTACAAACCAAGTAATAGTTAATTTGACGATAGCAGCAGTTTCTGAGGCATTTGTACTTGCAGCAAAAGCAGGTGCAGACCCAGAAAAAGTATATAAGGCAATAAGAGGAGGTCTAGCTGGTAGTACAATATTGGATGCGAAGATACCAATGATTATGAATCGTGATTTTAAACCAGGTGGAAAAATATCTATTAATTTGAAAGATATTAAGAATGTAATGCAAACAGCACACAATTTAGATGTACCGCTACCTATGACAAGTCAATTATTAGAAATTATGCAGACATTAAAAGTACATGGGCATTTAGAAGATGACCATGGTGGAATAGCACAGTATTTTGAAAAATTGGCAGGTGTTAAAATAAAAAAACACGATAATTAATTTTAAATATGCCAATATGATAGTAAGCACATATTATTAAAATTAGATTATATAAATACAGAAAAGTTAAGTTATCATAGTAAAAGAAAATTAAGACTTATAAATAATAAAGTAGAGTGATAAAGGAGTAAAAATTATGATTACAGGATATGGACTTTTGATAGCATTTGTTATATCTATAGGAATTTTACTTGTATCGATTATTAAATTTAAAGTAAATCCATTTTTGGCATTACTTATAACATCTATAATTACAGGCTTTATGGTTAGAATGCCTATAAATGAAATCTCAACTACGATATCGACTGGATTTGGAAATACATTAGGGAGCATAGGTATTGTAATTGGACTTGGAATAATATTTGGAAATATTCTTTCAGAATCAAGAGCAACAGAATCTATTGCAAAGGGGTTACTAGCTAAAACTGGAGAAAAAAATAGTGCTTTAGCAGTAACTACAGCAGGATTTTTAATTTCAATTCCAGTTTTTATGGATGCAGCTTTCGTTATAATGATGCCTATAATTAAGTATGTTTCAAGAGTAACCAAGAAATCTCTAATGGTTTTTGTATGTGCATTAGGAGTTGGGACTATAGTAGGGCATGCACTTGTAATACCTACACCAGGACCTTTGGCAGTTGCAGCAAATGTAAATGCAAATGTAGGTAGTTTTATACTTTATTCTATAATTGTTGCTTTTCCAGCAGCTCTTGTAGGTGGATGGATTTATGGAAAACGTTTTGAAAAATATCCAGCTTATGCAATTGATGAGAATGATAGGGAAAAAAATTTAGAGCAGGGAAAAGATAGCATTAAACTTGAAGATGATAACTCTTCTAAAGTACCAGGTTTTGGAATTTCTATGTTTTCTTTATTGTTTCCAATACTTCTTATACTTGTATCAAATGTATTTAGTATGTTTTTAGAAAAAGGTTCTACAATGAGTGGAATACTTGCGTTTATAGGAGATAAAAACATAGCAATACTTCTTGGAATATTGGTGGCAATAGGATTTTTAAAGAAATACATAAATAAACCTATGGGAGAGGTAGTTATTGAGGCTGCTGATTCAGCAGGTCTAATACTCTTAATAACAGGTTCAGGTGGAGCATTTGGTAGTGTTATAAATGCAAGTGGTATAGGTAATTTCTTAGTTGATACTATGTCTGGTCTTAGTATATCAGTTGTAGTGCTTGGATTCCTATTAAGTGCATTACTTAGAATCTCTCAAGGTTCTGCAACTGTTGCTTTAGTAACTACATCATCAATTTTAGGGCCTACAATTTTAGCAACTGGGATGTCACCAGTTTTAGTAGGGCTTGCTATATGTGCTGGAGGCGTTGGTTTCTCTCTTCCAAATGATTCTGGATTTTGGGTACTTTCAAGATTTAGTGGATTATCAGTTAAAGATACTTTAAATTCTTGGACAATTGGAGGAACTATTGCTGGTATTATAGCATTTATAATGGTTTTATTACTTAGTGTTATAAATGGAATTATACCACTTCCAGGTCTATAAATAACAAACTATTGAGTTATATTATATAAATTACATTTAGACTATACAAATTACATAAAGGGGCGTTTTAAATGAGAGAAGTAAAACCAATTAGCATAGATATACTTAATACTTTTAAACAAGTAGATGAGGATAGATTAAATGAACTTCTTGCAGATGAATTTAAACATTTAGATAGAAAAATTGTCGTATTAGATGATGACCCAACAGGTGTACAAACAGTTCATGATATTTCTGTTTATACTGATTGGGATAAGGATAGTATAGAACAAGGCTTTAATGAGAAAAATAGTATGTTTTTTATACTTACTAATTCAAGGGGATTTACTGTTGCTCAAACTACAAAAGTACATAAAGAAATTTCAAAGAATATTGTGGATGTATCTAAGAAAGTTAATAAGGATTTTATAATCATAAGTCGTAGTGATTCCACTATGAGAGGTCATTATCCTCTTGAAACTGACTTATTAAAAAATGAAGTAGAGAGATTATCGGGGAAGTTATTTGATGGGGAAATAATAATGCCATTTTTCAAAGAAGGTGGTAGATTTACTATAGATAATGTACATTATGTTAAAGAAGGAGAAATGCTTGTACCAGCAGGAATGACTGAATTTGCCAAGGATAAATCTTTTGGATACAAATCATCCGATATAGGTGAGTGGTGTGAAGAAAAAACAAATGGAAAGTACAAATCTAGTGATATGATATATATTTCTTCTGAAGAACTTAGAGAGCTAAAGATTGAAGCTATAACAGAAAAACTTAAAATGGCTGAAGGGTTCAATAAAATTATTGTAAATGCAACCGAACATGTAGATGTAAAGGTATTTACAATTGCGTTTATACGAGCAGTAAATAGTGGTAAGGAATTTATGTTTAGAAGTGCTGCTGCCATAACAAAGGTACTTGGAGGAGTGAGTGATAAGGAACTGCTTACTAAGGATGAGTTAGTATCAAAAGATAATAACAATGGGGGAATTATACTTATTGGCTCACATGTGAATAAGACTACTCAACAGTTAGAAGAACTTAAAAATTGTAAATATCCAATAGAATTTGTAGAATTTAATCAACACTTAGTTCTTCAGAAAAATGGTTTGAAAAATGAAGTAAAAAGAGTTATAAAAATTGTAGAGGAGAAAATAAGTAGTGGCAAAACTGTTGCTGTTTATACTAGACGAGAGCGTTTTGACTTAGATACTAATGATAAAGATAAACAACTTATGATTTCTGTAGAAATATCAGATGCTGTTACCAGTATAATTGGCATGCTTAATGTAAGACCTAATTTTATTATAGCTAAAGGTGGAATTACTTCTAGTGATGTTGGTACTAAAGCATTGAGAGTAAAAAAAGCTACAGTAATGGGACAAATAAAACCTGGTATACCAGTGTGGATGACAGGCAAAGAAAGTAAATTTCCAAATATGCCATATATAATTTTCCCTGGCAATGTTGGAGAAGTTAGCACACTTAGGGAATCAGTTGAGATACTGATGGGATAGCATATTAATTAAGGTTTAGAGTATTTTTTAAAAAATATTCTAAACCTTAATCTTATATATTAGTGTTTTTATTATTGAATTTATGTGATTATTGGGCTATTTATCTTTTTTTATTGATTTAATATTTTCTTTGATTTTATTTAAAATATCTGTATGCTTATTAGAGCTTATATTGGGGAATGCTTTGATTATACGTCTATGAAGTAATTTGTGATTAGACAATAAAGTATTAAGTTTATTTTTAAGCTCGTCAATACGATTTTTAGCATAGCGATAGTTTTCTTTTTCCTTAAGTATTTCAAACCTATCTTCTAAAGTCTCAAGTCTATTTTCAACTAAAGATTCAAGTTTGTTTTCGATAGTTTCTTGTGTAATAAGCTTGTAGTACTCTTTCTTATCTTTTAATTCCTTAATTATAAGATTGATTTGTTTTAACTTACCATTCAATTGTAAAATTGTATGTACTGTAACCACTAAATCTAAAACAAAATAAACTTCTATAGATATAGCAAGTATAAATAGTACATTTTTAGGTATAGAGTTTATAAAATCAACTACAATAGGATGTACTATAAGCATTACAATTAATGATAATACACCAAACATAAGTGAGTTTTCCAGACAAACTCTTCCATGAATATTAAATCTATGCTTAGAATAATCCCACCAAGTCATATTAAATATTTTTTCTAAAATAAAGCTCGTAAAATACTCCATTATACTAGTTATAATTATACTAAACAAAAATAGCAATGGAATATTGTGTACAAAAGGAGTCAAGGTAGCAACTATTGCTAATGCTCCAAATCCATATATAGGACAAAATGGACCATTTAAAAAACCTCTATTTACAAATTGTTTTTGTAAAACTGAACAATATGTAGTTTCACAACACCATCCTATAAAACTATAAATTACAAAATAAAGAAATTGAATATAAAATGTACTCATAAGCACCTCATTTCTAGTTAATATAATACTATATACTCGATATTTTATTTTTATGATTAATTTACTTAAAATTCAATTTACATATTGATTATACCAATTTATAGAAATTTATCAAATTCAATTACAGTTATAATATTATATATGATTACAATAATGAAGTTTTATTTAAAATAAATAAGGGTGCCAAGTATAATCAAACTAATAGTTGTAGATACTCTACACTATGTTAATTTAATTACATTTGACACCCTTATATTTACGTCATGACTATTTACATTCGAAGCTAGAACAACATGTTTCAATGTAAAGATTTACTCTATCAGTTTCAGGAGCAACCAATATATTATCAAGTGTACATAAGCTACCATCTTTATTGTATTTACAATTTTTTACAGTACAAACTAATTCTTCACAATTTCTATGATTAACATTGCTAGATAGATTGCTATAAATAGATTCATCTAAAAATGAACTACAACAAGTATGTCTGTCATTATGAGCTTTTTCACCATTTATAAAAATTTTATCTGCATAACATATATGGCTGTTGTTATGTGAACAGTTAATTACATTACAGTTTATTCTTTCCAAAGTTATTACCTCCTAAACGATTATTTATTATAAATTATGTCCATATAGTTACAAGAATATAACTTTTAAGAGAAAACTACCTTTTAGAAAATATCTATTCTTAGAGCAATTTGAAATATAAATATATTTTCTTCTAAAATTTACCTAAATTGTATAAAAACTTACAGCTTGGAGAAAATAATAGAAAAAGGAGGCGTAATCAATGTTTGAAAAGAAGAAAAAAGAATTATTTCCTTGGAAAATATCTGCCTTAATACTAGTTGGAGTATTTGTATTAAGTAGTGGAGTTTATATAGGGACAAGATTAAAAAACAATGGAGTTCAAACTGGTGAAGTTGTAAGCACTAGTGCGAATATGAATGAAAAATCAAAAGAAGCTTTTGGATTAAATAAAAATTGTGAAGTTTGGCTTCAAAGTGAAGGCGAAAATGAAACTAACTATAAGAGAACACTTACAATGGCTGGGATAGTTCCAGAGTCATTATTAGATAAGACAAAATCAGAAATAGTATCATATTTTAAAAAAGAGTATCCAACTAAAGAAATAAAAAGCATGGATAAAAATGAAATCATACTTGTAGAATCTAAATATAATGATAATAAAGATGTACAGGCAATGAATGCTACTATAAAAGGTAAGTATACTATTGAAAATGATAATGGAAACATAGCATTATATAAATATGATAATAGTGGAAGTAAAACACTAGTAGAAAAAACAAAAATAAGAGTAGATTCACTTCCTAAAACAGTTCAAGATGAAATCAAAAAAGGTGTAGTTATGGATACTGAAGAAGAAGCTTATTCAAGATTAGAAGACTTTGCAAGTTAATATTAAGTAAATTAATACTAGTTCAAGTTAAATACTAAGTAAGTTAATGTTAAATAATTTAATATTAATAAATTAGTATCAAGATTGTAGTCATATTTAATTCCTATAAAAATACAATAATTTATTTGTAAGAAATATAAAAGTTATATTGAAGTAAAAATCTTGCTTTAATATAACTTTTTTATTTGATTTTATATTTTACATACACCATTTTATGATTTGTTAATATTATTTATGATATAATAATTTAGAACATAAGTTTTTATGAGAAATACATTTTGGTATTTCTTTTATTTTTAGGGGGAATTTTAAAAAATGATAATATTGGGGATTGACCCAGGTATAGCCATAGTTGGATATGGTATAATTGAATATAAAAATAGTAAATTTAAAGCAATAGATTATGGAGCAGTGACAACACCTGCACATATGAATATATCCAAGAGATTAGAACTTGTATATAAAGGAATTGATACAATAGTAAAGAACTACAATATAGATGAAGTTGGAATGGAAGAATTATTCTTTAATAAGAATGTAAAAACAGCTATAACAGTAGCACAAGCTAGAGGTGTTACTATGCTTGCCTGTGCCCACAATGGGAAGCCTGTATATGAATACACTCCACTTCAAGTAAAACAAGGTGTAGTTGGATATGGGAGAGCAGATAAGGCGCAAGTTCAACAGATGGTAACTTCATTTTTGAGTTTAAAAAAAGTTCCAAAGCCAGATGATGTTGCAGATGCTCTAGCTGTGGCTATTTGCCATGCTCATTCAAACAAGCTTGAAAAAACTCTAAAGAATATAGGTGGTAAGTATGTATAGTTATATAAAAGGTACAGTAGAAGAGATTTATATAGACAGTATAGTTGTTGAAAATAATGGGATAGGATATAAAATAAATGTATCATCCAATACAATAATGAATTTACAAGTGGGAGAAGCCACAAAAATATATACCAAATTAATTGTAAGAGAAGATGATATGAGTCTTTGTGGTTTTGTAAGTAGAGAAGAACTTAAGATGTTTGAACTACTAACATCCGTATCTAAAATAGGACCTAAGGTGGCACTTTCTATACTATCATTTGCATCACCAGCACAGTTAGGGGCATATATTTTAAGTGAAGATATTGGAAATCTATCCAAAGCTCCTGGTGTTGGTAAAAAGACAGCAGAAAGAATTGTCTTAGAGCTTAAGGATAAGGTAGACAAAAATAACATAGAGTTTGAACCAACATTATTATCACAAAAACCTACCTTGATATCTCAAGATGAGTCTGTAGATGCACTTGTAGCTTTAGGCTATACTTTGGCAGAATCAAAAGAGGCAGTTCAAAAATGTAAAAAAGATGGTATGAATACAGAAGCTATTATAAAGAAAGCACTTACATATATAATGAGTAAATCCTTGAAATAATATTTGGATTTTAAAACAATATTTTAAGGATTTTATGTAAATTTGAAAATATATAAAGTAGATTTTCAAAAGTACGAGAGGAGGGGTATAAATGCAAGGTTTTGAAGATGAAAATAGGATAATAACTTCTACAATGAAAGTGGAAGATATAGATATAGAAAACAGTCTAAGACCAAAAACTTTAGAAGATTATTTAGGTCAAGAAAAATCTAAAGAGCAACTTAGTGTATTTATAGAGGCAGCTAAATCGAGAAATGAGCAGTTAGACCATGTGCTTTTATATGGACCACCAGGTCTTGGAAAAACTACATTAGCCAGTATAATAGCCAATGAGATGGGTGTAAATTTAAGAATTACATCAGGTCCTGCAATAGAAAGAGCTGGAGATTTGGCAGCCATACTTACGAATTTAAATGAAAATGATGTTTTATTTATAGACGAGATACACAGAATTAACAGGAGTGTTGAAGAAGTTTTGTATCCAGCAATGGAAGATTTTTGTCTAGATATAATAATAGGAAAAGGACCATCTGCAAGAAGCATAAGACTTGACCTTCCTAAATTTACACTTATAGGAGCTACTACAAGAGCTGGTATGCTTACAAATCCACTTAGAGATAGATTTGGTGTTATTTGTAAATTGGATTATTATACAGTTGATGAACTTTCAAAAATAGTACTTAGGTCATCAAATATTTTAGATGCAGAAATACAATCTAGTGGTGCATTAGAGCTTGCAAAACGTTCAAGGGGAACTCCAAGGATAGCAAATAGATTACTAAAAAGAGTTAGAGATTTTGCACAAGTAAGAGCTGATGGAAAAATAACTGATGAGGTAGCAAAAGATGCTCTAGAACTCTTAGGAGTTGATAGTTTGGGGCTAGATTTTGTAGATGAGAAGCTTCTCATGACTATAATAGAAAAGTTTAGAGGAGGACCGGTGGGTCTAGATACATTAGCAGCTTCTATTGGAGAAGATAGAAATACGATAGAAGATGTATATGAGCCATATCTGCTTCAATTAGGATTTATAAATAGAGGACCTAGAGGAAGAGTAGCCATGCCATTAGCATATGAACACTTAAAAATTCCATATACTAATGAAAAATAAAAATAGATTATACAAGTATTTATAAAATAAAATAGTCATTAAATTAAAATATTTCTAAAATGGCTAAAAATTCAAATATATCCACAAAATGGTAATTATATCTGTAGATACTGTGGATAAATACACTAAAAATTGTGTGTACTACATCTATATATTGTGGATAAGACGTGTATATCGTGGAAAAATATCTATATATTGTGGATATGGTGTATGTTAAAAATAGCGATTTCTTGATAGATTATGGTAATATTGTGGAAAATAAGTTGTTTTTTTGATATTATTGTAGCTGGAGAAATTTTAAGAGAGGAAGTTTAACATTGAAAACAAGTGATTTTAAATTTGACTTACCACAGGAACTTATAGCTCAAGTTCCTATAGAAGATAGAGCTAGCTCAAGACTGATGGTATTAGATAAAGAAACAGGAGAGATTGAGCATAAAGTATTTAGAGATATAATAGAATATTTAAATCCAGGGGATTGTTTAGTCTTAAATAATACTAGAGTTATACCAGCTAGACTAATAGGAGAAAAGCTTGAAACTGGAGGTAAAATTGAATTTTTATTATTAAAAAGAACAGAGGAAGATACTTGGCAAGCTCTAGTAAAACCGGGAAAAAGAGCAAAAGTAGGTACTAAATTTTCTTTTGGAAATGGAAAGCTGATTGGAGAAGTTGTAGCTTTATCAGACGAAGGTTCAAGAATTATAAAATTCCATTATAATGGAATTTTTGAAGAAATCTTGGATGAACTTGGGAATATGCCACTACCTCCATATATCACTGCTAGATTAGATGAAAAAGAAAGATACCAGACTGTTTACTCAAAGCATAACGGTTCAGCAGCAGCACCTACAGCAGGGTTACATTTTACAGAAGAGCTGTTAAGTAAAATAAAGGAAAAAGGTGTAGATATAGCCTTTATAACTTTACATGTTGGTTTAGGAACTTTTAGACCAGTAAAAGTAGATGATGTTTTAAATCATAAGATGCATTCAGAATATTATATGGTAAGCCAAGAAGCAGCTGACAAAATAAATAGAGCAAAAGAGAATGGAAATAATGTAATATGTGTTGGAACTACTAGTTGTAGAACTATAGAATCAGCTTGTAATGAAGATGGAAAGATGAAAGAAACTAGTGGATGGACGGAGATATTTATATATCCAGGTTATAAATTTAAAGTTTTAGATAAGCTTATTACTAATTTTCATTTACCAGAATCTACACTAATAATGCTAGTAAGTGCTATTTGTGGAAAGGATAATGTTTTAAATGCATATAATGAGGCAGTAAAAGAGAGATATAGATTCTTCAGTTTTGGAGATGCTATGATTATAAAGTAGGGAGGTAATTGATGCATAGTTTACAAAAACAAAAAAAGAATAACCCTATATTAAAGATTGCTTTTATATTTGAACGTGTTTTAGCAGTAGTAGTTCTAATAGCTGTATTTCTAGGAACTATAGATGTGTTAAGACTTATGTGGGGAGCATATATTGTTGATTTTCAAAATCCTGTACAGTACAGTCAGCTTAATGATTTTTTAGCACAAATATTACTTTTAGTTATAGGTGTTGAACTTGTAGTAATGCTATCACTTCATATACCAGGAGCATTTATTGAGGCATTACTTTATGCTATAGCTAGAAAAATGTTGTTGCTTCCTAAAAATGAAGGTATGATAGATGTTTTAATAGGAGTTATAGCTATTGCAGGACTGTTTGCTATAAAAAAGTTTTTGGTAACAAAAGACAAGAGTGCTCTTAATATAACGAGTATTCATGATGAAGATGCAATTAAAGAACAACAAAATAAGGAAGATGAAGATAAATCTATTTAAACAATATATTGGATAGACCATTACAAATATATTTTAAGAAATAATGAGAAATAAATATTATTAAGGAGAACTTTATGTACGCAGTAAGATACGAATTGATAAAAACTTGTAAACAGAGTGGTGCAAGGTTAGGAAGATTACACACTCCACATGGAATTATTGAAACACCAATATTTATGCCAGTTGGAACTCAAGCAACTGTAAAATCTATGACACCAGAAGAATTAAAAGAGATTGGTTCACAAATAATACTTAGTAACACATACCATTTATATATGAGACCAGGTCATGAACTTATAAAAAGAGCTGGTGGTCTTCATAAGTTTATGAATTGGGATAAACCAATACTTACAGATAGTGGAGGATTCCAAGTATTTAGCTTAGGACCTTTAAGAAAGATAAAAGAAGAAGGTGTAGAATTTAGGTCACACTTAGATGGTTCAAAACATTTTCTAACTCCAGAAAAAGCTATGGAAATACAAAATGCGTTGGGGTCAGACATAATGATGGCATTTGATGAGTGTGCACCATATCCAGCAGATAGAGAATATGTAAAGAATTCTTTAGAAAGAACAACAAGATGGTTAAAAAGATGTAAAGATGCCCATAATAATACAGACAAGCAAGCTTTATTTGGTATAATACAAGGTGGGATGTATAAAGACTTAAGAGAGCAATCAGCAAAAGAAATAACTAGTATTGATTTACCAGGATATGCTATTGGTGGACTTAGTGTTGGAGAACCAAAGCCACTTATGTATGACGTGCTAGAACATACAACTCCACTTATGCCAAAGGATAAACCGAGATACTTAATGGGAGTTGGTAGCCCAGATGATTTAGTGGAAGGTGTTATAAGAGGAGTAGACATGTTTGATTGTGTCTTACCTACTCGTATAGCTAGAAATGGAACTGCAATGACTAGTCAAGGTAAAGTAGTAGTTAGAAATGCAACTTATGCTGAAGACTTTACTCCACTTGACCCTGAGTGTGATTGTTATGCTTGTAAAAACTATTCAAGAGCTTATATAAGACATCTTATAAAAGCAAATGAAATATTGGGTGCAAGATTGATAACTACTCACAATCTTCACTTTTTATTAAACTTAATGAAGCAAATAAGACAAGCGATAATGGAAGATAGATTACTTGATTTTAGAAATGAATTTTTTGCAAAATATGGATATGAAATATAGGTTTTGCACTATTAATTATAATCATTTTAATATATAATATTCAATAGTACTCAAAGATAGAGAAAGTAAATTATTATACAAATGTTTATTATGATTTACAAAAGAGTATAATTTACAAAGGAGTGAAAATTTAATGCCACAGCAACAAATAATGATGAGTGTAGGTCTATGGATAGTAGTAATAGCAATCTTTTATTTCCTAATGATTAGACCTCAAAAGAAAAAAGACAAACAATTAAAAGAAATGAGAAGTAGCCTAGGTGTAGGAGACAAGGTCATTACAATAGGTGGAATAGTAGCTAATGTAGCTAAAGTTGAAGATGATGTTGTAATATTAGAATTAGGACCAAATAGAACTAAGGTTCCATTTGAAAAATGGGCTATAGGAACAGTTAAATCTAAAAAAGAAGAAATAGAAGTAGAGTAAATTAGTAATTTAAAAGCCTTTTCTCGAATATATATTAATTTGAGAGGAGGTTTTTTTATGGGAAAATCTAATTATATTTTTAAAGGTCTAGGATATGCATATATAATAACTTTGGCTGTTTTATTAGTGTATAACTTATTTTTGACATTTACAGATATTGGTGGGGATAATATAACTATGGTTTCATCATTTATAACTACTATTTCTGCAGCTATAGGAGGTTTTTATACTTCAAAACACATGAAAGAAAAAGGACTTATGTATGGGCTTTTAGTAGGACTTTTGTACATAGTATGTATTTTTTTGACTGTGTTTTTAGCACAAGAAAAGTTTGTATTTGAAGTAGGAATGATTTATAAGTTATTGCTAATATCAGCAGCAGGAGGCATTGGAGGCGTATTGGGTGTCAACTTTAAATAGAGTTTATATTAAGGTAGTTTTATGATATAATCAATAGGAAACAATTAGAAATGGAGGCGTTGAAAATGGAAAATAAACATGTAAAAACTTTATCTCAAGCTACTTTAAAGCAAAGTGCTGCAAAAGGTGGATGTGGAGAGTGTCAAACTTCTTGTCAATCAGCTTGTAAAACTTCTTGTACAGTTGCAAATCAAGAGTGTGAAAGATAGAAAATTATTGATTTAGTTGTTTGTAAGAGGGTATCTCAAAGTGATTCTTTTATCATTATGAGGTATCCTCTTTTATTTTTGTTAGTGTATGATTGTCTAGTAGAAAATTACTCTAAAATAGGGATTTCTACCTTTGAACATAATCATAGATAGATAAGTGGAAGAAGAGGTTCAGTAAGATATTAGTAGTGTTTGTGTTAGCAAATTATGTAAACACATAAAATATATTGAAAAATAATATTATATATAATATTATTTATGTGTGGGAAATACGAATATAAAAAATCAAAAACAATATTCGGAGGACATAAATATGTTGAGCAACAAAAAGAGAAGTATGGCAATAGTAATGGCAGGAGCTACAGTTATGAGTGCAGCAGCACCAATATTCGCAGATAATACTGTATCAGAAAATGTTGATAAAAATTACACAGTAAGTACGAAAGATTCCACTAAATTAATCGAAGAGGTTAGAAAAGCATTAGAAGTTAAGTTTGAAGATACAAAAGCAGGAGCAAATGTAAATGATAGAGTTTATGATATAAAAGTAGACAATGTAAACTTAACTAATGCAACTCAATTACAAAATAAAATAAACTCATTAACAGAAGGACAAAGTTTAAAAGTTACTATTCAAGATAAAGGGCATCAAGTTTTAGGTGGAAAAGTAGTTGACTATAAAATTGAAAACTACAAAACAGCTCAAGAAATAGTAGATGCAGTTAATGCTTACAATGCAACTTTAGCACAAGATTCTGATAGCAAGTTGACAGCAACTATAAAATCTACAAGTACAGTTGAAGTAAAAAGAGCAAAAGACTCAACAAATGTTATTACATTAAATGTAGGAGACCAACATTTAGATTTCTCAAAAGTAATAACATCAGAAGATGGTACTTTTGAAGGTTATGAAAAGAGCTATAGTGACATAGAGTCAAAAGAATTACATACAATAACAGTTAAAAATGCAGATTTACAAGACATAACAGCAGAAGAATTATTTGACGGAATTAGATTAACTACATTAGGAAGAGAACTAGTTAATAAAGTTAAAAATGGATATGCTTTAACATTTGAAAATGAAGCAATCCTTACTCAAGAACAAGAAGATAGTGATGATAAAGATAAGCCAGAAAAATCAAGCTTTGATATAGTTTTAAGTAAGGCAAATGAAAAGCCAGAAACAATAAGCGTTTCAAGTAAAAACCATAAGTTAGTTAGAGATTTACATAAAGTATTAACTGATGTAAAAGACGGAAAAGAATTAAAAATAGAAGTTTTATCTGGTGATTCAAGATTTACGACAGCAGTAGAAGTTAGTAAAGAGAGATTCAAAGATGGAGAAGCAGAAGCTATAATTTTAGTTGGAGAAGATGCTATAGTTGATGGATTAGCATCAGCACCGCTTGCATCTCAAAAAAATGCACCAATATTATTATCTAAAAAAGATTCATTACCATCAGAAATAGAAGCTGAAATATTAAGAGTACTTGGAAGTAATCTATCTTCTAAGAAAATATATATAGTAGGTGGAGAATCTAAAATATCAAAAGAAACTGAAGAAAAACTTTCTAAATTAGGTGTAAGCAAAGTTAAGAGAGTTTCTGGAGAAGATAGATTTGAAACTTCTTTAGAAATAGCAAAACAATTAAAAGATACATTTAAGACTGCTTTTGTAGTAGGTGGAAATGGAGAAGCAGATGCTATGAGTATATCAGCTAGAGCTGCTCAATTTGGTGCTCCAATAATAGTTACAGGTAACGAATTAGATGCAAATGCTGAAAAACTATTAAAAGGAAAAGAATTAGAAATAGTAGGTGGAGAAAATTCTGTATCAAAAGAAGTTGAAGACAAATTAGTTGATATAGATTTAAATAATAAAGTTGAAAGATTGGCTGGAGAAAATAGAAAAGATACTAATGCTAAAGTAATCAATAAGTACTACGCAGGTGCAACTAAAGCATATGTTGCAAAAGATGGTTATGTAGGTGGAAATGGACAATTAGTTGATGCACTTACAGCAGCACCACTTGCAGCTAGTTCAAAAGCTCCAATAGTGTTAACTACAGAAGAACTTTCTAAATCACAAGAAGAAGTAGTTGAGTTAAGACTTAAGAATGCTACTAAGTTAGTACAAATAGGTGAAGGAATAGCTAAAAATGCTATTGAAAAAATAGCAGAAAAGATAAACTTATTTACTAAGAACTAATAAGGTATAGGAATTAATATTAAAAGTTTATTTAAGTAATATATGGTTATACAATCTGTCAATATGTAAGACATAGTGTATATATTAGAAAATATATACAAATAATGAAATAAAAATAATAAGGATAAGGTATCTCATTTAGAATTAGATTGAGATACCTTATTTTATTTTTTGATTATAATATTATGGAATTCATATTATAAAAAAATTATTATAAATGATACTGCTTATAATGATTAAATACCTTATTAACATATATTATTTTGAATTTATTACTTAATTAAATAAATAAGTTATAATGTTTTGAATTTATGGAGAATAAAAACTTTAAGTATATTGTTTGAGTTGTATGGATAACTATGGTATCATATATAAAATATGGTAACAAAACTGTAACTTTTGATTCAAAACGAACAAAAATACTAATAAAAAATGTGAAAAATATATTGGGGGTAGAGAATAATATGAAGAATAGTAAAAAGATATTAGCTATAGGACTTACACTATCTTTAGTAATGCTAAATACTCCTATAGTAAATGCGTTGACATCAGTTGACCAAATAAAAGGTAATGACAGGTATGAAACAGCAGCAAAAATAGCAGACAAGCAAAACTATAATACAGCAATACTAATAAATTCAGATAATAGCTTAGCAGATGGCTTAAGTGCAAGTGGTTTAGCTGGAGCTTTAAATGCGCCTATTTTAATGACAAAACAAAATCAGATTCCAAATACAACTATGGAAAGATTAAACAAAGCAAATACTGTATATATAATAGGTTCAGAATCAACAATAAGTAAAAATATTGAGAATCAGTTACTATCTAAAAAGAAGGTTGTACAAAGAATATTTGGTGAAAATAGGTTTGATACAAGCATAAAAATAGCTGAAAAAATCAAAGAAATTAAGCCAATAGATAAAGTAATTATAGCTAATGGAGTTACAGGAGAAGCAGATGCAATAAGTGCATCACCAGTAGCAGCAAGAGATGGAGTGCCTATAATACTTACAGATGGAAATAGTGTAGGATTTGACATAACAGGATTAAAGAGTTATGCACTTGGTTCTAGTGAAATAATCAGTGACGAATTAGTTAAGAGTACAAATTCTATTAGATTGGGTGGCACAGATAGATTTGATACCAATAAGAGGGTTATACAAGAGTTTTATAAAAATAGTAAAGAATTTTATCTAAGTAAAGGATTGCAATTAACAGACGCATTGGCAGCATCTACAATAGCAAAAAATGCTCCTTTAGTCTTAGTTGAAAATGGTAGTAATAAGAGTATTTTAAGTGGTGCAGATAAATTGACTGTACTAGGAGGCATAAATCAGAATGTTATCAAACAATGTATAAATCAAGCTTCACCAAATCAACAAGGGTTATATTACAATCCAAATGATAGAGCATTTAAAGAGAGAATAAAGGGTAAAGTATATGCTCTTACAAAGCAATACAGAAAAGAAAATGGAGTAAGAGCTTTATCTGTAGCAAGTAGATTAGAAGGACTAGCGAATGACTGGTCTAATTTGATGGCAAATAAGAAGACTTTATCTCATACAATAAATGGGAAAAATTCATATTCTACTTTTTTGAAGTACTTGGATTGGAGTGAGATTAAGCCTGGATATATTGCAGTTCAAGGTGAAAATATAATTAAATATAAAATTCCAGATAAACCTGTGTATACAAATAGAGATGCAGATGATATAGGAAACTTTATTTTTAATGAGTGGAAGACAAATCCAGAAGAAGGTACTAATATGTTACATAAAGGATATGAGATAATGGGATTTGGTATAGCCATAACAGGAGATAAGAATCTATATGCGACACATGAGTTTTATGGAAGATATAAAGAGTAAATAAAAACAATTCATCCATTATACTTACTGCTAATACGTTAGATAAATCACAAAAATATCATTAAAAAATAAAAACTCATATAAGTTATAAAATAAGTATAAAAATAGCTTCATATATAATAGATAAAATTAGGAGCTTAATTGAAAAATAAATATATATTGAATGAACTGAAAATAAGAATGTATTTAGATATAAATAATATGTCTAAGAATACATTCTTATTTTTATTTCCATTATTTTAATAATATTGAAGTTAAAATACTCAATAGTTTGAGTAGTATTAAATTTGTTTTTTTGAATGAAGTAGGCACCTTTCATTTATAAACTCTATTTTGAGTATATTTAAAACAAAGTCAAAAATAATTTTCTAAATTTAATAAAATAAAATATTAATATATAGACTAGATATATTAATATCATATATACTCTATAATGTATGGAAAATAAAGAGAAAATAAATGGAAAATAATTACAAAATAAATATAAAATATAAAAATCATCAGGGGGATATGAAAATGAACAAAAAAATATTATCATTAGGTCTGGCAGTATCATTAATCTTAGTAAACTTCAAAAGTGTAAATGCATCATCAGTAGTAGAAAAAATATATGGTAAAGATAGATATGAAACAGCAGCAAAGATAGCTGATAGACAGACTTATGAAACAGTAATTTTAGTAAATACAGAAAAATCACTTGCAGATGGATTAAGTGCAAGTGGATTGTCAGGTGCTACAAAAGCACCAATACTATTTACACAACAAAATAAGATACCAGCAGACACAAATAGATGTCTAAAAAATATCAAAAAAGCATATATAATAGGTACAGAAGATACTATAAGTAAATCAGTAGAAAAAGAACTAGATTCTAAAAATATAGAGGTCAAAAGAATTGGTGGAGAAGATAGACTAAAAACAAGCTATTTAATAGCTAAAGAAATAGCAACTATAAAAAAAGTGGATAAAGTACTATTAACTAATGCATATAGTGGAGAAGCAGATGCAATGAGTGTATCATCAGTAGCTACTAGAGATGGAGCTCCAATCATACTTACAGATGGAAAGAGTGTACCTTTTGATGTAAAAAATATTCAATCATATTGTATAGGCTCAGAGGAGATAATGAGTAATCCTCTAGTTAAAAATACAAACTCAGTAAGAATAGAAGGAACTGACCGATTTGAAACTAACAAAAAGGTAATAGACTACTTTTTTAAGAGTTCAGATGGATTCTATGTATCAGATGGATACCAATTAGTAGATGCAATAGCAGCGGCACCACTTACTAAAAACTCTCCAATGGTACTAGTAAATGATGGAAGTGATAAAACTGTACTAGAAGGAGCTAAGAATATAACTTCTGTAGGTGAAATAGATGAGAAGGTAGTACAACAATGTATAAATGCTTCAAAGTCAAATGGACAACCCCCAACAATTACAGTTGGAAGTACAGAGATATATAAGGGTGAAAAGTTTGACACTGGCAAGTTAAATATAGTGGCTAAAGATAACACTGGAAAGGTATTACCAATGGAAGTTGATGGATTTATAGATACAAATAGAGTAGGTACATACATATTGACATTAAAGGCTACAGACGAGTGGGGGAAAAGTACAGAAAAAAGAGTAGAAATAAAAGTGCTAGATGATAAATCTCATGATTACAACAGCCCAGAATTTAAAAGAATGGTGTCTACTGAAATGTATAACTTAATTAATTCCTATAGAAAAGAAAAAGGTAAAGAGCCTTTGGTAGTGTCTAGTAGGTTAGAAGGTATGGCAAATGCGTGGTCTAAGTATATGATGGATAAAAAAGTATTTGCACATTATATAGATGGTAAAAATGCTCCACAAGTATTTTCTGAGTTTGGAATGAGAAGTGAGGAAAATATAGCATATATTTATATAGATTCTAAGAAGGTTCAAACAACTCAAGATGCAAAAGATTTGGCAAAGGCTATATTTGAGGTGTGGAAGAAGTCTCCAGAGTATAATGCAAATATGCTTAGTGATGAGTTCTATAGTACTGGATTTGGGCTTTATATATTATCGGATGGTCAAGTGCATGCTACTCAGGAGTTTTTAAATGGCAATGAAGGTAGCTTGTAAAAAATTCCATAAATCTTGTTTTTTTGTTAATTTACTGATATTATAAAATGAAAATCACATCTAAAGTACTTTTTGTAATCTGTTTTGTTATTGATTTACAGGTTATGGTATTTTAGGTGTTTTTTGTTTTAGTAGTTTGTAAATTTTGAGGGAATCACTACTGGGGATGTAATTTATGATTAGCTGAATTATATAAAAAATTAGTAGGAGGAGTTCGATGAAGGTAAATAAGAGAATATTATCAATAGGGTTGACAATATCATTAATAATGGCAGGAGCACTAAATATCAATGCACTTTCAAGTATAGAAAAGATACAAGGGAAAGATAGATATGAGACGGCTGCATTGATAGCAGATAGACAAATATATGATACAGTCATATTAGTAAATACTGATAATTCTATAGTAGACGGATTAAGTGCAAGTGGATTATCTGGAGTTGCAAAAGCTCCTATAATGTTGGTGCAAAGAGATAAGATACCAACAGATGTTGAAAAAAGACTAAAGGATGTTAAAAATGCTTATGTTATAGGTACAGAGGATACAATAGGTAAATCTGTAGAAAATCAACTTAAGAATAAAGGGATTGAAGTTAAAAGAATTGGTGGGGAAGATAGAATAAAGACTAGCTATCTTATAGCTAAGGAGATTTCAGCTATTAAACCAGTAAATGATGGTGATAAAGTTTTTCTTGTAAATGGATACACAGGTGAGGCTGATGCAATGAGTGTATCTTCTGTAGCTGCTAGAGATGGAGTTCCTGTTATACTTACTGATGGAAAGAGTATACCATTTAATGTTGATGGTGTTCAATGTTATTTTCTTGGGTCAGAGGAGATAATGAGTAATGAACTAGTGAGTAAGACTAATTCTGTTAGGATTGCTGGTAAGGATAGGTTTGAGACTAATAAGAAGGTTATACAACGCTTTTATAAAGGAACAAAGAAGTTTTATGTTTCTCAAGGGTATAAGTTAGTTGATGCTGTGGCTGGTTCTCCGTTGGCTAAGGACAAACCTATAGTACTTGTTAATGATGGAAGTGATAAGAGTGTGCTTAGAGGTGCTGATGAAGTTACTTCTTTAGGTGGAATGGATAAGAAGGTTGTTGACCAATGTATTAGTTCTGCATCTGATAAAAATACAGTGCCTACAATCACTGCTAATGATGTAGAGATTCCTGTAGGGGATAAGTTTGATAATAGTATGTTGAATATAGTTGCTACTGATTATTATGGAAATGATTTAAAGGCTAATATTGAGGGAACTGTGGATACCAGTAAGGCGGGAACGTATGTTTTGAATATAAGTGTTTTTGATAATTTTGGGCAAAAGTGTGAGATTAATGTAAATGTTAAGGTAATTGTAAACACAAGTACAAAAGACCCTAATAGTTATGAGTTTAAGGCTATGGTATCTAATGAAATGTATAATCTAGTTAATTCATATAGAAAAGAAAAAGGTAAGAAAAGTTTAAGAGAATTAGATTCTTTAGCTGGAATGGCAAATGCATGGTCTAAGTATATGAATGAGAAGAAGGTATTTGCCCATGAGATTGATGGTAAAAATGCAGCTGAAGTATTTTCTGGGTTTGGAATGAGAACTGATGAAAATATTGCATATTTACCTATGAATGTTAAGTCTGTATATACATATAAAGATGCAAAAGAGATTGCTAGCTCTATTTTTGATTTATGGAAAAAGTCTTCTAAATACAATGATAATATGTTAAAGGAAGAGTTTTATAGTTTTGGCTTTGGAATGCATGTTTCTACTCAAGGAGAAGTTAATGCTACAATGGAGTTTTTGAATAGTTAGAGTTTATATTAATATTTATGGCAGAAAATATACATATAATTGATTAAGTTAGAAAAAATAAATGGATTGATAAAATTAAAATTGAAAATTCGATTTAAAAAAATACTAAATGACGAAAGATAAAAAAAAATGTTGGAAAAAACTTCTATTAATTTTGCATAAGTTATTGAAATTATATTTTATATAGTCTATCATAAGAGTGTGAGAAATATTTGGTTTATGTAAACATGAAATTTAATGTACATAATTAAAGAGATGTAATTTAATATAATGTTGGGAGGAATTTAAGAAATGAATAAGAAAAGTTTAGCAATGGCAATGGCAGCTGTTACTGTTGTAGGTTCGGCAGCTCCAGTATTTGCACAACAAGAGGCTACTAAAACAGGATATACAGTACCTCAAAACAAATATGATGATGTAATAAAAGAATTTAAAAAAATATTAGGTGGAACTGATGGCCAAGGTTCTGGCGCACCAAAAATTCACATGGTTTATAAAAATGATGATGGTAAGACAATAAACGATGTGGATGTTACATTAGGTAATATAGAGTCTATAAAAACACAATTAAAAAATTTAGATGCAGGAGAATTAGCTGATTTCACAGTTTCAAAAAAATCAGTAAATGATGCTTATGGTTCAACAGAATTAGTTGAATTACAAGGAAAATTAGTTGCAGGAACATCAACTGAAATTTCTGATGCAATAAATGCAATAACAGATGGACAAGTTAAAAAAGCTGTTTCAGCAGCAGGTTTAACACTAGCTGGTTTAGCTGTTGATACAAAAGGTACTGATGCTGAGTCAGATTGTACATTACCTGCAAATATTACTGCTGTAGCTGATGATGATGCTAGTCTTAATTTAGCAAAATATTATAATTTTACAAATGCAAAAGTATCAACAGAGGGTGGAAAAACAGTTCTTACAATACCAAAGTCAACTATTAGTGGTACAGTTGGGAAACCTTTTATACTTAATGCAGATCCAGGAACTATAGGTAATACAACTGGTAAAATGATAGCAGCAAAAGAAATTAAGCTTGTAGAAGGTTCAAATAAAATTGATTTTTCAAAATTAAGTGTAACTGGAGGCGTAGGAGCTCCTATATTTGATTTTACAGATGCAAAGGTTCCAGCAGATGATGCAGGTGTCTACAATGTAAGAGTTATAGCAGCTACAGAAAAAGTTGTAACTGCAACTTCTGATTCAAGTGATGATGCGAAAAAATTAGCTCAACAATATGTATTTGATAAAGATGAGATACAAAAAGCAATAGATGTAATAAATAATAAAGATGATCTTTATGGAGAGTTTAAAGCTGATGCTGATGGAGATTTCCAATATGCTCTTTATCCAGATGGAAAAAGACTTCAAAATAAATCTTCATATAAACTTTCAAATAGTTATGTAGAAGGACCTTTAGGTGGTGCTGATGCTCCAATTAAATTAGTAGTTAAAGCTAGTTCAAAAACTAGATTAAGTAACTTTATAAAAGATTTACAAACATACAATAACAGCTATAATGGAAGTACAGCAGTAGCTGGAAGTGATAGAATAGAAACAGCTATAGAAATTAGTAAGAAGTACTATAATTCTACAGACAAAGAAGCTATAACACCAGCACGTACTGATGGAAATAGTGATGTTAAGAATATAGTTTTAGTTGGATCAGATGCTATAGTAGATGGTTTAGTTGCTTCTCCTTTAGCTTCAACTAAAGATGCACCATTATTATTAACTTCAAAAGATAAATTAGACTCATCAGTTAAGTCTGAAATAAAGAGAGTTTTAGGTATAAATAATTCAACTGGTATAACTAATAAATATACTGTATATATAGCTGGTGGAAAAAATAGTGTATCTAGTGATGTAGAAAAAGAATTAAAGGATATGGGATTAAAAATAGTAAGATTATCTGGTGATGATAGATATGCAACTTCTTTAGAAATAGCAGATGAAATAGGCTTAAACAATAAAGCATTTGTTGTTGGTGGAACAGGTTTAGCTGATGCTATGAGTATAGCCTCTGTTGCTGCTTATGGAGATGGAACAGATGCAACTCCTATAGTAGTAGTAGATGGAAAAGGAACTGATTTATCTTCTGATGCGAAAGATTTCTTAGGAAGCTCTGATGTAGATATAATTGGTGGAACTGCAAGTGTATCTAAAGATATGGAAAATGCTATAGATAAAGCTACTGGAAAAGCTCCAGAAAGAGTTAAAGGTGAAGATAGACAAGATACTAATGCTGAAGTTATAAAACAATATTTTGCAGCTGGAGAAGGAATTATAGATTCTAATAAGAAAGTTGAGAATTTCTTTGTTGCAAAAGATGGATCTACAAAAGAAGATCAATTAGTTGATGCATTAGCTATAGCAGGCGTTGCTGGAAATGAAAAGATGAAAGCACCTGTTGTATTAGCTACTGATAATTTATCTTCTGATCAATCTGTAGCATTAAGCAAAGTTTCTGCTGATCCTGCGAAGAGTTTAGTACAAATCGGTGGAGGAATAGCTGATTCAGTAATAAATAAAATAAAAGATTTATTAAGCTTAAATTAATAAAAATAAATTTACAATATAAAGAAAGACTTCTATTTTTAGAAGTCTTTCTTTTGTTTAAATCAGAAATTTAATATTTAAATATTTTTAAATAAAAGAGACTATCTTAATTAGAAATTTATGATTTCTAAGTTAAACAGTCTCTTTTTGTGAGAAACACTTAAATATAAAGATGTAATTATTTATTTAAGTATGATAATTATACTATACATTAAAATAAATGTCTACTATTCAGATATTTTAATGTATAATAGTAATTGAAAATAAATTAGGAGGTAAAATGAATATGTCAGTTTTAGATGCAATATTGGATAAGACAGATGAATTGGAAATTAAAAAATTAAATAATATAGTTGATAAAATCGATGAACTAGAAATTAAAATACAAGCATTGAATGATGAAGAATTAAAAAATATGACAAATATATTCAAAGATAGGTTGACTAAAGGAGAATCTTTAGACGACATATTACCAGAGGCATTTGCGGTAGTTAGAGAAGTATCAAAAAGAGTACTAGGAATGCGTCAATATAGAGTCCAATTAATTGGAGGAATTGTACTTCATCAGGGAAAAATAGCAGAGATGAGAACAGGAGAAGGAAAAACATTAGTTGGAGTTGCACCAGTATATTTAAATGCCCTTACAGGTAAAGGTGTTCATGTAATTACTGTAAATGATTATCTAGCAAAACGTGATAAAGAACTTATGCAACCAGTGTATGAGTTTTTAGGAATGTCAGTAGGAGTAATTATTAATGATCAAATGCCAGATGAGAGAAAACTACAATATCAATGTGATATTACTTATGGTACAAACAATGAATATGGATTTGATTACTTAAGAGATAATATGGTTACAAAAAAATCAGATAAAGTTCAACGAGATTTAAATTTTGCAATAATAGATGAAGTTGATTCCATTCTTATAGATGAAGCTAGAACTCCACTTATAATTGCTGGTAGTGGTGATGAAGGTACAAAACTTTATGAACTTGCAAATTCATTTATTAAAACTATAAAAGATGAAGATTTTGAAATGGACAAAAAAGAGAAAACAATAGCTCTTACACTAAGTGGATTAACTAAAGCAGAAAAATTTTTTGGTATAGAAAATATTACTCATATAGACAATATAGAGATATTTCATCATGTTAACCAATCTTTAAGAGCACATAAAATGATGGATATAGATGTTGAATATGTAGTAAAAGATAACGAAATATTAATAGTTGATGAATTTACAGGAAGAATAATGGATGGAAGAAGATTCACTGAAGGGCTACATCAAGCTATAGAGGCAAAAGAAGGTGTAGAAATAAAAGATGAATCTAAAACCATGGCTACTGTTACTTTCCAAAATTTCTTTAGACTATATTCTAAACTATCTGGTATGACAGGTACAGCAAAAACTGAAGAAAGTGAATTTGAAACTACCTATAAGATAAACGTTGTTCAGATACCAACCAATAAGCCAGTTATAAGAGCTGATTTACATGATAAGGTATTTAAAACTGAGGATGCTAAGTACAATGCAGTTGTAGAAGAGATAATAAGAATAAATAAAACTAGACAACCTATTCTTGTGGGTACAGTTTCTATTGAAAAATCAGAAAAACTATCTAATCTATTGAAAAAAAGAGGAATAAAACATCAAGTATTAAATGCAAAACAACATGATAAAGAAGCTGAAATAATAGCTAAAGCAGGTAAATTAGATTCTGTTACTATTGCCACTAATATGGCAGGGAGAGGTACTGATATAGTCCTTGGAGCAGGAGATAAAGAAGAAGAAAAGATAGTAAAAGAATTAGGTGGACTATACGTAATAGGAACTGAAAGGCATGAAACAAGAAGAATAGATAATCAGCTTAGAGGTCGTTCTGGTAGACAAGGAGATCCTGGGACTTCAAGGTTTTTTGTAAGTTTAGAGGATGAAGTAATAAAACTGTATGGTGGAAAAGCTATAGAAAAAATTTTAAAAAGAATGAATGCAAAAGATGAGGAAGCTTTAGAAAGTAAGGCTTTAAGTAGAGCAATTGAAAGGGCTCAAAAAGGCATAGAAGGTAAAAATTTTGAGCAAAGAAAAAATGTCCTTAAATATGATGATACTATTAATGAGCAAAGAAAAGTTATATACAATGAAAGAAATAAGGTACTAGAGGGTTTGGATATTGAAGATGAAATACAAAAAATGGTTATAGAAATTATAGAAGAAGCTGCCAATAAATATTTAAGAAAAAATAGAGATTATCATGGATATTTTAAATACTTATATATTACATTTATGCCAATTAATACATTATTAATACCAAATTTAGATGAAAAAAGTGTTGAAGAAATAATAAATCAGACATATGATATTTCTAAAAGAGTCTATGATTTAAAGAAAATGATGATGGGGATTGAACAAGTAGCTCAACTAGAGAAGAAAGTATTACTTGAAGTCGTAGATACATATTGGATAGAGCATATAGATGCTATGGATCAGTTAAGACAGTATATTGGTCTTAAATCTTATGCTCAAAAAGATCCATTTAAAGAATATGCGATAGAAGGGTATGAAATGTTTGAGGAATTAAATAAAAATATAAGAGTTTCAACAGTTCAATATTTATATAAATTTAATTAGAGATGCTGATTATATTCTGATTGAATATAGAATAAGTTTGTATTATTGATTAATTTTATAGTTAATAAGATATTTTTAAATGAAAAAGAAGCTGAAAATCAGCTTCTTTTTCTGTGTGAGAAATACGGAAAAAAGAGATGCTTGAAATTTCTTTCTTCCATCTAATATTATACTATAAAGAAGATGAAAAGTCTATTAGTTATAAACTGGATTATTAAAAAAAATTACAATTTTGTTACTTTTTTGTATACATAAACATTAAAAAAATAAAGTATTAGAAAAAATTTATATCTTTTGGTTAATTATTACAATAAGTCTCATTTATTGAAATAATATCAAATATATATTATAATTGGTAAATAAGGAAAAAATGATAAAAAATTGAATTTTTTAGGGGGAAAATACCATGAATAGAAAAAATCTTTCTGTAATTATGGCTGCTGCAATGATAAGTACATCAGTAGCTCCAGTTTTTGCTGCAGAAACTACACAGGTAAAAAAAGAAACAATAACTAAGAAAGAAGCTACAGAACTAGTTTCGAAAGTTAGAGATTTAATGTCTCAAAAGTATACAGGAGGTTCTCAAGTTGGACAACCAATATATGAAATAAAAGTTGGCGAGACTTTATCAAAATTAAAAGTAATAACTAATATAGACGAATTAGAGAAATTAGTAAATGCTTTGGGAGAAAATAAAGAACTTATTGTAACTATAACAGATAAAGGGCATATAACAAATAGTGCAAATGAAGTAGTTGCAGAAGCAATTGAAAAATATGAAAATTCAGCAGACCTTTCCGCTGAAGCTAATTCTATAACAGAAAAAGCTAAAACTGAAACTAATGGAATTTATAAAGTTGCAGATGTAAAAGCTTCATATGATAGTGCTAAAGATAAGTTAGTTATAACTTTAAGAGATAAAACAGGAACAGTAACTTCTAAAACTATAGAGGTAGGTATTGGTGATGAAAAAGTTGATTTAACAGCAAATCCAGTTGATTCAACTGGAACAAACTTAGACCCTTCTGTAGAAGGATTTAGAGTAAATAAAATCAATAAACTAGGTGTAGCAGGAGCTAAAAATATTGATGATGTTCAATTAGCTGAAATAACTATAAAAAATAGTGACCTAAATACAGTTTCACCACAAGATTTATATGATGGATATAGATTAACTGTTAAAGGTAATATGGTAGTAAATGGTACATCAAAGTCAATTAGTGATATTTCAGCAAAAGATTCAGAAACAGGAAAATATAAATTTACTATTAAGTATACTGATGCATCTGGAAAAGCAACAGAGCTTACTGTAGAAAGTACCAATGAAAAAGATTTAAAAGATGCCAAAGCTGCATTAGAAGGTAATTCAAAGGTTAAATTGATAGCTGGAGATGATAGATATGCAACTGCAGTGGCTATAGCAAAACAAACAAAATATACTGACAATATAGTTATAGTTAATTCAAATAAACTAGTTGATGGATTAGCAGCTACACCACTTGCTCAATCTAAAAAAGCACCTATATTGTTAGCATCTGATAATGAAATACCAAAAGTAACTTTAGATTATATAAAAGATATAATTAAGAAAAGCCCATCAGCTAAAATATATATAGTAGGTGGAGAGTCAGCAGTATCAAATACAGCTAAAAAGCAATTAGAATCAGTAACTAAGAATGTTGAAAGACTATCTGGAGATGATAGACATACGACTTCTGTAGCAGTAGCAAAAGCTATGGGGTCTTTTAAAGATGCATTTGTAGTAGGTGCAAAAGGGGAGGCTGATGCTATGAGTATAGCTGCTAAAGCTGCTGAACTTAAGGCTCCTATAATAGTAAATGGTTGGAATGATCTTTCAGCAGATGCTATCAAGTTGATGGATGGAAAAGAGATTGGTATAGTTGGTGGTTCTAACAATGTATCTAGCCAAATTGAAAATCAACTTGCTGATATTGATAAAGATAGAAAAGTTCAAAGAGTTGAAGGAGGAACAAGACACGATACCAATGCTAAAGTTATAGAAACATATTATGGCAAATTAGATAAACTATATATAGCAAAAGATGGATATGGAAATAATAGTATGCTAGTAGATGCATTGGCAGCAGGACCTCTAGCAGCAGGTAAAGGTCCAATACTTCTAGCTAAAACTGATATAACAGACTCACAAAAGAATGCACTTAGTAAAAAATTAAATCTTGGTGCAGAAGTAACTCAAATAGGTAATGGAGTTGAATTGACAGTAATACAAAAGATAGCTAAAATACTAGGTTGGTAATAACTTATACTGTGGAGAAGATTCCTTAATTAATACAGGAATCTTTTTCTATAATTATGCTATTTATTGTAAATTATAACATTTTATGAAGTAGGAGGATGTAGTAGTGGTAGATGCAACTTTATTTTTTACACCACATCAAGATGATGAAACCTTAAGTATGGGAAGTGCTATAATTGAACATGTTGAAAAAAGTGATACACATGTCATATTATGCACAGATGGTAGTAAATCTATAATAAGAAAAGTTTTGGATGATGGAGGGTCATGTTCTTATCATATTAAAGATGTTCATAAATATTCTTTATCAGAAAGTGAATTTTCAAAAGATAGAGATGAAGAATTTAAGGATAGTTGTGAAGCTATGGGTGTAAAAGAAAGTAATATACATATAGAAGATAATAGAGCCCATGATGGTGAATTAAGTAAGGAAAAGGCAAGGGAAATAATACTTAAGTACTTAGAAGAATATCCAGATGCAAAAGTAAAAACTGTTACTCCATTTAAAGCTAGTGGAATACATGAAGACCATAGAGCATTAGGAGAAGCTGCACTAGAGTTATATAAAGAAGGCAAAATAAAAGATTTAAGATTTTATGTAGAACCATATGACTATAAGGATTTTAAAAAAGTTAATCCAAATGTAGAAGTATGGAAGGTATTACCTAGTCAAGAGGAGAAGTTATTAAGTGCAATGAATGCATATAAAAAATGGAATCCTGAAAGTGGACATTATGCTATAGGATACCATTCAGTAAAATCTCACTTTGATGAATTAGCATTAAATAAAATACAATATGTTCATGCTCCATAAAACATTTTATGAATATGAGGAGGAATTAATCTATGAAAGTTTCAAAAAAAAGAATATCGTTATTAACTTTATCAATTTTAACTATTTTAGTATCAGGTAATACATCAGATGCTTTGACGAAAAATACTTTAACAGGTTCTGGAAGATGGGAAACTGCAATAAAAATTAGTCAAGATGGGTGGTCAAAAGCTGACAATGCTATATTAGTAAATGATAATTCAATAGCGGATGCCTTATCATCAACTCCTTTTGCTAGAGTAAAAAACGCTCCAATTTTATTAACTCAAAGTAATAACTTAGATAATAGAACAAAATCAGAATTAAAGAGGTTAGGAGTAAAGAACGTATATTTAATAGGAGGGAAAAACACTTTAGGTTCAAATATTGAAAATCAATTAAAATCAGAAAAAATAACTTTTGAAAGAATATCCGGAAATAATAGATATGAAACATCTTTAAGATTGGCAGAGAGATTAGATAAAGAGAAGGATATTTCTAAAATAGTCGTTGTAAATGGTGAAAAAGGACTTGCAGATGCAGTAAGTGTTGGTGCAGCAGCAGCACAAGACAATATGCCTATAATACTTTCTGATTCAAATAATGATATAAAAATAGCAGATAAATTTATAAAAGAACACAAAATAAAAACATCTTACATAATAGGTGGTGTATATTCTGTCTCTAGTTCCATAGAACAAAAACTACCAAATAGTAAAAGAATATCAGGAAATAACAGAAATGAAACTAATTCAAAAGTTATACAAGAATTTTATAAAAATACAGATTTAAAAAATCTTTATGTTACTAAAGATGGAATGAAAAAACAAAGTGACTTAATTGATTCTCTAGCGGTAGGAGTATTAGCTGCTAAGAATAATTCACCTGTAGCTTTAGTTGGTAGCATGCTTGATTCAACTCAAAAAGATACCTTAAATACTAAGCAATTTGAAAAAGTAACTCAAGTTGGTGGACTAGGTAATGAGTATGTAGTTGATGAGATAGTAGACATGCAAGAAGAAACTATTTATAATGCTAAAAGTATTGATGCGTTAGATGTAGCAATAAAAAGATCAGATGCGAATGATGTTATAAGGTTTAAACCTGATAAGAAGATAACAGATTCTTTTAAAATAGAGACAGATAAATCAATAACAATTGAGTTTTCTGGTGAATATAGTCAAACTATAACAGTTAATATGCCTAATGGAGATATAAATAATTCTGGCAATATGAATGATATTATTATAAAGAATATAAAGGCTGGAACTTTAACTAATACAGGGGAAATAAATGGTATAGATATATATGATAATAATGGATGTAGAATTGAAAATGAATACAACGGAGAGATATGGCTTATAACTATACTTGGAGAATCGAAAGATGTATATATAAAGAATGATGGTGAAATAACTAAAATAGTTAATTATTGTTCTAGTGTTAATATAAGAAATTCAGGTAGAATTAATACAGTCAATGGAAATAAGGAACCAGCAATAAGTGGTAATAAACCAAAGGTTAATACTACAGAAGAAGATGATGATAGTGATAATTTAGCCACAGGATTGTATCCAGAAGTAACTCCATGTATGCCTGTTAAAAAAGGTTATGCTAAAGTAATGCTTCCTCAAAGTGCTAGAAATTCAAATTATAGAATTTATTATAGAGTATTAGCAAATAAACCATCAGCTAAGAAAATTGATACAAAAATTGATACAAGTGATTGGGATCTTATATATGATACAGATCCATTTGAAATAAAAGCTAGTAATGGTTACTATGTAGAAGTGGTTGAAATAACTGTTTCAAATAAAAAAATTACAAGATGGGGTAGAACAGATCAAGTAGACGATGGAACAAAAGAACAAGAAGTTGCGACAGGGTTACATGCAACTGTAAGTTTTGATGGAGAAGATGCAAAAATATCAGTAACAAGTGCTAATCCTGGATGTAAACTTTATTATAGTATTGTATCTAGTGAGCCAACACCAATGAAAGTAGGTGACAAAATTAACTTTTCTAGATGGGAAGAAATTGTAGGGAGTGGTATAGTACTAAAATCTTCTGATTTAAATAAAAAGTATATAGAGCTTGTTGAGATAAACAATTTGGACAATACAGTAACTAGATGGGGTACTACTAATGAATTAAATAATATATAATTAAAAGACCAATAGTCTATTTTTTTAGATTATTGGTCTTTTTAAAAATCAACAATTTACTAAATATATAGTTTAAAACAATTACAATTATATTGGTAGCTATCTTTGTTAAAAAATCGTTTATAAATAATAAATCAACCATCACATACATGATAATCATTTCAACTAATCCAGAAATAAATCTAAGTCCAATGAATGTTAAAAGTTCCTTTACTAAAAATATGAAATTAGTATTTTTACTCTCAAACACAAAAAACTTATTAGTAACATAAGCAAATAAAACAGCAAGAATCCATGCCAAAGCATTTGCAACCATAAAATTAAATGAAATAACCCTAGTAAAAAATAAATATGAAACTATATTTACAAGAGTAGTAAATGCTCCAAAAAATAAATATAATATTGTCTCTTTATGTTTTTTTAAAATCAAATATAATCCTCCTAAGCTAATTTAATATAAATATACTTAAAGATACTAACAAACATTAGTATAGCACATCTATTAATAAATCAATATATCTTAAAATATTATAAAAAATAAAACTATAAGATTATACAATTAATATGTCACTTATAATCCATATTTTATCAAAATAAAATATGACCTTAATTTAGAAATCTGATATAATAAAAATTAAATACATATAAGGGGGTAAACATGAGAAAGTACAAATCAAAAAAATTGTCAAAGCTACTGGCATTGTTGACAGTTTGCTTTTTAATAGTGTCAACAATACCTGTCTCAGCAGAAAACCATAAAACTCTAGATGGAGTAGAAACTGCAGAGTATTCTGAAAGCTATCTTCAATACCTAGAAGATGTCAAAAATGGAGACACAGCAAAATATAATGGAGTAATACCTTTCCCACATGAAATGGAAGGTACAACACTTCGAAATAAGGGTAGAAGTAGTCTTCCATCAGCATACAAATCAAGTGTATCATACAACCCAATGAGTCTTGGTCTTACTACACCAGCAAAGAATCAAGGAAGTCTTAATACATGCTGGTCTTTTTCAGGTATGTCAACTTTAGAAGCATATCTTAAATTAAAGGGATATGGAACATATGACTTATCAGAAGAACATTTAAGATGGTGGGCAACTGGTGGAAAATATGGATGGAACTTAGATGATATGTCAGGTAGTTCAAATGTAACAGCTATAGGGTATCTGACAGCATGGGCAGGTCCTAAGTTAGAAAAGGACATACCATATAATCTTAAATCTGAGGCACAAGGTGCAACTAGACCTTCAAATATGGATACTGCACCTACACAATTTAATGTAACAGATGTTGTTCGTCTTAATAAAGATAAGGAAACTGTAAAAAATGCTATAATGCAATATGGTTCAGTGACATCAGGTTATGCACATTATTCAACATATTTTAATAAAGATGAAACAGCATATAACTGTACAAATAAGAGAGCTCCATTGAATCACTCTGTAGCGATAGTAGGATGGGATGATAACTATTCAAAGGATAACTTTGCATCTGATGTAAAACCAGAATCAAATGGAGCATGGTTAGTAAAAAGTAGTTGGGGAGAGTTCAATTCTATGAAAGGATTCTTCTGGATTTCTTATGAAGATAAAACTCTATTAACAGATACTGATAACTATGCAATGAAATCTGTATCAAAACCAGATAGTGACAAAAAGATGTACCAACTTGAATATGCTGGTCTTAGCAAGATAATGTCAAATAAAATAACTGCAGCAAATGTATTTGATTTTAGCAGAGATTCTGAAAAACTTGATTCTGTTATGTTTGAAACAGACTCTGTAGGAGCAAAATATGAAGTATACTATGCACCAGTAGTAAATGGAATTCCTCAAAATAACTCAATGACAAAACTTGCAAATGGAACAGTATCATATTCTGGATACATAAATGTACCTACTAATTCTTACAACTTACCAAAAGGTAAAGGAGCAATAGTAGTAGTTATAGACAACACAGCAAATCCTAATAGAGAAAAATCAACTTTAGCATATGAAACTAATATAGATGCATACTATCTATATGAAGCTAAAGCAAACTTAGGTGAAAGCTACATACTTCAAAATAATAAATTTGAAGATATAAATACATATAGTGAATTTTCTCCTTGTAATTTTGTTATAAAAGCTATAACAAAAACATCTTCTGGACAAGCTACTTCAGGAGAATCTTTAACTGGAGCAGATAGATATGAAACAGCAGTTAAAGTTAGCAAAAAAGGATGGACTTCTTCACAAAATGCAGTATTAGTAAATGGAGACGCAATAGTAGATGCTTTAACAGCTACACCATTTACATCAGCAATCGACTCTCCAATTCTTTTGACAGGAAAAGATAACTTAGATTCAAAAACTAAGGCAGAGTTACAAAGATTAGGAACTAAAAAAGTTTATCTAATAGGTGGAGAAGATTCTTTAAGCAAGAATGTACAAGCTCAACTTAGCAATATGGGTATATCAGTAGAAAGAATTTCAGGTAGTGATAGATACAAGACTAGTATATCTCTAGCTCAAAAGTTAAATAGTATAAAATCTGTTTCACAAGTTGTAGTAGCAAATGGTGTAAATGGACTTGCAGATGCAATAAGTGTTGGTGCAGCAGCTGCTGATAACAATATGCCAATAATACTTACTAATGAAAAAAGTGAGTTGCAAGGTGCTGATGAGTTTTTAAATTCATCAAAAATAACTAAGTCTTATATAATTGGTGGAACAGCTACTTTATCATCAAATTTAGAAAGTAAGCTTTCAAATCCAACAAGACTTGCAGGAAGTAATAGAAATGAAACTAATGCTAAGATAATAGATAAATTCTACCCTAGCTCAGATTTGAAATATGCTTTTGTTGTTAAAGATGGTTCAAAGCGTCAAGGAGATTTGATAGATGGACTAGCAGTAGGAGCATTAGGTGCTAAAACTGATTCACCAGTAGTTCTAGTTGGAAATAAGTTAGATGAAAGTCAAAAAACTGTACTTAAGTCTAAGAAAATAGAAACTCCTATTAGAGTTGGTGGAAATGGAAATGAAAATGCTTTTAATGAACTAAATACTCTTTTAGGAAAATAGTGAATAGAAAGATAATAAATCTATATGCTTTATTATTAAAAAATATTTAATAGAAGTTTATAAACATAAAATAACAAAAAGGGGTGTCTCAAAATGAACTTTTTAGTCCATGAGGCACTCTTTTTTGTATGAAATATATTTTTATCATTTAAATAATGAAAAATAGGTTTGTCTATATTTTTAGATAGTTTCCTTATTATTGATGAAAAATGTAATAATTTTAAACTGTAAAATAGTGTAAAGTTATTTTATAATATAAATATAGTAAGATTTTAAACAAAATAAGGGGGAAGAATAATGAAAGCACCAAAAACTATTTTAACAATACTGACAATAGCGCTTACTTTAAGTAGCATTTCTATAATACCATCATATGCACTTACAGAGGAAAAATTAATAGGTAATGGTAGATACGAAACTGCTGTAAAGATAAGTCAAAAGGCATACAGTTCTAGTACTAATGTAGTGTTAGTTAATGATAATTCATTAGCTGATGCACTTTCAGCTACACCATTTGCAAAAGCTAAAGGAGCACCAATACTTTTGACAGAAAGTGATAAACTAGATGATAGAACTGAAAAAGAGATAAAACGTCTAGGAGCTAAAGACATTTATTTAATAGGAGGTACTGCTGTACTTAATAAAGATATAGAGAACAAATTAAAAGGTAATGGACTTAATGTAGAAAGAATTAATGGTAAGGATAGATATGAAACTTCACTGATTTTGGCTAATAAGCTTAAGGATATAAAAGATATTAAAGAAGTTGCTGTAGTAAATGGTGAAAAAGGATTGAGTGATGCTGTTAGTGTTGGAGCACCGGCAGCTCAAAATAAGATGCCTATAATTTTGTCTAGTCCTAAGGATGGAGTAGAAGCATTTGATAAATTTATAAGAGATGAGAAAGTTATAAAAGCATATGTAATTGGAGGGACAAATTCTGTTTCAAGAGCTGTAGAAAAGAGTCTTCCTAATGCAGAAAGATTAAGTGGAAAAGATAGAAATGAGACTAATGCTAAAGTTATAGAAAAGTTTTATTCTGATACAAGTTTAAGTAATCTATATGTAACTAAGGATGGAAGCAAAAATGAAAATCAACTGATAGACTCATTAGCAGTTGGAGTGTTGGCTGCAAAAAATGAATCTCCTGTTGTTTTGGTTGGCAATAAATTAAACACAAAACAAAGGGATATACTTAGTACTAAAAAATTAAGTACGATAACACAGGTAGGTGGAAATGGAAATGAAGAAGCTTTTGATGAGATTAAGAGTTTACAAGAAAAAACTGTGTTTGAAGCAAAAACTGTTGAGGAATTAACTGATATGATAAATATAGCAAGTCCTAATGACATTATAAACTTTAAACCAAAAGAAGATACTGTAAATGAAGCTTTTAGAATGGTGACAAATAAACCAATAACTGTGAATATAAAAGGAGATTGTTCAAAAACTCTTACAGTAGATATGCCTAATGGTGAAGTGAATAACTATGCTACTTTGGTAAATGTTATAGTTAGAAATATTGGAGAAGGTGGATTTAATAATCATGATACAATCACCATATTGTCAGTTCGTGACAAAAATGGTAGAGTTATAGAAAATACTAGAAATTCAGATATAGACACATTGATGATATTAGCTTCTGCTAATGATACAAAATTGATTAATGATGGATATATAGGAAAGCTTATAGATAATTCATCTAATAGTGATATAACTAATAATGGTACTATAGATAAAAAAGTTAATCAGGTTGAGGATTTAGAGGCTAAGGTTGATTCAATTGAAAAAGCTATAGATTCTATAAGTCAGAAAATCAATAAAATACAAGATATACTAGATAAGCTTGGATTTCTAAAGAAATTTCTTAGCTAAAAATATGTATATTTAAGTGAACTGTGTGTTGGAATTATATCTGAAGATATATAGTTAAATGGGTTTATAGATAAATAGGCTTATATCTAAATATATAGTTCAATATATAGTTAAATAAATCTTGGGGAGGTAACATGGGGCGTGTAGTTGAATGTAGCAAAAGAATACATAAAAGTATTGACAAAACTAGAATAAAGAAAAATAATCTAAATAGCAATAGCAATAGCAATAGCAATAGCAATAGCAATAGCAATAGCAATAGCAATAGCAATAGCAATAGCAATAGCAATAGCAATAGCAATAGCAATAAAATTTCAAATAATAGTGTAGATTCTAAATTTGTGAATAGTAGAGTTAAATCAATAGATATAATAAGAGGGCTATCAATAGCCCTCATGATAGTTTGTAATAATCCTGGGACTTGGATGAGAATGTATCCTCAACTAAGACATGCTGTATGGCATGGTGTAACACTTGCAGATTTTGCATTTCCTTTTTTTGTTATATCTTTAGGCGTTACAATTCCAATATCAATAAATAGTAAACTAAAAAATAATAAATCTACATTAAGTATAATACTTAGTATATTCAAGAGAAGTATCTTATTGATATTATTTGGATTTTTCTTAAATTACCTAGGAAATCCTGATTTAAATACTGTAAGAATACTTGGAGTACTTCAACGTATGGGACTAGTCTATTTTGTGACTAGCTTAGTATACTCACTACTAAAAAAATTAAATGTTGGAAGTACTGTTACAATAATTACTTTCTTATGTATATCTGCATTTATAATAGTAGGATATTACATAGTAGCAAAACCGTATGGGTTTGAGTTAGAAGGTTCTCTTGCACAATTAGTGGATTTACATTTCTTTAAAGGTCATTTGTACAAGCCAGATTTTGAGCCAGATGGTTTTTTAACTAGTATAGTAGCAATTTCTTCAGGAATGTTGGGATGCACGATGGGATGTGTGCTTTTAAAAGAAAACATAGGAGAGTATAAAAAATTCTTTAAAATATTAGTTATGAGTATTATTTTACTAATAGGTGCTTTTACATTTAATCAGTATTTTCCATTTAATAAAAGATTATGGTCTAGCTCATTTGTACTTTTAATGGCTGGAAGTTATGGTATATTACTGTCAATATTTTATTTTATATGTGACATCAAAAATAAAAGTAAAATATTTACCCCAATAATAGCACTTGGAAGTAGCCCTATTTTTACATATATGTGTCTCGAGATATTAAGCCATGTTTTTTGGAACCTTCCAAAACTTACAAATAAAGTCGATTATCCAACTACCTTGGTAGAGTGGACTACATATGAACTTATAACTCCTTGGGCAGGTACAACTTGGGATTCTCTTGTATTTTCCTTATTGTATGTCCTATTCTGGGTTATAGTAATGTCTATTATGTACAAGAAAAAAATATTTATCAAAATTTAGTGCAATATTTTTAGACGCTAAAGTCTTTGTTTTGTTCAAATACACGGAAACTATCAAATATAATCAAAATTTCTCCTCGATAAAATTTAAAAACCATGCCATAAAAGATTACAAAAAGTTTACAATTTGTAATTTTTTGTGCTATAATGAAAAAAGATTTACATAATATTGAATTTATGTAATATAAAACAAGCTTAAGATGTATTAAAAAAGATTTAAAGATTTAAAGAACCAAAAAATTAGGGGGGATATGATGAAAAAAACAACAAAATTATTGGCAACAGGAATGTTGTCTGTAGCAATGGTGGCACCAAACGTAGCTTTAGCGGCTGAAAATACTACTGCAAATACAGAATCTAATTCAGATATTAATATAAATTTACAAAGAAAAAGTGTAGTGTTAGGAAGTAAATCTAATGCAAGTGTAAAATTTAAAGAAAAATTAAATGCTGATTCAATAACATTAAATTTTATGTGTTATGATATGCCACTTGAAGCTACTTTAAATTACAATGAAAAGACAGATTCATATGAAGGTGTAATAAACTATAACAAAGACCCAGAATACTTAAATGTATGGGAACTTCAAAGCATAAAAATAAATGGCAAAGATGAACAGAAAGTTTTAAACAAAGAAGACTTAGAGTCTATGGGATTAAATCTTAAGGATTATGATGTTACACAAGAGTTTATAATAAGTGATGCAAATTCAACAAAAGCAGTAAATGAATATATGAGAAAAACTTCTGCACCAGTAAAAAAACTTGCTGGAGCTACTAGATTTGAAACTGCTGTTGAGATAAGTAAACAAGGCTGGAAAGATGGGTCTAGTAAGGTTGTAATAGTTAATGGAGAATTAGCAGCAGATGGAATCACAGCTACTCCACTTGCATCTACATATGATGCACCAATATTACTTGCAAATAAAGATGATATACCAGAAAGTACAAAAGCAGAGTTAAAACGTCTAAATCCAAGTGATGTAATAATTATAGGTGATGATGGTTCAGTTTCACAAAAGGCAGTGTCTCAAATTAAATCTGCTGTAAATGTAAATGTGACTCGTATTGGTGGAGTTGATAGACATGAAACATCTTTACTTATAGCAAAAGAAATAGATAAGTATCATGATGTTAATAAAATATACATAGCAAATGGATATGCTGGTGAATATGATGCTCTTAATATTTCACCAAAAGCTGGTGAAGACCAACAACCTATAATATTATCTAATAAAGATTCTGTACCACAAGGTACATATAATTGGTTATCTTCACAAGGTCTAGAAGAAGCTTATTATATAGGTGGTAGTCAAAGTTTATCATCAAAAATCATAGACCAAATATCTAAAATAGCAAAAAATGGGACTTCAAAAAATAGAATTTCTGGAGCAGATAGACATGAAACAAATGCAAATGTAATCAAGACTTTCTATCCAGATAAAGAATTGAGTGCAATGTTAGTTGCAAAGTCTGATATAATAGTTGACTCAATAACAGCAGGACCTTTGGCAGCTAAATTAAAAGCTCCAATACTTATAACTCCAAAAACTTATGTTTCTGCATACCATAGCACAAACTTATCAGAAAAAACAGCAGGAACAGTATATCAAATTGGTGATGGAATGAAAGATAGCGTTATAAGTTCTATAGCATCTAGTTTATCAAAACACAATGCACCAACAGATCCAGACAATTCAGGTTCAGCAACAGGAAAAACTGTAGTGATAGACCCAGGTCATGGGGGTTCTGATTCAGGGGCAACAAGTGGGCTAAATGGTGGAGCACAAGAAAAGAAATATACTCTTAATACAGCATTAGCAACTACTGAATATTTACGTTCAAAAGGTATAAATGTTGTTATGACTAGAGATACAGATAAGACAATGGCTTTAGGAGAAAGAACAACATTATCAAATACTATAAAGCCAGATTTATTTACAAGTATACATTACAATGCATCTAATGGAGCTGGTAATGGCGTGGAAATTTATTACAAAGTAAAAGATAGGAATGGTGGAACAACTAAGACTGCAGCATCAAATATCTTAAAAAGAATACTAGAAAAATTTAACATGAAAAATAGAGGAATCAAGACAAGAACACTTGCTAATGGAAATGATTACCTATATGTGTTAAGAAATAATAATTATCCAGCAATACTTGTTGAATGTGCATTTATTGACAATAAGAGCGATATGGATAAGTTAAATACTACAGAAAAAGTAAAAACAATGGGAACTCAAATTGGAATAGGAATAGAAGATACAGTAAAATAAAATAAAAAATATTAAAGCAAAACATATCATCTCCTGTTATAATGTAAAATATAACAAGAGATGATATATTTTTGTAAAGAATCAAATTGTTTACAATGATGTTTCTTGTATTGATAATCTGCTCATTATTGAGTATAATATAGGAATAAGTCAAAAATAAGATAGAAATAAGTTGAAATTAAGAATTAAAAAATTTTTATTCCAATATGGAGGTAACTATGTCTGGATATACTAATGATGAGTGTGAAATACCTAAAATTAAAAGCTATCCAGGGGCAGATAAAGAAATTGCAAGTGAGATTGACTATAGCATAGTAAAAGGAACAGTTCTATTTGACTTGTACCAAAGAATTATGGATTTAGTTTTAGCTATAATAGGACTTGTGATAGGTTTACCTTTAATAGCAATATTTGGAATTCTTATTAAAATAGAGGACAAAGGACCAATAACTTATAAGCAAGAAAGACTAGGAAAATGCGGGAGAAGATTCTATATATATAAATTAAGATCTATGAGAACAGACGCAGAAAAATTTGGCGCACAATGGGCTGAAAAAGATGATCCTAGAATAACTAAGGTTGGAAAGTTTATTAGGAAAACTAGAATTGATGAGATTCCACAGCTGTTTAATATATTAAAGGGGGACATGGGCTTAATAGGCCCTAGACCAGAGAGACCAAACTTTACTGTTCAATTCAATGAGGAAATACCTGGATTTATCAACAGGCTTGCTATAAAACCTGGACTTACAGGTTGGGCACAAGTAAATGGTGGATACGAAATCACTCCTGAAGAAAAACTTAAAGAAGATATTTACTATATAAAAAATAGGAGTATATTACTTGACTTTAAGATACTCTTTAAAACTGTTAAAGTAGTATTGACAGGAGACGGAGCTAGATAATTTTAAAATATTAGATTACTAATCAATGAAAAAGCTCTTTAAAAAAGAGCTTTTTTATTGTCAAAAAATACAAAAAAGAAAAGGAATGAGAACTTATGATTAAAAAAATTTCTACTATATTATCGTTAGTTTTGTTAATCTCTATTTCTAGTACGATAGGAGTATTTGCAGATGCAAATCCTAAAAAAGAGTTGATAGAAGGAAGTATACCAGAGATTTCTGTAGAGTTAAATAGAAGAGTATTTAAGGATTCTAAAGAAGTAATTCTTGTAAATGAAGATTCAATTGTAGATAGTATAAGTGCAACACCTTTAGCATATGCAAAAAATGCTCCAATAGTTGTAACTAAGAGTAAAAATCTTGGTAGAGTAACAAGAAATTATCTAAAAGAACTAGCTCCAGAGAAAGTTACAATAATAGGTGGTTTAAAGGCAGTATCTAAAGATGCTGAACGTAATATAGAAAGAATGGGAATGAAAGTAGAAAGAATAAGAGGAAAAGACAGATATGATACATCTTTAAAGATAGCTAGAGAAATGTACAGAACAGTAGGATTTGATAAAGCATTTTTACTTAGCTCAACTACAGGATTAGAGAATGCCATATCTGTATATTCTTATGCAGCTAAAAGTGGAATGCCAATAATATGGGCTAAAGATGAAGGTTTTGAAGAACAAATTGATTTCTTAAAAGGTAAAAATCTTGAAAAAATATATGCATTGGGTGATTCAAAAGAATTTATTGCAGAGGTTGATTCTAACTTAAAGAATATAGAAGGTATAAAGCAAATAAATAAGTCAAGTACAAATGTCGATTTAATAAAGAAGTTTTATGATGAAAAAGATATAAAGAAAATCTATACTGCTAGATTAGATTTTGGTAGTAGATCTGATGTAAACGAATATATTTCTTTGGGAGTAGTATCAGCAAAAGAAAATATGCCAATACTGATTTGTAGTGATAATTTAAGTCGTGCACAAGATAAATTCTTGAAAAATAGCAATATAAATGATGTAGTTGAAGTTGGATACACAGTAGGTAATTATAGTTTACTTAAGAGTATATTTAATCTAACATTCTTATCTTCTATAATATTAATACTATTATTACTATTGATTACATTTAGGGCATTTAGATATGAGTCGATATAGTCTTTATTTATAAGGAAGCTTTTCATAGGTTAAATTTACTTAGTCAGAATAATGTTTATAAGCAGTTTTAAAAGTTCTACTTTTAGAGTTTAAATTAGATAAGGAGAAATAAAATGTCAAAAACAGCTAAAGCAGCATTGTGGATTATGGCAGCCACTATGTTTTCAAAAGTATTAGGTTTTCTTAGAGAACTTGTACTTGCAAATTTCTATGGGACAGGTATGTATGCAGATGTATTTGTATTAACATTAAATATACCTGGTTTAATCATAGCAGTCATAGGTTCTGCAATTGCTACAACTTATATACCTATGTACTTTGAGACAAAGAAAAGACTCGGAGATGAAGGTGCCTTAAAATTTACTAATAATGTTTTAAATATATGCTATATAATGGCTATAGTAATAGCTATTATTGGGCTTTTATTTACAGAGCAATTTGTTACAGTATTTGCAGCAGGATTTAGAAATGACCCTGCTAAGTTTCAAGCAGCGATATTATTTACTAAAATAATGATTTCAGGAGTTTTGTTCCTGAGTGGAAGTAAAATATTTAGTTCATTTTTACAGGTGAATGACAGTTTTGTAATTCCTGGGCTTATAGGAATTCCATATAATATTATAATAATAGCAGCAATAGCACTAAGCGCAGGTAAAAACATATGGATACTGCCAGCAGGAGCATTACTTGCTATGGCGAGTCAACTATTATTTCAACTTCCATTTGCATTTAAGAAGTCCTACAAGTATAAGCCATATATAAATTTAAAGGATGAGTCTATAAAAGAATTAGTCAACCTAGTATTGCCTATGTTAATAGGAGTAGCTGTGGGACAGTTAAATATATTTGTTGACAGATTATTGGCAACTACTTTGGGAGATGGGAAGCTGTCTGCCCTTAACTATGCAAATAGATTAAATGAGTTTGTTATGGCGTTATTTGTTACGTCTATAATAACAGTTATATATCCTAAGCTAGCAAAAATGTCAGGTAAAGATAACAAAGAAGGATTTATAAGTACTATTGTAAAATCATCAAATTGCATTATATTGGTGGTGCTTCCTATATCTGTAGGAGCTATTATATTAGCAGAACCTCTTGTTAGGATATTATTCCAAAGGGGTAAATTTGATGCGTTATCAACAGACCTTACATCTATAGCACTTAGATTGTATTCACTAGGCTTATTGGCTTGTGGAGTAAGAGATGTTTTATATAGGGCATTTTACTCTCTTTCAGACACAAAGACACCAATGATAAATGGAAGTATAGCTTTAATAATAAATATAGTTCTTAATTTAATATTAATAAGACCACTGGGTCATGCAGGTATTGCTATATCAACTAGTACATCTAACATAATTACAGTTATATTATTATTTATATCTCTTAAAAAGAAAAATGGATATTTTGGAGGAGATAAAATTATAAAGACTGGTTTAAAAAGTTTGGTAGCATCAGGTGTAATGGCAGTAGTCACTTTATTGATATATAGTAATCTATATGCACTTATAGGTTCAGGAACAATTAAAGAAATTGTAGCAGTTGGAGTTGGGGTATTAGGTGGAGCTTCTGTATATACGATATTGATAGTTTTATTTAAGGTAGAAGAGATGGATTTAGCTTTTGAATTTTTAAGAAAAGGAAAACAAAAACTACTTAAAAGATAGGCATTTACATTAAACAATTAAAATAGAGTCAGAAAGGATGAAAATATGGATTATAAGAATAATTATGAAATGTGGTTAAATTCTCCTTATTTTGATGAACAAACGAAAAATGAGTTGTTAGGAATAAAAGACGATGAAAAAGAAATACAAGATAGATTTTATAAGAATTTAGAGTTTGGAACAGGTGGATTAAGAGGTATAATAGGAGCGGGAACTAATAGAATCAATATTTATACTGTTAGACGTGCAACACTTGGAATTTCAAATTATATTATGAAGACTCAAGGTGAAGAAGGAAAGAAAAAGGGAATAGTTATAGCACATGATAGCAGATACATGTCGAGAGAATTTTGTATAGAAGTGGCAAAGACTTTAAGTGCTTATGGTGTAAAGGCTTATATTTTTAAAGAATTAAAGCCAACACCAGAACTTTCTTTTGCTGTAAGATATTTAAAATGTGCTATGGGAATAGTAATAACAGCAAGTCATAACCCTAAAGAGTACAATGGATACAAGGTATATGACTCAGACGGTGGTCAAATCTGTATAGATATGGCAAATGATATAATAGCAGAAGTTAATAAGATTGATGACTACAGTATTATTAAAACTTTAGATTTTGAAGAAGCTTTATCTAAAAATTTAATAACTATATTAGATAATGAAGTAGAGGATGAGTTTATAAAGGCTGTTAAGAAGCAAGTTTTAAGACAGAATATAATAGATGAGTATGGAAAAAAATTAAAAATAATATATACACCTATTCACGGGACAGGAAATAAGCCAGTGAGAAGAGTCTTAAATGAATGTGGCTTTGAAAATGTAACAGTGGTTAAAGAGCAAGAGTTGCCAGATTCTAATTTTTCAACAGTTAAGTATCCTAACCCAGAAGAAAAGTCAGTATTTAATATAGCTATTGAAATGGCAAAGAGTAATGGTGCTGATTTGATAATAGGAACAGACCCTGATTGTGACAGAGTAGGTGTTGTTGTAAAAAATTCAAGCGGTGAATATGTAGTATTAAATGGAAACCAGGTTGGCTCACTTTTAGTTAGATATATAGTAGAAGGCTTAGTCAAAGAAAATAAACTACCTAAAAATAATCCTACAATAATAAAAACTATAGTTACATCAGAACTAGGTGCCAAAATAGCAAAAGCTTATAATGTAGATTGTTTAAATACTTTAACAGGATTTAAATTTATAGGAGAAAAAATAAAATCTTTTGAAGAAAGTAATGATAGAAGCTTTATAATGGGATATGAGGAAAGCTATGGTTACTTAATTGGAACTCATGCTAGAGATAAAGATGGTGTTGTATCTTCACTTATGATATGTGAAATGGCAGCATACTATTCTTCAAAAGGTATGAACTTGTATGAAGCTTTGATAGATACATATAATAAATTTGGATACTACAAAGAAGATTTAAAGTCAGTGACTTTAAAAGGCATAGATGGAATAAAAAAAATAAAAGAGATGATGCTTTACTTTAGAAGTGTTAAAATAGATAATGTGGCTGATGTAAAAGTAGATAAGATTTTAGATTATAAAAATGGAGTAGATGATTTACCAAAATCAGATGTACTTAAATTTTTACTTGAAGATGGTTCTTGGATAGCTATAAGACCTTCAGGTACAGAACCTAAAATTAAATTTTACTTTGGAACAAATTCAGATAACCAAGAAGATGTAGAATTTAAATTGAAAAATTTAATATCTTATATATTAAATGTAGTAGATTCTATATAAAAAGCTAAGGGGAGATAAACAATGAAAGTATATAATGTCATAATGGCTGGAGGAGGCGGGACTCGTTTCTGGCCACTTAGTAGACAAGAAGTACCTAAACAGCTTATAAATTTAAGTGGAGAAGATGCTTTAATAAACGAAACTATAAACAGAATAGATTCTCTAGCAAAAAAGGACGATTTATTTATAGTAACTAATGAGAAGCAATTGGAAGCTTTAAAGGATATAGTAAAAGATAAATGTTTAGATAGTAATATTTTGCCAGAACCATGTGCCAGAAATACGGCAGCAGCTATAGGTTTTGCCGCCTTTAACATAATGAAGAAATATGGTGATGGTGTTATGTGTGTATATCCAGCTGACCATTATATAAAAGATGAAAAAGAATTTAAATCTATTTTAGAAAAAGCTATCTATATAGCAGAAAATAATGATAAACTAGTAACTATTGGGATAACTCCTACATTTCCATCAACAGGATATGGGTACATAAATTTTAATAGAGAAAACACGATAGAAAATGTCGCATATGAGGTAGTGGAGTTTGTAGAAAAGCCAAACTATGAGATTGCTAAAGAATATGTAAACTCTAAGAAATATGTATGGAATAGCGGAATGTTCGTATGGAAGGTATCTAAAATATTAGAAGATTTTAAGAGATACTTACCAAAAGTATATGAAAAATTAGAAGAGATAAGCAAATACTTAGGAACAAAAGAAGAAATAGAAAAAATAAAAGAAATATATCCAACAATACAATCAATCTCTATAGATTATGGTATTATGGAAAGAAGTAATGATGTTATAGTAGTTCCTGGCGATTTTGGGTGGAATGACGTTGGTTCTTGGGACTCTCTAGGTGCAATATATCCAACTGATGATGAAGGTAACATCAAAAGAGGTGAAAATATTACTATAGATACTAAAAACTCAATTATATATTCAGATGACAAATTAATATCGACAATAGGTATTAGTGATTTGATAGTAGTGTCTACGAATGATGCAGTTATGGTTTGTAGAAAAGATAAAGCTCAAGATGTCAAAAAGATAGTAGAACAATTAAAAGAAGAAGATAGACAAGAATATATGTAGGAGGTGTTCATTTGATTCCTAAAAAAATACATTATGTATGGTTTGGTGGTCCAAAAGGCAATATAGAAAATATATGTATAAATTCTTGGAAAGAAAAGCTTCCAGAATATGAGATAGTAGAGTGGAATGAAAAAAACTTTGATATAGAGAAAGAAATAAAGGGAAATAAGTTTTTAGAAGAATGTTATAAAAGAAAACTTTGGGCATTTATATCGGACTATACAAGAATAAGAGTACTTTATGAACAAGGTGGAGTTTACATGGATACAGATATGCAGATATTAAAAGATATAACTCCTCTTTTAGACAATAATAGGCTTATATGTGGTTATGAAGATGATGGAGAATATATGAATGCAGCTATAATAGGTGTAGAAAAAGGACATCCTTTCTTTAAAGACTTATTAAATTACTATGAAAAAGAGGTTCTGACTTCTTCTTTATTTACAATACCAAAGATTATGACTCATCTTATGGAAAAGAATTATAAAAAGATTGATAAAAATAATTATGAAGAAGGAATACGTGTTTACGATAAAGAATATTTTTATCCTTTTGGATTTAAAGAAGACTTTACACCAGAGTGTATTACAGAAAACACTTATGGGATACATTGGTGGGGAAAAAGTTGGGCTAAAAAGAGAAATTATTTCTTAGAAAGCAAACACTTAACAGGTGTAAATAAGATATGGAAGTGTTGTAAAATATTTGCAAGTAATACTTTACGAAGCTAAAAGGGAGAAAGTAAAATGAAGACTTTAAACGATGATAGAAATATTATGATTAGAAAATATCTTTATATATTTGTTTTGTTTATCATATTACTTAGAAAGTATATGATATCATTTATTGACCCAGATATGAATATAGGGATGATTAAATCAGCGTTATTTTATTCTTCAATAGGAATACTAATGCTACTTTTTTTATTTGATAAGAGAAAAAGTATAACAGAAATGGTGCTAGTTGGAGTTTGTGTCTTACTTTATTTATTAAATAGGGAAGGAGCTATATTATTAATCGTTTTATTAGCTGTATCAGCTAAACAAATAGATGATAAATTTATAGTTAAAAATTATTTAATAATATCTGCATGTTTTTTAATGGTAGCTATATTATTATTTAATTTATTTCCTTCATTAATATTTAATCAGGAAGTCCACTACAGATATATAGAAAAGATAGATATGCTTGTTACAAGAATGGATTTTGGACTTGGTAATCCAAATAGCGTATTTTATCATATGGTTACTATATATGCAGCATATATATTCTTAAGATATAAAGACTATAATAAATGGGATAGAATAATTTTATTTGGATCTGCATTTTTTGTTTATCAAACTACATATAGTAGAACTGGTTTTTTTACTATATTAGCAGGGTTGATATTTGTAGAAATAATAAGATTTATAGATATAAAAAAAATAAAAGGACTACCAATGCTTATAAAGACATTACCGATAATACTTATTTTATCTAGTGTAATTATTGGTACAGTGTTTGATAAAAGTACTGTATTAAATAGATTATTAGCAAGTAGACCTAAGTTCTGGAATGTATACTTAGCTGAAAAGGGGAATTTTCTGAAACCTTTTGGGAATTCATATAGTGCGGCTATAAAAGCAACTAATCCATTAGATAGTTCTTATGTATATATAATTAGTGTACTAGGAGTAATTGCTTGTATATTATTTATGTATTTGATGTATAAAGGAATAGAAAGCTTTATAGAAAAAGATAAAAAAGCGTATTTAGTGGCTTTATTTATATTTTTACTATACTCTTTTGCAGAAAATTTATTATTAGAAGCTTCATTTAGTTTTGCAATAGTATTACTAATAAAAGAAGTGATATTAAATGATAAAAGAGAGGTAGATTTGTGGAAAATGAAAAGTAGGAGGTAGTAATGTTAATATCATTAATAATGCCGACATTAAATAGATATGATGATATATACTTGCTTATGGACAGCTTAAAAAATCAAACTTACAAAAACTTTGAACTTATAGTAGTAGATCAAAATGATAATAACAAAGTTAAGGAGATAGTTGATAAATACATTGATAAGCTAGATATAAAGTATATAAAAAGTGATAAGCTAGGATTAAGCTATAACAGAAATATAGGCATAGATAATGCTAAAGGACAAATTATAGGTTTCCCTGATGATGATTGTGTTTACGAAAATGATACATTAGAAAAAGTTATAAATTTCTTTAATAAAAATAAAGATTATAAAATATATAGTTGCAAAACTATGGATGCAAATAAAATTGATGCATTTAAGAAGATGTATGATGGAACTTGTGATATCACAAGTTCCAACGTTTTAGATACTATAACATCCATAACTTTTTTTATTAATTTTGAAGAGAATGAATATACAAGATTTGATGAAAAATTAGGTGTTGGTGGAGAGTTTGGCTCTGGCGAAGAGATAGATTATGTTTTAAACTTATTGAGTTTAGGTTTTAAAGGAAAATATTTTGGAATTGATATAATTTACCATCCTGCAAAAAAACATTCTAAATCTAAAGAAAAGTATCAAAAAGATTATAACTATGGAAGAGGCTTTGGAGCACTTTGCAAAAAGGAAATAGTCTATAGAAAAAATTATAAGTTTATAAAGGTTATGGCATCAAAACTTGTAAGAAATATAGGAGGTCTTATATTGAGTTCTAATAGAGATTATCATAGTGCCACTATAAAGGGAAGAATTAATGGATTTAGACAGTATAAGTTATAATGAGGATGGTGTTTATGGACAAGGTTAAATTTTTAATAAATATGCTTTTGGCTTTTTTTATATATCCATTTAGTAAGCATAAGTTTAATGGTAGAAATATCTGGCTTATAGGTGGACATTCAGGAGATATATACAATGATAATTCAAAGTTCTTTTATGAGTATATGTTGAAAGAACATAATGATGTAGAAACTTATTGGGTAGTAAATAAAGACAGTAAAGTATTCGATAAAATTCCAGGCAAAAAATTAATAAGAGGAAGTGTAGAAAACTATCTATATTATTACAATTCAAAAGCGATAATATTTTCACATGCGCCATCAGCAGATATAGCACCATATAATTTTGCTGTACCTGTTCTTAATTATTTCCATAAAAAGACGATAAAAGTGTTTTTAAATCATGGGACTATAAGTTTTAAAAAGAGAAAACCAATGAATAAAAAATTCAAAAATATTATAGATAACTTATATAAAAGCTATAATATAGTTACAGCAAGTTCTGAGTTTGAAAGAAATGTTATGGTAAATGATTGGGGAATGTTAGATGACTCAGTTTATATAATTGGAAATGCAAGATATGACAATTTACCAACAAATGAAGTTGCACAAACACGAGATATATTATATACTCCTACATGGAGAGATTGGATAAAATTTAGTTCAGGAAAATTTACAGATACAGATTATTTTAAAAATATAATGAATTTCTTGAATGATGATAAGTTAAATAAAATTCTAGATGAAAAAGATATAAATGTAAAAATCTATATGCATCATCTTATGCATGAGTTTATAGATGATATAAAAGAAAATATAACGGGAAAACGAATTGTATTTTTAGATAAAGGGGTAACTCTAGCAAATGAAATTAGAAAATCAGCTGCAAATATAACTGATTATTCAAGTGTAGCCATAGACTTTTTATATATGAACAGACCTATATTGTTTTACCAATTTGACTTGGATGAATATATTGAAAAAGTTGACTCATATATAGATTTAAAAAGTGAAATGTTTGGGTCTTTGGCTTATAATAATGATGAAGCTGTGAATAAACTTATTGATATTATTGAAAATAATTTTGAGGTTATGGATAACCAAAAAAATGAAAGAAATAAGTTTTTCAGATATAATGACAATAAGAACTGCAAGAGGATATATGATTGTGTATTAAGTAAAATTAAATAAATATTTTATAAATGATGAGGAAGGTAATATGAAGAAGAATTTAGTATCTATAATTACTCCCATGTATAATTCTGAAAAATTTATTGAAGCAACCATAAAATCAGTATTAAACCAAACTTATCAAGAGTGGGAAATGTTAATTATTGATGATTGCTCAACAGATAATAGTCCTAATATAGTCAAATCTTATATGCAACAAGATAGTAGAATAAAATGTATAAAGACTGAGACTAACAAGGGTGTCTCTAATGCTAGAAATTTAGCACTAAGTAAGGCAACAGGACAATTTATAGCTTTTTTAGATAGTGATGACCAATGGAATAGTAGTAAGCTAGAAAAACAAGTAAACTTTATGTTAGAAAATGACTATGTAATCTCATTTACTTCATATGAACTAATGGATGAAAATGATAAGAAGTTAAACAAAGTAATAAAAGTTCCACCTAATGTAGATTATAGAAGATTATTGAAGGGAAATATTTTGGGATGTCTTACTGTTGTTATTGATAAGTCTAAACTGGATTTTGAAATCAAAATGAGTGGTGTAAGACATGAAGATTATGTCTTGTGGCTATCTATATTAAAAAGAGGACATATCGCCCATGGAATAAATGAAGTTTTAGCATTATATAGAAAATCTAGTAACTCACTAAGTGGTAATAAAATAAAAGCTGCTATGTGGACTTGGAATATATATAGAAATATAGAAAAAATACCTCTATACAAAGCTATATACTACTTTATTAATTATGGAATAAATGGAATCAAAAAAAGTTAGACAGAGAGGAAGATTTAATTAATGTATAAATATAAATTTACTGTATTTACTCCAACATATAATAGAGCTCATTTGCTTGAAAACCTGTATAATGATTTAAAAGCTCAAACATATGATTTCAATGATTTTGAATGGTTAATTGTTGATGATGGAAGTAGCGACAGTACTAAAGAATTAGTTGAAAAATTTATATCAGAAAATAAATTAAATATAAGATATATATACAAAGAAAATGGAGGAAAACATACTGCAATAAATCTAGGTGTAAAAAGTGCAGATGGAGAGCTATTTTTTATTGTAGATAGTGATGATGGTTTAATTAAAGATTCTCTTGAAATTGCTAATAATGAGTGGAATTCTGTAGAGAATAAAGAAGGATTTAGTGGAGTTGTTGGACTTTGTGTATATCCAAGCGGAGATTTGATAGGGACAAAAATGCCTGAAGATAAGAAAATATGTCACTTTGCAGACCTATATTTTAAGTATGGTGTTAAGGGAGATAAAAGTATAGTATTTGTAACTGATGAGCTTATAAAATTTCCTTTTCCAGAAAGAAAAGAAGTGAGATTTTTACCAGAAAGTGTAGTATGGAATGAAATGTCTAAATACTATAAAGTTAAATGTGTAAACAAACCTATGATAATAAGAGATTATTTGGATGATGGTTTGACTAAAAATATTTTAAATAAAAATGCATTGAAAGGTAGAGCATTAGAATTTTTATATTTAATAAATCAAAATACATATCCATTAGATAGATATCCATATATGTGGATAAAAAATTACATAAATTTAGCCAGATATTCATTATTGTCTGATAGTCATTATTTTGGCGAAATAAATAAGATATCTGATAAATTATTGTATTTAGTATTGTTTCCATTAGGATATTACAAATATATTGGACAAAGAAAATTAGTATCTAAGTAAACTTGTTGGTATAGTACTGCTAGTTGCTATATAAGGAGAGTAAAAATATGAATGAGCCTTTAGTATCGATAATTACTCCTGTATATAATTCAGAAGAGTTTTTATCAGAGACGATAAAGTCAATCCAAAATCAAACTTATAAAAATTGGCAGCTTTTATTAGTGGATGATTGTTCTAAGGACAATTCAAGTGAAATTATAAAAAGTTTTCAAAAAGAAGATGCTAGAATAAAATATATAAAACTTGAAAAAAATTCTGGAGCTGCAGTATCTAGAAATGTTGGTATTAAAAATGCGGAAGGTAGATTTATCGCATTTGTAGATAGTGATGATTTATGGGATAGTAAAAAGTTAGAGATTCAGATAGAATATATGTTAAAAGAAAATATCGGATTTTCTTTTACATCTTATAGATATATGAGACAAGATGGAACAAAAACAAATAAAGTTGCAAGAGCACCTAAAAAGATTGACTATGAGGGATTACTTAGAAATACTATAATAGGGTGTTCTACTGTAGTCATTGATAAGAATATCGTAGGTGAATTTAGCATGCCTTTAGTGAGAAGAGGACAAGATACTGCAACTTGGTTACAGTTACTTAAAAAGGAAAAATATGCATATGGAATTCCAGTAGATTTAGTGAATTATAGGCTAGTTGGAAATTCTATATCGAGCAACAAGATAAAAGCATTAAAACGAACTTGGAATACTTATAGAAATGTTGAAAATTTAAGTTTACCAAAAACCCTATATGTATTTTGTTTCTATGTTTTTAATGCCATTAAAAAAAGAGTATAAGTTTTATATACTTGGAGGTAAAAATAATGAAGATAGCTATAGCTGGGACTGGATATGTAGGGTTGGTTACAGGTGTTTGTCTAGCAGAGGTAGGTAATGAAAATGTAGTCTGTGTTGATGTAGATGAACAAAAAGTTAAATCAATGAAGCTTGGAATAGCTCCTATATATGAAGAAGGCCTAGAAGAACTTATGGTTAAAAATTACAATAGAGGAAGAATAGATTACACTACTGATTATAAAAAAGCTTATGAAGATGCAGATGTAATATTAATAGCTGTAGGTACTCCAGAGAGAAGTGATGGTTCAGCTAATTTAGATTATATAAAGGCTGTTGCAAAGCAAATAGCTGAAACTATAACAAAAGATACTCTAGTTGTAATAAAATCTACAGTACCAATTGGTACAAATGAAGAAATAGAATGTTATATAAATAAGAATTTAAAAAATGATGTAAAAGTAGAACTTGCATCTAATCCAGAGTTTTTATCACAAGGAACAGCAGTAAAAGATACTTTACATGCTTCAAGAATCGTTATAGGTGTAGAAAGTGAATGGGCTAGAGATATATTACATCAAATTTATGAACATTTTAATCAACCTATAATAGTTACAAATAGAAATAGTGCTGAAATGATAAAATACGCATCAAATAACTTCTTGGCACTTAAAATATCTTTTATGAATGATATTGCAAATCTTTGTGAAATAGCTGGGGCTAATGTAGAAGATGTAGCTTTAGGAATGAGTTATGATGATAGAATAGGAAGTAAGTTTTTAAAGGCGGGAATAGGATATGGCGGTTCTTGCTTTCCAAAAGATACAAAAGCTCTTCACTGGCTATCTGAACATAATGGATATGAATTAAAAACAGTAAAAGCTGCAATAGAAGTTAATGAAAGCCAAAAACTTAAATTAGTTAGAAAGGCATCTAAACTAGTAGAGAGTTTTCAAGATATGAAGGTTGCTGTTTTAGGTTTGACTTTTAAACCAGACACTGATGATATAAGAGAAGCTCCATCTATACCAAATATAAAATATTTGCTTGAAAGAGGAGCAAGAGTGACAGTATACGACCCAATTGGTGTGAGTAATACTAAGAAAATATTTGGTGATTCTATACTCTATGCTGATTCTGTAGATGATGCTATAGAAGATGCAGAGATATGTTTTATAATGACTGAATGGAAAGATGTGTTAAATTATGATATACATAAGTATAAGGAAAAGATGAAAAATCCTTTAGTTCTTGATGGAAGAAATTGTTATAAAGTTAAAGATATGGAAGAACTAGGGATTGAGTATTATTCGATAGGAAGGTAAATATTATGAAGACTGTTTGTTATTTAGCTGATGGGTCAAATCCTCATACTTTAAAATGGTGTAGTTTTTTTAAAAATAAAGGATATGACATTCATGTAATCTCTTTAAATGGAGGTCATATGGAAGGAATTAAGATTTATGATTTTGGTTCTAATGTAGAAGAACTAAAAAATGAAAATATTTCTAAAAAAACAGGATACTTAGGTTCAATAAGACAAATAAAGAAACTAGTAAATGAAATAAAGCCAGATATATTGCATGCACAATATGCAAGTAGTTATGGATTTATAGGTAGTCTACTTGGGTATCATCCATATATTATTTCTGTCTGGGGTACTGATATTTATGATTTCCCTAATAATGGTTTTATACAAAAACAAATTATAAAACATAATTTTAGAAAAGCAGACTATATTTTTTCAAATAGTAGAGATATGGCTAAAGAGGCTAATAAATATACAGCTAAGCATGTAGATGTAACTTTTTTTGGAGTAGATATGGATAGGTTTAAGCCTATGGAAGTAGAAAAAGAAGATGCTTTTGTAATAGGAATTATAAAGAGTCTAGAAAAAAAATATGGAATTGAATATTTAATACAAGCATTTAAGATGCTGAAAGATGAATATAAAGATAAGAAAATAATTCTTAAAATAGGTGGTTCTGGAAGTCAGATGGACAACCTAATAAATTTAACTAAAGAATTAGGTATAGAAGATGATGTTCAGTTCTTAGGAAGAATATCTCCAGATGATGTCAGTAAGACGTTCAATTCTTTTGATGTAACAGTATTTCCTTCTTTGAGAGAGGGATTTGGTGTGGCAGCTATAGAATCAGAGGCGTGTGAAGTACCTGTTATAGTTACAAATGTAGGTGGACATCCAGAATCTGTATGGGAAAATGAAACTGGATTAATTGTAGAACCAAAACAAGCAGAAGAAATAAAAAATGCTATAATAAAACTAATGGAGAATGATGAACTTAGAGTTAGTATGGGTAAAAAAGGTCGTCAGTTTGTTAGAGAAAATTATGAAGTTAATTTAAACTTTAATGATATAGAGAAAATTTATGATTCTATATTGGATAAATATAAAAAATAAAATTAAAAAATACAGCAAAAGATAGATGTTGTTGGCTATGCTTAGGTGCGTAGCTTTTGCTGTTTAATGGAGGGCTTCTAGTTATGCGAGAAAGTATAGATTTAGAGAAAGAAAGCTTTTTTAATAAGCTTTTTAAAAAATATAAATTTAGACAATTAACATTATTAATTCTAGATATTTGTAGCGTGCTAGTAGCATTTCGAATGTCTTTGAGTTTGACAGGTAATTTAAATGTATTTACTATTAATGATATAATAATTTCAGCTTGTATATATATTGTACTTCATATAGTGTCATTTAGATTGTTTAAGTGCTACAACACATTATGGAGATATGCAGGAGAAGAAGAAATTATATCTATTTTTATAGCAACTTTAGCTTATTTAATTCCAGCTTATATAATAAATAAATTATTAGGGTTTGATTATCCTATAATGTTTTATGTACTAAATACAATATTTATTATAATGTTTACAAGTGGTGCAAGAATAGCCTATAGAGCTATAAGAATAGTGATGAATAAGACATATTTTAGGGGCAAGGTTTCAAATATCCTTATAATTGGGGCAGGAGATGCTGGAGAAATGGTTATACAGGAATTAAAAAGAAATCCAGAACTTAAAAAAGTAGCAGTGGCTATAATTGATGATGATGAAAATAAAATTGGAAGAATAATTCATAATGTAAAAATTGTAGGGACAACCTCAAATATAAAAGATGTAGTTGAAAAATATAATATAGATGAAATAATCTTTTCAATAGCAAATATAGAAAAGCGTAGAAAAAAAGAAATTATTGATATGTGTAAAAATACTAACTGTAAAATAAAGACAATACCAGGAATTTACGAAATTATAGATGGAAAAGTTGATATAAAACAGATTAGAGAGGTAGAAATAGAAGACTTGTTGGGTAGAGAGACTATAAAAACAAATCTAAGAGAGATAAGCAATTATATTGAAGGAAAAGTAATCTTAGTAACTGGAGGAGGAGGCTCAATTGGCTCAGAGCTTTGTAGACAGATTGCAGGATTTAGTCCTAAAGAACTTATTATAGTTGATAATTATGAAAACAATGCTTATTCAATACAACAAGAATTGCTTAGGAAATATAGAAATAAATTAGATTTAAAGACAGTAATAGCATCAATAAGAGAAGAAAAAAGAATGGATGAAATTTTTAACAAATACAGACCAGAAGTAGTATTCCATGCAGCAGCTCATAAACATGTTCCTCTTATGGAGTCAAGCCCTGGTGAGGCTATAAAGAATAATGTATTTGGGACTTTAAATATAGCTGGACTGTCTTCAAAATATAGAGCTAAAAAATTTGTTCTTATATCTACAGATAAGGCTGTAAACCCTACTAATATAATGGGAGCTACTAAAAGGGCAGCCGAAATGATTATACAGACAATGAATGATGAGAGTCAGACTGAATTTGTTGCAGTTAGGTTTGGAAATGTACTTGGAAGTAATGGAAGTGTAATTCCACTTTTTAAGAAGCAAATTGAAGATGGTGGGCCAGTGACAGTTACTCATCCAGATATAATTAGATATTTTATGACAATACCAGAGGCTGTAGGGCTTGTTATACAGGCTGGGGCTATGGCTAAAGGTGGAGAAATATTTGTGCTTGATATGGGAGAGCCTGTAAAAATATTAGATTTAGCAAAAAATTTAATAAAATTCAGTGGATTTGAACCAGATGTTGATATAAAAATTGAATTTTCTGGTCTTAGACCAGGTGAAAAATTGTATGAAGAACTTCTTATGTCAGAAGAAGGTTTGTTGGATACAGAGCATAAAAAGATTTTTATTGGTAGACCAATAGATGTTGATAGAGAAAAAATAACAAAATACTTAAAACTTTTAAAAGAAATTACTAACAATGAAGAAATTGAAAAAATAGATGATGTTATGAGAAAATTAGTACCAACTTACATTAAACCAGAAGATGCTAATATCAAGGAAATTGCAATAACTAAAGAAAAGTAGAATATATTTCTAAATTGTAACCAGGGGGAGCAAAAATAAACAATAAAATATGAAAAAGAAACAAAAGATTACAAAAAGATTACAAAAAGATTACAAAAAAGGTTGCAATTTATTTTGATGTAAGTTAGAATGTTAATTAGGAATTGGAAACGAAGGAACAAAATGTTAAATTTTCGAAAGGATTAGGTATTTGAGATTATGATGAATATAAAAAATAAAAAACATATATTGAAAAAATTTATAGCTATGGTGTTAATAGCAGGAGTTGTCACAGTAGAAGCAGGAGCAATAACAGCTAGTGCAGCAGAGCTAACTAATTCACCTATGAGTGCAACAGTAGACCAGTGTGATTTTTTAAATGTAAGAAGCGGAGCTAGTGCAAATGATGCAGTAGTAGGAAAGATAAACACAGGAGACAAAGTTGAAGTTTTAGAATTACATTCAAATGGATGGATTAAAATAAAAACTGTTGACAATGTTACAGGATGGGTAAATGGAGACTATTTAACTATTCAAGGTGGAAATGTAGACGCAAAGGTACAAAATGTTTTAAACTTAGCATTTAAGCAACAAGGTAAGCCATATAGATGGGGAGCAACTGGACCAAACTCTTTTGATTGTTCTGGATTCACTTCTTATGTTTATAAAAATGGAGCAGGAGTTAATTTACCAAGAGTATCAAGATCACAAGCAACAGTAGGAAAGAAAGTATCTAGAGCAGAATTAAAACCAGGAGATTTAGTTTTCTTTGGTTCAGGTGGTTCAATAAATCATGTTGGGTTGTATGTAGGGGATTCTAAATTCATACATTCACCACAAACAGGAGATGTAGTAAAAGTTACTAGCATGGCTCCAGGAACTAATTATGCAAGAAGACTTATAACTGCTACACGTGTTTTACAATAATAATAGATATTGATTTACATAGGATTGAATATTAACATTGAGTATGTATAATTACATTCAATGTTTTACATAGAGATTTAAGAATTTAGTAATATTAAAATAGTGATGAACGTTATAAAAACAGCAAAGAATATAAATTTCTTTGCTGTTTTTTTTATAATAAATTATTTCGTATTATAATCAAATATTAAATATAAATATTAAATAAATTATTCAATATTTGACAGATAATATGAATTTTAGATATACTTAGTAAGGAGTATATTGTAGAAAAAAATAAATTTTAGAAATTAAGGGGGATGAAATGAAAAAAATAAGTATATTAGTATTATCATTGATAATGACACTTACAATGTGTAGTGTTAGTTCATTTGCTGATTCATCAAATGATAAGGAAATGAGAGCTGCTTGGATATCTACAGTTTATAATATAGACTGGCCTAAGACTAAAAATAATGAAGCCAAGCAAAAAAAGGAATACACAGATTTATTGGACAAATTAAAAAGTGTAGGAATAAATACAGCAGTGGTTCAAGTAAGACCAAAATCAGATGCTTTATATAAATCAAATATAAACCCATGGTCTGAATATCTTACAGGTACACAAGGTAAAGACCCTGGATATGACCCATTACCATTTTTAATAGAAGAAGCACATAAAAGAGGAATGGAATTCCATGCATGGTTTAATCCATATAGAATAACTATGGCAGATGAGAGCATAGATAAATTGCCAGCAAACCATCCAGCAAAGAAAAATCCAAGTTGGGTAGTTAAACATGGAAATAAGTATTACTATGACCCAGGTTTACCAGAAGTTAGAAAGTACATAGTGGATAGTATAGCAGAGGTAGTTAAAAATTACGATATAGATGGAGTTCATTTTGATGATTATTTCTATCCAGGAGTAAGCTTCAACGATACTGCTACATATCAAAGATATGGAAATGGACAAAATAAAGACAATTGGAGAAGAGAAAATGTAAATACTTTACTTAGAGATGTAAAAGCGTCTATAAAGAGTATAAAGCCTAATGTTGTATTTGGTGTAAGCCCAGCAGGTATATGGAGAAATAAGAGTAGTGACCCAACAGGTTCAGATACATCAGGCAATGAAAGTTATGTAGGTACATATGCAGATACAAGAGCATGGATAAAACAAGGATTAGTTGATTATGTAGTTCCACAACTTTACTGGCCAATTGGTCTTAAAGCAGCAGATTATTCTAAATTAGTGGCATGGTGGGCTAATGAAGTAAAAGGAACAAACGTAGACTTATATATAGGACAAGGTATATATAAGCAAGGTCAATCAAGTTATGGTGGACAAAATATAGCAAAAGAAATAGTACAACAAGTAACATTAAATAGAAAGTATAGTGAAATAAAAGGTAGTATGTATTTCTCCGCGAAAGATATAGCAAATAGCACTTCTATACAAAATGATTTAAAGAGTTTATATTCTAGTAGTGAAGAACCAGTTACTCCACCATCTAATGTTAAAGTGGAGAAATTAAGAGGTGCTGAAAGATATGACACAGCAGTAGCAATAAGTAAAAAAGGTTGGGCTAAAAATTCAGATACAGTAGTACTAGTAAATGGGTACTCTATAGTTGATGGTATAACATCAACACCACTTGCTACAGCAAATGATGCTCCTATACTATTAGTAAATAAAGATAATATACCAACATCTACTAAGAATGAGATAAAAAGACTTAATCCAAGTAAAGTTGTTCTAATTGGAGGAAATAACTCTATTGGAGATAAAGTTGAAAGTGAGATAAAAGACACCCTATCAGATGTATCAATAAATAGAGTGGGTGGTTCAGATAGATATAGTACATCTCTAATGATAGCAAAAGAATTAACAAAAACTAATCCAGTAGAAAAACTATATATAACAAGTGGTACAGGTGAAGCAGATTCTCTTTCTATAGCTTCAAAAGCAGGAGAAGAAAAGCAACCAATCGTACTAGTATCAAAAGATAATGTAAGCGATGAAGTTTATAATTGGATATCAGACTTAAAAGTAAAAGATGCTTATTTTATAGGTGGTAACCTAAGTATATCTGATTCAGTAATAAATAAATTAGATAAGGTCATTACAAATGATGTATCTAAAAATAGAATAGCTGGAGAAAATAGGGAAGAAACAAATGGAAAAGTAATACAAAAATTCTATCCAAATGCTGAATATCCATCAATGTTTGTTAGTAAAAGTAACCAGTTAGTAGATGCATTAACATCAGGTCCTTTAGCAGCTAAATTAAAATCACCAGTAGTTATGCTTGGAAATAGTGTAACATCTGCTCAGAAAACTGCTTTAGAGCCTAAGAAAACGACTCTAGTATATGAAGCTGGAGATGGCATAAATCAAACTGCATTAAACATTTTCTTAAACTTAGTTAAGTAATAAAAAAGTTAATTTAAGATATAAAATATTTTATGAATGTAGAGCAAAATGAGAATTATCGAGATAAATTAGTAAATAAAAAAGAACTATATGCATTTTATAATCAAGTGTACATGATAGCTTGAAAATAATTATGCAATATAGTTCTTTTTTTAGTAATTAATCTTATACTTTTCAACAAATCTTATGTTAAATTTTTATTGTTTAAATTCTATGTCATTAAATATAAAATCATGTAATATGTCTAAAGTTTCTGGGTCAAATCTAAGAACCCATCCAGCTTTTCCATATATACCACCTGTACTATGAATTTCATCATCGATAGGGAATTCAAATTGCTTAATATTTAAGTCACCCATTTTTAAAACTTGAGCCCCTAGAGAAAGTATTGCATTAGGTTTCATGTTAGTTTTAACATATGGAAGAACAGCATCTAATAAACTTGGATACTTAGTGACAGGTAAAGTTTCTGTTTTCTTGATTATAGCTTGTATAATCTGTCTTTGTCTGCCATCTCTAGCAAAAGCTGTATCATTGTGTCTGATACGTGCAAAAGATAGTGCTTGATATCCATTTAAAGTTTGTTCTCCAGATTTTTTAATGTATTGTATGCTACCTTTATCATCACTTTTATTCCAGCCATAAGTTTCAGGAATAAATTTATTTAATTCACGTATTTCTCCTTTTTCAATGGTAACTTCAACACCACCAATAGCATCAATTATATACATAAATGATTCGAAATTAACACAAGCATAATTCTGAATATCAATATTAAAGTTCTCTTCAATTGTTTGTATTAATAAATCAGCTTGTCCATAAGCATAAGCATGAGTAAGTTTTTGTTTACCATGACCAGGGATGTCTACATAGCTATCACGAGCTAATGATGTAAGTTTGATATCATTGTGTTTGTTATCAATAGTAAGTATCATCATAGCATCTGACCTTGAAGAATCTTCATTTGGTCTAGCATCTGTTCCCATAAGTAATATGTTAATTATCCCATCTTCATTTTTATGGTCATTGTTATCTAATAAATCACTACTTATGCTAGAGTCATGAATAGCAGACAATTTATAATAAAAATATCCATATACGCTTATAGGGAATATTACTACCAAGAAAGCCAGTAGTATAACAAATTTCTTTAATTTTGACAAAAGTACCCCTTCTTTCTTCTTTTTCCTGTATATTTTTTAATAGCATACACTTAATTATATTAAAGTATTGAGATATATTCAATACTTGTTTCAGTTACAAAAAAAAGACAATGATATAGTTTATAAGAAAATTCATCAATTTATATATACAATTAAAAGTATATATAATATATTTTTTAAAAAATTTATATTTTAAAATAAAAACATACCCTACAATTGCAAAGTAATTTGCCTTTGATAAGGTATGTATTTATTTTAAAATTGTTAGTTTATTTTGTTTTAGAACACTTAATCTTCAACTACAATATCTTTAAATATGAAATCATGCATTGCATCTAATTCATATTCTTCAAAAGGAATTACATAGCCTGCATCACCTATTTTTCTACCATTTTCAGTAGAAAGAGGGAATTCCATGGATTTCAAATCTAAATTTCCTATGCTTATAAGCTCTTTTCCTAAAGATATTATTTCATTAGGATTCATATTAGTTTTTACATATGGAAGTATTGTATTAACTAGATTAGGATATTTAGTAACTGGTAAATCTTTAACACCATTTATTAAACTTTGTATAACACTTCTTTGTCTTCTATCTCTTTCGTCTGTACTGTCGTTTTTTCTTATACGAGAAAATGCAAGTGTTTGGTATCCATTTAATTTTTGTTCACCTGAATTTCTTATATATTTAAGAGAACCTTTATCAGCATTTTTATTCCATTTATAAGTTTCAGGTATAAATTTATTTAATTCTCTTATTTCACTCTTATTAACAGTAACAGTAACTCCACCTAGAGCATCAACTATATCCATAAAAGAGAAAAAGTCAACTACAGCGTAATTTTGTATATCAAGCTGGAAGTTTTCTTCTATAGTTTCTATTAATAAGTTAGCTTGTCCATATACATAAGCATGTGTTAATTTTTGTTCTCCATATCCTGGTATATTAACATAAGTATCTCTATTTAATGAAGTTAATTTAAGACTTTTATTTTTATTATCAATAGTTAGTATCATCATGGCATCAGAACGAGAAACTTCTTCTCCTGGTCTTGCATCTGTACCTAACAATAATATATTTGTGATATTTTCTTCGTTTTTATAGTCATTACTACTAAGCGCCTCTGTATTTATACTATCATCTTGAATAGTTTTTAATTTAGTAAAAACATATCCATATATGCTAACAGGAAATGCTATAACTAAAAGGGCTAGAAATATAACGAACTTTTTGAGTCCTGACAATAATATCCCCTACTTTCTAAATTTTTTAATTACACATAGTTAATTATATTAAAAAATTGTTACATAAGCAATAAAAAACACAATAAATTAGCATAAGTTTGTCATAATATAATTATTTTTATAATATTTCATAGAAGAAAGTGTGTAGTTATTATTAATTTTCTTGGAATATAATTATATGAAGACTTAAATTTTTATAAATTGATGTATATATTGAAAAAAATATTTTCCTGAATGTAGTTATAGTATCTTATGAAAGGTGCAAATTGTAATTTAAAATTTTTAGTGTATAATAAGAATTGAAAATTTAAACTGATGAAAATTAATAAAAAATAATCATAAATTATGTAATTTGGGGGAGGAAATGTATGATAAAATTAATAGCAACAGACTTAGATGGAACTTTGTTAGATGAAAAGAGCGAAATAAATCCAGAGTTTTATAAAGTATTTAAAAAATTAAGAGAGAGAGGGATAATGTTTTCTGCTGCGAGTGGCAGGCAGTATCAAAACCTTATAAAAAAATTTGAAGTCATAAAAGATGATATGATGTTTATATCAGAAAATGGAACACTAGTAGTATATAAAGGAAAAGAAATATTATCAAATCCTTTGGATAAAGAGTTAGTAAATGAAATTATAGAGACAACAAGAAGTATAAAAGGGAAAAAAATTGTAATGAGTGGTAAAAAATACGCTTATATAGAAAGTAAAGATGAAGCTTTTATAGAAGAGGTTAGTACTTACTATGCAAAGTTTAAAGTTGTAGAAGACTTGACAAAAGTAGAAGGTGATGTATTAAAGATAGCTGTATTTGACTTCAAAGGTGCAGAACATAACAATAGTATCTACTTTGAAAAGTTTTCTGATAGAGCTCAAGTATGTATTTCTGGGGTAGAGTGGCTTGACTTAACTGCAAAAGGTGCGAATAAGGGTAGTGCCATAAAAAAAGTACAAAGAATGTTAGATATAAAATATGAAGAGACTATGGTATTTGGTGATCAATTGAATGATGTGGAAATGATGAAAAGTGCTTATCATAGTTATGCCATGGAAAATGCAAATGAGCATTTGAAACAGATTGCTAGATTTAGAGCAAAAAGAAATACTGAAAATGGTGTTGTAGATAAAATAAAAGAGGTAATAAAAATTGGATAGCTATCTGTTTAGATGAGAAAGATTTTATAGAACCTTCAAAAAAATATCAATGTAATTTTTGATAAATAAACTTATTTATATAAAAATTACATTGATATTTAACAAACATCAATAAAGATATTTATTTTTTTATGATACTCAATATTTTGTCTTCTATTTGAGACGCATTTTCAGCAGAAATTAAATAAACATACTTGCCTGCTTTCTCAACTATAGTATTATTTGCTATTTCAGAATTGCTTTTTTCTCCATGTCCTTCTCCAAAAGGTGCTTGTACCATGTCTTTTTTATAATTTTCTAGAGTTTTATAGATTTTATCTACATCGTTAGTTTTTATGACAATAATATCTTCTAGAGATAATTTATCAGAAGAATTAATTACAAAACCTTGAATTATGTCTTCTTCCACATCATTGAAATAGTTAAATTCCTTTGCATCAAAGTGTTTTGATTCTTTTATAAGCAAATCAGAGGATTTTAATGACTTTTCAATTCTCGATGTGGAAACGTTTTTGTAATCACCACTTGAAGAACAACTAACCATTCCAAATGATAAGATTATCGAAAAAAACAATATTAAAATTTTTTTCATGATAAACCTCCAAGTTTTTTAAACTCCATCTTAAATTAGTTTACTACATAATTATATAAAAATAAATGTATTTAATGTTACAGTTTTGATTAATAATGTAATATTTTGATAATAATACCTATTAAGAGGTGATTATAAATGAGAATACCAAAACATGTAGGAATTATCCCAGATGGAAACAGAAGATGGGCAAGTCAAAATGGTATGACAAAAGATAGAGGATATGAAAGTGGAATAAACCCTGGACTAGAGTCTTATAGATTATGTAGAGATTTAGGTTGTGAAGAAGTAACTTTTTATGGATTTACAACTGATAATACAAGACGTCCATCAGTGCAGACAAAAGCTTTTACAAAAGCATGTATTGATGCTGCAAATATATTAATAGATGAAGGTGCAGCTTTACTCGTTGTTGGAAATACAAAATCTCCAATGTTCCCTGAAGAATTATTACCATATACTAATAGAATTCAAGCTAAGGAAGGTCAAATAAAAGCAAATCTTCTGGTAAATTATGGATGGTATTGGGACTTAAATAATATATCAGGAGTAGAAAATGTAAATAAAAATAATATACAGGATTACATACAGTCATTTGATGTTTCTAGACTAGACTTGATAATCAGATGGGGTGGAAGAAGGAGACTAAGCGGTTTTCTTCCTGTACAATCAATTTATGCAGACTTTTATGTTATAGATAATTATTGGCCAGATTTTAAAAGTGATGATATAAGAGATGCATTTAGTTGGTATGATACACAAGATGTTACTTTAGGCGGATAATTAAAAATTTTCAGATTTAAGGTTGTAGAGTGTTTTAAATTATTGAAAAAAAAACTTCTTGATGGTAAAATAACACTAATAATATGAAAAAGTGTAAAAATTTATACCAAGAAGGGTGAAGAAATGTCAAAAGGCAAGAATAACAATAATTCGAGAAATAAATCTAAAAATACCAGCCATCTGAATAGAAAAAAGCGAAAATTAAATAAGAAAAAGTTAACAATGTTGATTTGCTTTACAGTGTTATTTTTATTTATTGCATTTAAAGCTACTCAAGGTGTAGTAGCTTTAGTAAAAGGTATGGATAAAAGTAATAAAACTAGCCAACAACAAAATGTTGACTCAGAACAATTTGACCTTGGCAATGAAGAAGAAAATAAAAATAAAAAATATACTGTGTTTATAGACCCAGGTCATGGAGGCAATGATAAAGGGACTCAAAGCAAGACTAGTAATAGATATGAAAAAGACTTAAATTTACAGATTTCAAAAAAATTAGCAAATAAATTATCTAAACAAAAGGATATTCAAGTAGTAGTATCTAGAACTGATGATACATATGTATCATTGATGGATAGAGCTAATTTAGCAAATAATAGTTCTGCTGATGTACTTGTTTCCATTCATTTAAATGCAGAAAAAAATGGCAATACAGCAACAGGTATAGAAACTTGGTATAGGAATAAAGCTACAGATGGCTCAAAAGAACTTGCACAGACAGTACAAAGTACTATAGCATCCTATGTTAAAGTGAGGGACAGGGGTATAGTTGAAAATAACTTTGAAGTACTTAGAGAATCACGTATGCCTGCCATATTGGTAGAGTGTGGCTTTTTAACAACCCCTTCAGAGGAACGAAAAATAGTAAATGAAAAGTATCAAGAACAACTTACAGAAGGAATTGTTCAAGGTGTACTTTCATACTTAGATTCTAAAGGGAATAAGTAAGTTAACTTTATTACATCATGTTGAAAAGATTATTTGAGTTTAGAAACTATGAAATTAGAAATTATTTTGTCTATATCTAATTTCATAGTTTTTTTTGCAAAAAATCGATATTTGTGAAATTTAAGAAGATAAATTTAGTATAGTATAATGTAGTTATTTATATGTGATTTTAACTTACATTGATTTGCTATCAATTGTGCTTTATAATTAATATATAAAAACTTTAACTGTAAGATAATTTAAAAAATAGGGGAATTTATATGAATAAAAATAGTATGACAAAAATTTACAGTTTAAATAAAATAATTTTTATCATAATTGGAATTTTGGGAATCATTTTACTTACAAGACATATTGGAATAAATATTAAGGTTTTAATTTTAATGTTATTGACCTTATTTAGTATAAATGTATTTATTTCGTATCTTAAAATTAAGCTGTATGAGGATAAATTTAATTTAGAATTAATAAATAATCCAGATAAGCTTATAAATATTACTAAAGATGAAAATTTTCTAAAGCATATTCAAAATTATATCATCAGCAATAAGGAAGAAAACTGTGTGATGGCTTGTTTTGATTTATGTAGACTCAAACTTATAAATGATATATATGGTTATGAGTTAGGGGATGAAGTATTAAATAATATCTCGAGTAACTTAAAAAATTATTTTGGAGAAGAAGCTATCTATGGAAAATTAAAAAGTGATGTTTTTATATTAATAATAAAACTTGAAGATAGAGAACAGAAGATTCCTTACTTAGTAAATCTCATCAAGAATAAAATTGTGACATTAAGTCAGATTGACAGTTTTAAAATGGACATAAATGTTGAGACATCTATTGGAATTTATAAATTTAATATTGATGAAATTGATATAAAAAAAGCTATGGATAATGCTGATATGGCAAGGATTAAATCAAAAGGACTAAAGCATATAGAATATGTAGAATTTGATACTGTCATGGAAGAGGAAGCACAATCACTTATGGAAATAGAGAGAGATTTATTCTTAGCTATTAAAAATAAAGAGTTTGTAATTCATTATCAACCAAAAGTTGATTCAAGTACAAATAAAATTATAGGCTCAGAGGCATTAATAAGATGGGTGCATCCATCTTTAGGTATGGTTGGACCAAATAAATTTATACCTATCGCTGAAAGAAGTGGTCTGATAAACAATATTGGTAGATGGTTAATTCAAGAAGTTTTTGTTACTATCGATAAGTGGATTTCAGAAGGTATAAATGTACTACCAGTCTCAATAAATCTTTCTAGAGTAGAACTATATAAAAACGATTTAGTAGATTTTTTTAAACTGATGTTTAATACATATAATGTTCCTAAAGAGCTTATAGAAGTAGAAATTACAGAGACAACGGCACTAAGAGATGTAGGATTTATAAGTGAAAGGCTTTATGAGATTAAATCTTTAGGCATAAATATATTATTAGATGATTTTGGTGTAGGTAACTCAAATTTTATTAATCTTAAAGGGATACCACTAGATGTTATAAAAATTGATAGGTCACTTATATTGGATATAGTTACGAATACAAAAACAAAGTTTATGGTAAAAGCAATTGTTAATCTTTCACATGACTTAAACTTAACTGTTATATGTGAGGGGGTAGAGGATATGAATCAGGTTAAAATTTTAAATGAAATGGGATGTAATTTCATACAAGGCTATGTATTTTTTAAACCTTTAGATGAGATTAGTTATAAAAGACTTCTTACTGACAGAAGTCATATAAATCTGGACGATATTCTTTTAGATAAATTCATGGCAGTTGAGGAGGAATAAGAATGATTTCAGAAGATGTAGATTATTCAATAAGAATTATAAGAGCTATGTTTAATAATGGAGAAAATAATTCAATAGATGCTAAAACAATATCAAAAAGTGAAGATATACCAATACTAACACTATACAGACTACTTAGAAAGCTTTGTGCAAATAATATTCTTACTTTTAATAAAGAAGATAACAAGAAATACATGTTAAATGTATCATTGGATACAATAAGTCTAAGAACTATTGTAGAAGCAATTGATGGGAAAATATATATAAATAAATGTACGAGATATGTATCTAATTGCAGTAATTGCTTAAAAGGTTGTAAAGTAAATCATGAATTACTAGAAATAGAAAAAGAAATCTATAAACTTTTATCGAGAAAATCTATAAGACAAATACTAGAATAATAAATTTTCAGCTATGATAATAATTGGAGGTTTTCGACTATGGATGATATATCTCAAGATAATTTTCTACTATCTAAAGAGTATGAGAATAGTTTAGATGTAGACACTAAAAAAGCAAGTGGAATATATTATACTCCTAAAATCATTGTAGATTATATTGTAAAAAAAACTTTAAAAAATCATGATATAATTAAAAATCCATATCCACGAATACTCGATATTTCTTGTGGGTGTGGAAATTTTCTTTTAGAAGTATACGATATTTTATATGACTTATTTGAGGAAAATATATATGAATTAAAAAAGAAATATGATGAAAATTATTGGACTGTTGATAACATACACCGTCATATATTAAACTATTGTATATATGGTGCTGACATTGATGAAAAAGCCATAAAGATATTAAAAGATAGCTTAAGAAACAAAAAGGTAGTAAACGATTTGGATGAATCTGATATAAAGATTAATCTATTTTGTTGTGATAGCCTTAAAAAGAATTGGCGATATAAGTTTGATTACATAATTGGTAATCCACCATATATTGGTCATAAAAAACTAGAAAAGAAATATAAGAAGTTTCTTGTAGAAAAATATAGTGAAGTTTATAAAGATAAAGCTGATTTGTATTTTTGTTTTTATAAAAAGATTATAGATATCCTAAAAAAAGGAGGAACTGGTAGTGTTATAACTCCACGATATTTCTTAGAAAGTTTATCAGGCAAAGATTTAAGAGAATATATTAAATCGAATGTCAATGTTAAAGAAATAGTAGATTTTTTGGGTGCAAATATATTTAAAAATATAGGGGTATCTAGTTGCATACTTACTTTTGATAAGAAAAAATCAAAAGATACACCTATAGATGTATTTAAAATAAAAAATGAGGATATATGTATAAATAAATTTGAAACGCTAGAAGAACTTCTAAATAGCAGTAAGTTCGAGCATTTTAATATAAATCAGAGTTTGCTATCTGATGAATGGATACTTGTAAATAAGGATGATGAAACTTTTTATAATAAGATACAAGAAAAATGTAAATATAGCTTGGAAGATATAGCAATAAGTTTTCAAGGAATAATCACAGGGTGTGACAAAGCATTTATCTTAAGTAAAGATGATGTAAAATTGAATCTTGTAGATGATAAATTTTTAAAGTGTTGGATAAAGAGTAAAAATATAAATAAGTATATAGTAGATAAAAGTGAATATAGGCTAATATACTCAAATGATATAGATAATGAGAATACAAATAAAAAGGTGCTAGATGAGATTATAGGGATATATAAAACAAAGTTAGAAAACAGAAGAGAATGTAAAAGCGGAATAAGGAAATGGTATGAACTTCAATGGGGAAGAGAAAAGCTTTTCTTTGAAAGAAAAAAGATAATGTATCCTTATAAATCAAATGAAAATAGATTTGCTATAGATTATGACAACAATTTTTCAAGTGCAGATGTATATTCTTTTTTTATAAAAGAAGAGTATTTAGACAAATTTTCATATGAATACCTAGTTGGAATTTTAAATTCCAGAATTTATGATAAATACTTTAAAATAACTGCTAAAAAAATGAGTAAAAATATATACGATTACTATCCTAATAAGGTTATGAAGATAAGGATTTTTAGAGATAATAATTATGAAGAAATAGAGAATTTGTCAAAGCAAATAATATCAATTTTATTAGATAAGTCTATAGATAAAGAAAAAGTAGAAAGATTGCAGATAAAAATGGATAATTTAATAATGGATTCTTTAGGGATATAAGTAACTGTGAATACGAAAAAATTTACAAGATGTTAATTATTTATCTAAATTTAGAAAGAAAAAGTTAGCCATATAAAAAATATTAAAAATATATACTTTTCAATATTTTTTTGATAAAATAAAAATGAATTTGTGCAATTTTATTTTTCTCCAATAACTAAAAATAGTTTTTGAATTAATATTTGCTGAGGAATAAAAATCAGAAACGTTTTTGATATAGTAGGTGATAATATGAAAGGATTAGTTTTAGAAGGTGGAGGAACAAAAGGAGCCTACCAAATAGGAGCATATAAAGCTTTAAGAGAGCTTGGTATAGAGTTTCAAGGAGTAACTGGCACATCAATTGGTGCTTTAAATGGAGCATATATAATTCAAAATGATATCGAAGTAATGGAAGATATTTGGTTAAATTATGATTATACTCATTTTATGAACATTGATAAAGAAACCTATGAGAGATTTAAAAATGTAGATTTCACTACTAAAAATATCAATGCAGTGTTTGAACTTATAAATAAAGCTAGAAAAAATGAAGGTATAGATATAAGCCCATTAAGACAACTGATGGAAACTACATTAAATGAAGACATAATAAGAAAATCAAAAAAAGACTTTGGACTTGTTACGGTTTGGTGGGATAAAAAGATTAATCCATATCCATTGTATATTGAAGATATACCACAAGGAAGACTGATTGATTATTTAATCGCTAGTTCCAGTTTGCCTATTTTTCAAACGAACATGATGGACGATAAATTATATCTTGATGGAATGTTCTGTGATAACATGCCAATAGGACTTTTAGAAGACAAAGGTTATGAAGATGTTGTTGTAATTAGGCTGCTTGATGATTTTATTGGTAAAATGAATCTAAGTAGACACCAGAATATAAATGTAAAAACTATAATACCATCAGAGTATCTAGGAGGTTCTCTTAATAAAGATAGAGATAATGTAGAAAAAAATATTCGATTGGGTTACTTGGATACTATGAAAGCATATGAAAGATGCACTGGGATTAAGTATTATTTTGATGTAGAATATAAGTATAATGAAGAATACTGTTTTGATAAATTTAGAAGTATGAGTAATGAAACAATACAATATATTTGTAATTTACTGAATATAAAGAGAGATGCTTCGCTTAGAACTGTTATGGAAAGTGTAATACCAAAGCTTGGTGAGGTACTTGGATTGCCAAAGAATTTTTCATATAAAGATTTATTTTACTGCATATATGAAAAAAAACTTGAAGAAAATAGTATAAACAGGATAAAATTATATGATTTTAATAAGGTTATAGATGTTGTAAATACAAATATTGATTCTAATAAAAATTTAGCTTCTAATTTTGAAATTAGACCTAAAATTAGTATTAAAAAGAACAAAAATACAAAATTATTGACAAATTGTATTATAAAAGACATAAAAAACCAAAGTTAAATAAAAAACAAAAAAAATTTGTAATTATACTCGAAAAAAGTGTATATTAGTAGTATAATATTTTTGTAGCACTAGTGGGAACAAAAAATGACCATAGGACAAAAAAGTACCACTAAGTGCCATTAAAGTAAAAAATAGGAAAACAATTTTAAAAAATATAAAATGTAAAGTCTATAGGAGGATTTAAAAAATGGAAAAAATAGTTAGTATCAAAAATGCAAGTGGATTACATGCTAGACCAGCAGGAATGTTTGTTAAGAAGGCAGCTGAATTTAAATCAACAGTAGAGGTTGTAGCAAAAGACAAAACTGTAAATGCAAAATCAATAATGGGAATAATGAGTTTAGGTTTAGCTCAAGGAGAAGAATTAAAGTTAGTTGTAAATGGAGAAGATGAAGAAGTAGCTTTAGCTGCAATGGTTGAATTAGTTGAAAGTGGATTTGGAGAATAGATATAATAATTTTTTAAAATTTGATATTTATAATCTAATTATTACTTAAAGTAAAAGTAACAGAGAAGTATTAAACATATACAGACTAGCATTTGTAGATATTTAATTTCTTTGTTACTTTCATGTTTATTTAATCAGAAGATTAAGACTATTGTTAATTGGGTATGAAAATACAAGTATTTTAGAAGATGAAATAAGATATTTTTAATCATAAATTGAGTGTTAAAATACAAAAGATATTTTTTAGGAGGTAGGGTTATGGCTTACAAAGGAATAGGAGCTTCTCCTGGTGTTGCTTTAGGGAAAGCGTTAGTAGTTGAGCATAGTGAATTAGTAATTGAAAAAAAATCTATAGATAATATTGAAGCGGAAATTACTAAATTAGAAAATGCAGTTGCAGTTTCTAAAGAAGAATTAATAAAGGTTAAGGAAAAAGCTTCTGAAGAATTAGGAGCAGAAGAAGCTGAAATATTTGAAGCGCATTTATTAGTTTTAGAAGACCCAGAGTTAATTGGTTCTGCAATAGATAAAATCAAAACTGAAAGTGTAAATGCAGAATATGCTTTGAATGAAATAAAAGAGATGTTTGTTAGCATGTTTGAGTCTATGGACAATGAGTATATGAAAGAAAGAGCGGCAGATATAAAAGATGTTACAAATAGAATACTTAGACATATATTAGGAATTAAAGTTGTTGATTTATCTGCTTTAAGTGAAGAAGTTGTATTAATAGCACATGATTTAACTCCATCAGATACAGCAACTATGAATAAAAAAATGGTTTTAGGATTTTTAACTGATATAGGTGGAAGAACTTCTCATACAGCTATCATGTCTAGGACTTTAGAAATAGCTGCAATCGTTGGATTAAATGATATAACTTCAAAAGTTAAGGATGGAGATTTTGTAGTTTTCAATGGGGATACTGGTGAAGTAATCGTTAATCCGGATGAAGAGATTATAAATAAATATACTGAATTAAAAGCTAAGTATGAAGAAGAGAGAAAAGCATTACAGTTATTAAAAGGAAAACCATCTGTAACTTTAGATGGAAAGCATGTAGAATTAGCTGGTAATATAGGGACACCTAATGATATAGAAGGTCTAATAAAGAATGATGCTGAAGGTGTTGGTCTTTATAGAACAGAATTCTTATATATGGATAGAGATTCTTTCCCAACTGAAGAAATACAATATGAGGCTTACAAAGCTGTATTAGAGGGAATGGATGGAAAACCTATAGTTATAAGAACATTGGATATAGGTGGAGATAAAGAATTAAGTTATTTAAGTATGGAACCTGAAATGAATCCATTCTTAGGTTATAGAGCAATAAGACTTTGCTTAGACAGAAAAGATATATTTAAGACTCAATTGAGAGCTTTATATAGAGCAAGTGTTCATGGAAGATTAAGAATCATGTTCCCAATGATTTCATCTTTAGAAGAATTATTACAAGCTAAAGAAGTTGTAAAAGAAGTTTTAGCAGAACTTGATTCTGAAGGTGTGACTTATGCTAAAGATGTAGAAATTGGTATGATGATAGAAGTTCCATCTGCTGCTGTAATATCTGATGTACTGGCTAAACATGTGGATTTCTTCTCTATAGGAACTAACGATTTAATTCAATATACTTGTGCAGTTGATAGAATGAATCAAAAGATAAGCTATCTTTATAATCAATTTAATCCAGCTGTTTTAAGACTTATAAAGACTGTTATAGACAATGCACATAAAGAAGGTAAATGGGCAGGTATGTGTGGAGAATCTGCTGGGGACCAAAAAATGATACCAATACTTTTAGGTATGGGATTAGACGAGTTCTCTATGTCTCCAATATCAATACTTCCTGCTAGAAAGTTAATAACTTCAGTTAAAGAATCAGATATGAAGAAATTAGCTGATGAGGTACTTAATATGGGTACTGCGGAAGAAATAAAGAAATATATTGAAACTAGTTTTAATATGTAATTATTAAATTATATCTACATAAATACTTGTTTAGGTAGATTATAAATAATAAAAATTATTTAATAAATAAGTAAAAGCCATAGTTTGTCATATATACTATGGTTTTTTTATTGTATAATTTAAGGTATTACAATATTTATGATTTGGCATTAAGAATATATTATATATCTTCCGATATCAATATTGATGTTGTGAATGAAAAAGGAGTTTAGAAAGTGTCTGGTTTTACAAAATAAATCTAGAATAAACATTGTTAAAAATTAGTATGGTATTGAAAAATAATTAAAAGTATTTAATAATAGAATTAGGGAAGAATAAGTTTATAAGTAAAAAATAAATTGATTAGTAGTTAATAAAATAAGTGTGATATCCAAATAAATCCTAAATCTGATTTGAGTTTTAATATAGATAGTCTAAAGTTTGATTATTAAAGATTTAATTGTAAGTTGTTACAGTTGATGATATTGATGTAGAGATTAAAGTTTAGAATAGAAAGTTACCTTAAATTTAAAAATGCAAGATAACCCAATCTAAAAATTATAATCACTCAATAGGTTTATGGATTTATTTGTTTATTATAAATAAGTGGGAGTAGATTTTTCTACTCCCACTTTGTATACTATTATTAATTTAATGAGTAATATGATTTAAAGTTATAATACTAGTTAAGATTTCTCGCCTTACTAGTAAATAATTCTTTAATAGCGTTGTTTCTAGAAGCTAAATCATTACTAGAATTATTTGTTTTTTTCATAATTACTGAATAACGTTTTTTATTTATAAAAAATATTAAAATCTTATCATCATCAAAATTGTATTCTTTATATCTATCAATAGACTCATAACCTAAATTTAGAATGTTTTTATCTTTTATACTATTTACATCTAAAATATATGATGGGTCAGCCTTTAGTAATATATTAATCAAACATTTTTCTTCACCAGCACAGAATAACTCCATCTTATTTGATATAGACTTAGATTGTTCTGAAGTTATTTTTGCAGGAATAAGATTGTTGTTATCATCTCTTAAAAGATAACCATGTGTGTCTTGTTGATATACTAAATTAACTTTCTTCTTAGGAACACTAACCATTTTATCTAAATGTAAATAATGATGATTTTCAACAAAACCTTCGTTTAATATTTCAACAAAATTGTCAATTTTACCTAGGCAAAAAGATTCTATAGATTCTTTACAGAATTTATTTGTAAATGGTATTATGTTTACGTTTTCCCCATCTGTATTCCATGCTATAGCATAATCCAACGAATATACTTCTTCCTCTATATCTGCAAAATTATATTGTACTATCTTTCCTTTCAAAATTACTCGACCTCCATCTTATAATATATTTAATATACTTTATAAAACTTATATTATATTTAAATAATATCATAAATTAAATGAATATGATATAGTAAATAAGAAAAAAATTGAAGAAAATCACCATAAATGAGTAATAAATATGAATAGTATACACTAATGGGATGAAAAATGTCCACTATTAACTTTATTACCCCACATATATAAGATAAAATTATTAATATAAAATATAATCTGTCAACAATGAATAGACTTTTAAAGAAACTTAATATAAAATTAATTAAATAAGTGCTTAAAAACGATTTACTTTAATGATAGAATCATATTAAAGGAGGATAATTTTATGGATATAAAGAATAAAATTAAATCTATATTTTTACCAGAAAAAAATAACTATTTAAATGATGAAGAATTCGAAGATGATATAGAAAGTAATGAGGAGAATTCAAAGGAAGATAATAAAGTGCATTTAAATGACTTAAGCAGAGTAAAGTATGATTACAGAGAATTAAAAGACATAGAAAATCAAACAGAAGAAATGTGTCTACTAGCAGTAAAACAGGATGGTACTATAATTGAGTTTGTAAATGATAAGACTTATAGAGTGTGTATGGAAGCAGTTAAACAAACATATAAAGCTCTTAAGTATATAACAAATCAAGATGAGAATATTTGTATAGAAGCAGTCAAACAGAACTATAGAGCTTTGTATTACATACATGATAAGACAGAAAATGTATTAATTGAGGCTATAAAAAATGTATCAACTCACGATATCATGGAAGTTTTTAAATTTGTAGAAGAGCAGACAGAAGATGTATGTCTAGCAGTTATAGAAAGGGCATCCAAAAATGATGTTGCAGAGATACTGAAAGGAATAAAAGAACAAACTCCAGCTATATGTTTAGAAGCTGTAAAAAAAGATGGGAAATCTTTAGCTTATGTCAAAGAACAAAGTAATAGTATATGTTTAGAGGCTGTAAAGGAAAACTATAGTGCACTACCTTGTGTAAAAGAACAGACAGAAGAAATATGTATAGAAGCAGTAAAACAGAATGACTTTGCATTGTATTATGTAAAAGAGCAGACAGAAAAAATTTGCATAGAAGCAGTAAGAAGAAGTTATATGGCTCTACAGTATGTAAATAATCAGGCAGAAGAGGTTTGCTTGGAAGCAGTAAGAAATGATGGAAGAGCATTACAGTATGTAAAAGAGCAAACAGAAGAAATTTGTTTGGAGTCAGTTAGACAAAATGGAAAAGTATTGCAATATGTAAAAAAACAGACTGAAGATATGTGTATAGAGGCAGTAAAAGGTTCATTTGAGGAACTTGAAATAAAGGAAATCTTAAGCTATGTAAAGGTACCAACAGAAAGAATCTTTGTGGAAGCAGTAAAGCAAAATGGAAAAATTCTTAAATATATAGAAAATCAGACAGAATTAATATGTTTAGAGGCAGTAAGAGAAAATTATAATGCTTTACAATATGTAAAGGAACAAACAGAACAGGTTTGTCTAGAAGCAGTTAATCAAAGTTATGAAGCTCTTAAATATGTGAAAGAGCAAACAGAAGAAGTTTGTTTAAAAGCAGTAAAACAAGATTATAGAATGTTGAAATATGTAAATAATCAAACAGAAAAAATATGTTTAGAAGCAGTAAAGCAAAATTATAGAGCTTTAGAATTTGTTGATAATCAAACGGAAAAAGTTTGCTTAGAAGCAGTAAAGCAGAATAGAAAAGCACTACAATATGTAAAACAAAAACAAAGTTAAAAAAGTTAAAATATATAGAACAATATATGAAAATTGATATTTTGTAATAAATGAGGCTGTCTCAAAATAGAGATATGCCTCTTTTTCATCGTTGAAATGATGAAAATATATTTGATTTCATACAAAACAGAGAGCATCATGAACCCAAAATTCCATTTTGAGACACCCTCATTTGTATAAAGCTTGGGAAAACTGCTTTATTATAATTTTTTTATTATATAAATAATACTCAAAAATTTATATAGGTCTTTTTTTGACCAGTTTTACAATTTTAACAACTAGTTTTGTAAAATATATTGAATTTTCTCAAAAAAGAAGGTATTCTATATACGTAAAATTTTTTTTGGAGGTAAAAATGTTTAAGAGATATGCTGATAAAATGACATCTGTTCTAATTTGTAATAATGTGATAGATAATAATGAATCTAAAGTCTATTCTTATGGATTTGAAATATTAATAGCTTTTATAATTAATATAACCACCATGATGTTTATAGGTTTTTTATTTGGTAAATTTACATATATATTATTTTTTTTAATGTGTTACTGTCCAATAAGACAATTTTCAGGAGGGTATCATGCAGACAACTATTTTAGATGTCTATTAACCTTTGTTTTCATAATTTTATCTACAATATTAATTATAGAAAATCTAAATATAGACTTATTTAAAAATATCATTGCGATTATTGCTAGTATCAGTTGGGTTGGAATTTGTATTCTATGTCCAATAGAACATAGAAGTAATCCTATAAATGATAGAGAAAAATCAGTTTACAAAAAAATTGCTATGTTTATATCTACAGTAGTGTTATTAATGACAGTTTTAAGCTTTTCTTTGAATATCTTTGTAGATTATTTCACATATAGTGCATTTGCTATGTTTTGGATTTTTATAATGTTAGTATTAGGTAAATTAAAAGCTAAAAATATAAGTAAAATATGTATGAGGGAGAATTAAGTTATGAAGAAGTGTATTGTAAAATTTATGCAGTTTGCTAGTTCATTAGCACTTAGTACTGCTGTCTTGTCAGCTAATAGTACTTGTCCATGGATTATACATCAGCCTAAGGTACCTGAAGAAATTAGTAATTTAAAAAAGATAAATTAAATACAAGCAATTATTTATACAAAATTATTATAAAAAAGAAATTATTATATTTTAATAAAATAAAAATCATATAAAATCAGGTACAAAATTTATTTTATAGGAGCCTAATACTTATTTGATAATATATTAGTGCGCTAATTTAGGGGGATATAGTGTATTCAATGAAATGACTTACGAGCAGTAAGTCATTTTTGTATTGTATGTATTTTAGGTAAACTTATGATATAATGAAGGGTAAAGTTTAATTAAAATAATAAAAAACTTTAGTATAGATAGTAATTTAGGAGGTAGGTTATGAGTATGATACATAAATTTTCTATGAATGGATATAATATCGTTTTAGATGTGAATGGTGGAGCTGTTCATGTGCTAGATGATGTTGCATACGACTTATTAGATTTTTATAAAGAAAAAAGTAAAGAAGAAATATTAGAGGTATTAAAATCAAAATATCAAGAAGAACAAATAAATGAAGCATATAAAGAAATATCAAATTTAGAAAAAGAAGGTCTTTTATATACAGAAGATACATATCAATATCATCCAAGTTTTGTAAATAGAGAGCCTGTGGTAAAAGCTTTATGTTTAAATGTAGCCCATGATTGTAATTTAAAATGTAAGTATTGTTTTGCAGCTCAAGGTGATTTTGGAGGAGAAAAAGAACTTATGAGTTTTGAGGTAGGTAAGGCAGCAATTGACTATTTGATTGCTAATTCAGGCAGTAGAAAGAATTTAGAGATAGATTTCTTTGGTGGAGAGCCTTTGATGAATTTTGAAGTTGTAAAACAATTGGTTGATTATGGAAGAAGTATTGAAAAAGATTATAATAAAAATATAAGATTTACAATAACTACGAATGGTGTACTGTTAAATGATGAGATTATAGATTATATAAATGAAAATATGCATAATGTAGTTTTAAGTTTAGATGGAAGAAAAGAAATTAATGATAATATGAGACCAACTTTAAATGATAAAGGAAGTTATGATATTACATTACCACGATTTAAGAAACTTGTGGAAAAAAGAGCAAAAGATAAATATTACTATATAAGAGGAACTTTTACGAGAGATAATTTAGATTTTTCTAAAGATGTTATGCATTTTGCAGATTTAGGATTTAAATTAACATCTGTAGAGCCAGTCGTTGGAGATGAAAGTAATCCATATGCACTTAGAGAAGAAGATTTACCTAAAATATTTGAAGAGTACGAAAGATTTGCTGTAGAGTATGCAGATAGACAATTACAAGGAGATGGATTTAAATTTTTCCATTTTATGATAGATTTAAATCAAGGACCATGTGTAATAAAGAGAATAACTGGATGTGGGGCTGGAAATGAGTATATTTCTGTAACACCAAATGGAGATATTTATCCATGCCATCAATTTGTTGGAAATGAAGAATTTAAAATGGCAAATATATTTGATGAAGAAATCGTACTTCCAGAAAACTTAAAAAATGTGTTTAGAGAAGCTCATGTATACACTAAAGAAGAGTGTAAACAATGTTGGAATAAGTTTTACTGTTCAGGTGGATGTCATGCAAATGCGATAAACTTTAATAATGACATATCAAAACCATATGAATTAGGCTGTGAAATGCAAAGAAAACGTACAGAGTGCTCTATAATGATACAAGCTAAGTTGATGTTAGAAGGAGCAACTAACTAAATTTATACTTTAAAGGAGTTGTTTATATATGATTAGAGATTATTTAGAAGATAAGCCTTTAATTGATGAAAGTGTATTTGTGGCAAAGTCAGCAGATGTAATTGGAAATGTTAAAATAGGTAAAGATTCAAGTGTATGGTATAATGCAGTAGTTAGAGGAGATGAAGGACCAATAACTATTGGAGAAAATACTAATATACAAGATTGTTCTATAGTGCATGGAGATACGGAAACTATAATTGGTAACAATGTGACAGTTGGACATAGGTCAATAGTCCATGGTTGCAAAATTAGCGATAATGTGTTAATTGGTATGGGTTCAATAATATTGGATAATGCTGAAATAGGAGAATATACTTTGATAGGAGCAGGTACATTAATTACATCTAATAAGAAGTTTCCACCAGGTGTTTTAATAATGGGTTCTCCTGGAAAAGTTGTTAGAGAACTTACAGAAGAAGATAAAAGATATATTGATGAATCTTACAAATGGTATCTAGAAGCAGCACAAAATCAAAAATATTAAATTAGAGAGTGGTTGCCTCAAAACATATTTAAATCTGTTTTGAGGCAACCACTAATTTATTTTATTAAATTTGGTTGATATTTTAGTTTTCAAAAAGTGTCTGATTAAAATAAGTATAGAATGTCAAAAATAAAAATTAACTATGCTAAATAATTTTAATAAAATTGCTAGTATGTGTGATAAAATTAAATATTAAAGAGGATATAAGATATTAGAATATCAACTGGTAAAATAATGTCATATACGATAAATTAAGGTGTAAGTTTTTGGGTATACCTATTTTAGGAGTGAAAAAATTTGAGAATAAGTTATAGAAATTTAAAGCGATATAGAGAAATCGGATATATTTTAATAAAGTATGGTTTTAGTTTTATTGTAGAAAGATTAAATATAGAAGGAATTGCCTATAAAATACCACTGTTTGACCCACCAGAAGAAATAAAAAATATGACAACTGGTGAGAGAATAAAAAGAGTTTTAGAAGAATTAGGACCTACATATATAAAAATAGGACAGATATTAAGTACAAGAAAAGACTTACTAGACCAAGATATAATTGATGAAATATCAAAACTTAGAGATGATGTAGAGAAATTTGACTCAAATATAGCTATTGAGATATTTAAAGAAGAAGTGGGGTTAAGTATAGAAGAAGTATTCTTAGAGTTTAAAGAAGAACCAATAGCAGCTGCTTCAATTGGTCAAGTTTATGAGGGTGTACTTAGAACTGGGGAAGAAGTAATTGTAAAAATTCAAAGGCCCAATATAGAGAAAATAATAAAATCTGATTTAGAGATTCTTAGAACGATTGCAAATACTTTAAAAGATTTAAAAAAAGATTTTAACTTAGATTTAGTACAAATGATTGAAGAGTTTCAAACTCAATTAATGAGGGAACTTGATTACACCTTTGAAGCCATAAATGCAACTAAATTCTCTAGGATATTTAAAAATAGTGATGAAGTATATATACCTAAAATATACCCAGAATATAATACTAAGAAAATTTTAGTAATGGAGAAAGTTAATGGCACAAAGTTAAGTGATGTAGAAAAAATAAAGAGGCTAGGTTATAATACAAAAACTATTGTTGAAATAGGAGTTAGGTCCTTTTTTACACAGGTATTATCTCATGGTTTTTTTCATGCAGACCCACATCCAGGTAATATATTCGTAGTTGCTAAAAACAAGATAGCATATATAGATTTCGGAATGATTGGAATTATTGATAATAAAACTTTAAACCAATTAAATGAGATTGCACTAGCAGGTGTAGAAAAGAATGTTGACAAGATAATATATTTATTGATAGAAATGGATGCATTAAATGGAGAGGCAGATATTAAAGGGCTTCGACAGGATTTACTTTATCTAATACATTACTACTATGATATTTCTATAGAAAAAATAAATGTAACAGATATATTAAATGAACTATTTAGATTTTTTAGACAGTATAAAATAGTCATGCCTGCACAATTTGTAACTCTTGCCAAGACAGTTATAACATTAGAAGGAACAAGTAGAACTTTAAATACAGATTTTTCTTTTGGCTCTATGGGAAAAGAATTTATGAAACACCATTATAAAAGTAAATTTAATCCTAAAAATGTTGTTTTAAGTTCGAGACAAAACGTAGAAGAGATATTGCTGGATGTAAAAACTATTCCAAAGCAATTAAAAGCAATTTTAAAAAATATAGAAAGAAATAACATAAAAATGCAAATTGAAGATGTTAAAATGACAAGATTAGAAAATTGTATAATAGAGTTAACGTCTCAAATATCTCTGAGTTTAGTGTTGGCATCAATTATAGTAGGCTCTTCTCTTATAATTGCATCTCCAAATATAGAAAATAATATATGGATAAAGTTTACTGCTATAGCAGGTTTCTTTATCTCTTTTATAATAGGGCTTTGCTTAGTCATAAGAAGTATTAGGTCAAAATATAAAAAAGATTAGGGGGAATTAAATTTGAAAAAATGGATATTAAAATATAAAGGGAAGATAGAGGAAAGTGAATTTAGTAAAAAACTTAATATTTCCCCGGAAATCTGCCAAATTTTAAAAAATAGAGGGATATATACTGAAAAAGATTCAGAAATATTTATGAATCCATCGTTAGATTATTTAAGGGACCCTTTCTTGATGAAAGATATGCAAAAAGCTGTTGATAGAATAAAGTCAGCTATTGAGAAGAACGAAAAAATTTGGATTTATGGAGATTATGATGTTGATGGTGTGTCATCTACTTCTATTTTGTGTATATATTTTAAGAATATAGGTTATCATGTTGATTACTATATTCCAAATAGGTTAGAAGAAGGGTATGGTATAAATGAAGATGCTATTAAGCTTATAAGCTCTAGGGGATGTGACTTGATTATAAGTGTTGACTGTGGAATTACTTCAGTATCTGAGGTCAATATAGCGAATGATTTGGGCATAGATATTATAATTACAGACCATCATGAATGTCAAAATGAAATTCCATCGGCTTTTGCAGTAATAAATCCAAAACAAGAAGATTGTAATTATCCATTTGATTCGTTATGTGGATGTGGTGTAGCATTTAAAATGATTCAAGCCTTGACTCCAAAAGAAGAATTTAAAACTAGCATGTATGATTATTTAGAAATAGTAACCTTGGCAACTATTTGTGATATTGTTCCACTTATAGATGAAAACAGAATAATTGTAAAAAATGGTTTAAAATCAATGAAAGAAGGCAAAAATATTGGATTAAGAGAACTTATAAAAGTTTGTGGTGTAGAAAGCGATAAAATAGGTTCTTCTCATATAGGTTTTGCAATAGGTCCTAGGATAAATGCTTCAGGCCGATTGGGATATTCTTACTTAGGAGTAGAACTGTTTACTACTCAATCGCAAGAAGAGGCTGTAGAAATAGCTAATATATTAGAAGAAAAAAATAATGAAAGACAGATGATAGAAGCTAAGATGTACCATGAAGCTGAGGAAATGTTAAAGTCTAACAGCAGATATAATGATGATAAAGTGTTGGTTTTAGCTAAAGAAGGTTGGCAACATGGAATAATTGGAATTGTAGCATCAAAGTTAACTGAAAAATACTACAAACCAACAATTCTTTTAGGCATAGAACATGGAGAAGCTACTGGTTCAGCAAGGTCGATAAAAGGATTTAATATATTTGAAGCTCTTGTAAAGTGTAAAGATTTAATGAACAAGTTTGGTGGTCATGAACAAGCTGCAGGATTATCCTTAAGTTCAGATAAGGTTGAAGTTTTAGCTGATGAAATAAATAAGTTTGCAGATTATAATTTAACTGAAGATGATATGATAGAAAATGTAAATGTTGAATTTGAATTACAAGAAAATGTAATAAATTTAAATCTTGTAGAAGAATTACATAAGTTAGAACCTTTTGGATTAAATAATCCAAATCCTAGGTTTATAGTTAGAAATTACACTTTAAAAGACTTAAAAATTATAGGTAAAAATCAACAACATCTAAAATTAAGTATAGAAAAAGAAAAAAGCTATGAATGTGTAGGATTTAATATGAGTCATTTAAAATCACTGTATAGAGTAGGAGATAAAGTAGATGTATTGTTCCAATTAGATGAAAATAACTATATGGGAAATAGGAAAGTACAATTCTTACTTAAAGATATCCGATTAGCTCGACCTAAAAATGCAAGTAATGACAAACTTTCATTGAAATTAATGTCAAAAATAATACCAAAAGATACACAAAGCTTGTATAATATATCTGTATCTGATTTTGAATTATTTGATGGAAATACAAATATAAATATATTTGATTATTTTGAAAGAGATACGTTGATAATATCTAATTCTATAAATGGATTTTATAGAGCAATATCAGATATATCACTTATAGATTTGGATTTTAACATAAATTACAATATTATTGAAGATGTTAGCAAAAATACTGATAAATTAGAGCTTATATTTTCTCCTAATATTGATAAAATAGATTTAAAAAGATATAATAATATTATTCTTTATGATTATTTATATAATAAAGGCGAATATTCGTATATATATGAGAATAAAAGAGAAGAAAGTGAAATTATAAAATATTATAATAAAACAGACCTATTATATTTAAAGAATGTAGTTAGTAATATAGTTCCATCAAGAGATGAATTTATAACAATTTATAAACAAGCACTCATAAAAAAAGAAATTGATTTGGATATGGTAAATATAAAGGGAACTTTTAATGTAATTCCATTAAAGTTTTTTACGATATTAAATGTGTTTAGAGAATTAAATTTACTTGACTTTAACTTAAATTATGAAAAAAATTCTGTACTCATAAGAATATTGCCAAAACCACAGAAAAAATTAGACTTAAATGAGAGTTTAATACTCAATAATCTAAAAAATTTAGAAAAACAATACAATAGCAGTTATTAGGAGGCGTTTCCCATGGATTTAAAAAACTTTATAAGGAACATTGATGATTTCCCAAAGCCAGGTATAGATTTTAAAGATGTTACAACTCTATTTAAAGATGGAGAGGCATTTAAATATGCAGTAGATTCTATAGTTGAAGAATTAAAAAATAAAGGTGTAGATTTAGTAATAGGGCCAGAAGCGAGAGGGTTTTTGATGGGTACACCTGTAGCATATGCTCTAGGAGTAGGATTTGTTCCAATTAGAAAACCTGGAAAATTACCAGGTGAAGTTGAGAGTTATGAGTATGGCTTAGAGTATGGTACGGATACTTTAGAAATACATAAAGATGCAATTAAAAAAGGTCAAAAAGTGGCAATAGTAGACGATTTATTGGCTACTGGTGGAACTATGGAAGCTGCTGCTAAGCTTGTGGAAAAACTAGGTGGAGAAGTAGTTTCTATGCAATTTTTGATTGAACTAGAATTCTTAAATGGGAGAAAAAAGTTATCTAACTATGATGTTAATTCTCTTATAAAATACTAGTACTTTTACAATAGTTGGTATAGCACCAACTATTTTCATATATATTAAAATTTTATACAAAATAGGTGGTTATATGCATGATAAAGAATTACAAGAAATAATTGAAAAAATAAAAGTTTATGCACCTAATGCAAATTTTGAAATGGTTGAAAAAGCCTATAATCTTGCAAAAAAAGCGCATGAGGGACAATATAGAAAATCTGGGGAACCATACTTTATTCATCCATTAGCAGTGGCAAATATTTTAATAGAGATGGAATTAGATATTGAAACTATAACAGCAGGTTTATTACATGATGTTGTAGAAGATACGGAATATACCTATGAAGACATAAAAAAAGAATTTGGCAAAGAAGTAGCGGATTTAGTTGATGGAGTAACAAAGCTTGGTCAAATAAAATATCGTTCAAAAGAAGAAACTCAATCTGAAAACTTAAGAAAAATGTTTTTGGCAATGGCAAAAGATATAAGAGTTATACTTATAAAACTTGCTGATAGATTGCACAATATGAGAACATTAAAATACATGCCTCCAGAAAAAGCAAAATATAAAGCAAAAGAGACACTTGAAATTTATGGAGGTATAGCTCATAGATTAGGGATTTCTAAGATAAAGTGGGAATTAGAAGATAGAGCATTAAGGTTTATGGACCCAGAAGGGTATTATGATTTAGTTAATAGAGTCTCAATGAAGAGAAGTCAAAGAGAGGATTATATACAAGGCATTGTTGAACTTCTTAAAGATAAGTTTAAAGATTTAAGTATACCATGTGATGTATATGGTAGACCAAAGCATTTTTACAGTATTTATAGAAAGATGCAAAAAAAACACAAGACTTTTGAAGAGATTTTTGATTTAACAGCAGTAAGGATATTAGTAGATAATGTAAAGGATTGTTATGCAGTGCTTGGTATAGTTCATACATTATGGAGACCTATTCCAGGCAGATTTAAAGATTATATAGCAATGCCAAAACCAAATATGTACCAATCATTGCACACTACCGTTGTAGGGCCTGATGGAGAACCTTTAGAGATACAGATAAGGACTCATGAGATGCATAATATAGCTGAAAATGGTATCGCAGCCCATTGGAAATATAAAGAAGGTATCTCTAGTAAAGAATCAAAGGTTGAAGAAAAACTTCAGTGGTTGAGACAGATGATGGAGTGGGAAAAAGATTTAAAAGACCCACAAGAGTTTATGGATGCACTTAAAGAAGACGTATTTAATAGTCAGGTTTACGTATTTACTCCAAAAGGAGACGTAATTGAATTACCAGCAGAATCAACACCTATAGATTTTGCATATAGAGTTCATACAAATGTAGGGAATAAATGTGTAGGAGCTAAAATTGATGGAAGAATAGTTCCTATTGATTATAAGCTTCAAAATGGTAATATTGTTGAAGTGCTTACATCATCTAATTCTAATGGACCAAGTAGAGATTGGCTTAATATAGTGAAGACACCAAACGCAAAGAGTAGAATTAGACAATTTTTCAAAAAAGAAAGAAGAGAAGAAAATGTTGACCGTGGAAATACAATATTAGAAAGAGAATTTAAGAAGCATGATATACCACAAAAAGACCCTCTTGTTGAAAAATATATGGCATTAGTTGCAAAGAAATTTAATCAGCCAAGTGTTGAGGATTTAGTTGCTACTGTAGGTTATGGTGGTATAATGTCATCTCAAGTTGTATCTAAAGTAAAAGACCTATATTTAAGAGAAGTTAAAAAAGCTAAAAAAGAACAGCAGATACAAGAAGAAGATTTGAATAAACACAATATAAGTGAAACAGAATACAGTAAAAAGAGAAAGAAAAATGCCTCACAAGGGATTATAGTAAAAGGACTTGACAATATTTTAGTAAGATTTGCTAAGTGTTGTAATCCTCTTCCAGGAGATGAAATTGTAGGATATATTACTAAGGGTAGGGGAGTAGCTATACACAGAGCGGATTGCCCAAATGCAAACAATAATGGAGATTTCTTTCAAAATAGATTGGTGGAAGTTTCATGGAGTTCAGCAGGAAAAGGTAAATTTGAAGCAGAGATTCAAATAAAAGCTGTTGATAGAAGAGGAATTGTTAATGAAATAACCCATATTGTTGCGATGGATAAACTTAGTTTAAACGGAATAAATGCAAGAAAAGGTAAGGATAGTATCGTAAGTATAAATTTACTTGTAGAAGTTAATGACACAGAGGAATTAAAAATTCTAATGAAAAAATTAAAAGCAATTCCTGGTGTAGAAAGTATTTATAGAATGACAAATTAGAGTTAAAATAATAGGGAGGAAGCTATGAGAGCAGTAGTACAGAGAGTATCTTCATCTAAGGTTACAGTAGATGAAAACACTATAGGTCAAATAAATAAGGGGTTACTAGTATTGTTAGGAGTGACTCATGATGATAAATCAAGTGATGTAGATTATATGATTGACAAAATATTGAATCTGAGAATTTTTGAAGATGAAAATGACAAGATGAATTTATCTCTAATGGATATAGGTGGAGAGCTTTTAGTAGTATCTCAATTTACTTTATATGGAGATTGCAGAAAAGGAAGAAGACCTGGATTTAGTAATGCAGCTAGACCAGAACTTGCAAATAATCTTTATGAAGAGTTTGTAAAAAAGGCAAAAGATAAAGGTATAACAGTTGGGACAGGTCAATTTGCAGCTCATATGATGGTAGAATTAACTAATGATGGTCCAGTAACAATACTATTAGACTCAAGTAAATCTTTTTAAGGGGGAAAACTTTAATGGTTATAAAAAAATTTGTAGATAGTTATTTTGGAGTAAATACTTATGTATTAGGTGATGAAAATACTAAAAAATGTGCAGTTATAGACCCAGGTGGAAGTTTAGTAGATACATTAAGTTTTGTAAAAGAAAATGAATTAAATATCGAATATATAATCCTTACTCATGGACATGGAGACCATATAGGATATGTTAAAGATATTAAAGAAAAAACTGGTGCTAAAGTAGTTGCACATATTGATGAAAAAGAATTATTAAATGATAAAAATAAAAATCTAAGCTATACAATGAGATGTGGAGCACAAGAGTTTGATGCAGATATCTATGTGAATGATAAAGACAAGCTTGAGATTGGTGAATTAAAACTGACTTTCTTGCATACTCCAGGACATACACAAGGATGTATGTGTATAAGAGTTGAAGATGAAATGTTCACAGGAGATACTTTGTTTGCTGGAAGTATTGGTAGAACTGATTTGTATAGTGGAGACTTTCATCAAATGGAAAAATCACTTAAGAAATTATGTAAATATGAAGATGCTGTTAGAGTATATCCTGGACATGGACCAACTAGTACTCTAGGAGTTGAAAAGAAGACAAATCCTTACATGTAATTTTATATTAGTATTAAAAAAATATAAGATATTTAATAACTATATTAGTAATGGAGTTCTTCTACTGTTAAATAGAAGGAGTTAAGTTGATGTTGTATGTTTTTTTAAAAGGACATGATTATAAGTATGAAGTAGCAGAGCTTATAAAATTGTTTACTAGTGAATTTAAGTTTAATGATTTTAATGATAGTAGTAATTATGTGGAGTCAAAGCATTTAATAAATAGATTGATTTATGATAATGAGATATTGTCTTCAAGTACGGAGTATTATGAAAATGGAAACTTAAAGTATGAATCAATACAAAATATAGAAAATATGAACCTTGAATTTTTAGATGAATTTGATGATAGTAAAACTATTGAAGAATTTCTGAATAGGTTAGATAAAGAAAGTAAGAGAAATTTTAAAAAGCTGTGTAAAGAAAGTATCAAAAAAAGCATATTTATAGTGCTTAAACAAATATTTAATTCTTATGTACCATGGGGAATTTTGACTGGTATTAGACCAGTCAAAATTGTCCACAATCTAATGGATAAAAAGCTAGATGATAATAGTATAAGAGCCATTCTAAAAAATAATTATTTTATAATAGATGAGAAAATAGATTTAGCTCTTGAAATAGCTAAAAGAGAGCGAGTGTTTATGTATCCTATAGATAAAAATAAAATTTCTCTTTATGTAAGTATTCCATTTTGTCCAACTAGATGTGTATATTGTTCATTTCCTTCAAATTCCTTAAAGCAATTTGGGCATTTGAAAAGAGAGTATGTTTATAAATTGATTGAAGAAATTAAGGGGTTTGCCAAGATTATTAAGGAGACTAATAAAGAAATTGAAACTCTATATATCGGTGGTGGAACTCCTACTACACTTGATGAGGAAGAATTGGATTTACTTATAAATGCTCTATTTAGAGAATTGGATTTAAGCAAAATTAAAGAGTTTACAGTAGAAGCAGGTAGACCAGATACTATTACCAAAGAAAAATTAAGTGTATTAAAAAAACACAATGTAAGTAGAATTAGTATAAATCCTCAAACTATGAATGATGAGACTTTAGTTAAAATTGGAAGAGAACATAAAGTTTCTGATTTAGTAGATTGTTTTATTATGGCTCGAAATATGGGATTTGACAATATAAATATGGATATAATTTTAGGACTTATAGATGAAGACTTAGACATGGTAAGAAATACATTAGAGGAAATAAAAAAGCTTTCTCCTGAAAGTCTTACAGTTCATACATTAGCTATAAAAAGAGCTTCTAACCTAAATATAAATATGGATAAGTACAAAGAACATTTAACTCAGTATGAAGAAATGATAAAAATGATAGATTTATCAATGAAATATGCTAAGGATATGGGACTTAATCCATATTATATGTACAGACAAAAACATATGCTAGGTAACTTAGAAAATATAGGTTATGCTAAAGAAGGATATGAGTGTATCTACAATATACAAATTATGGAGGAAAAACAAAGTAACTATGCTTTGGGTGCAGGTGCTATATCAAAATTTGTTTATGTAGATGAAGATAGAATTGAAAGAGTAGAAAATGTAAAAAATGTTGAACAATACATTGAAAGAGTAGATGAAATGATAAAAAGGAAGAAAGAAGAGGTATATAAAAATGTTGACTAAAGCTCCTAGAGGAACTAAAGACATAACTCCAAAAGAGGCTTATAAATGGCGTTATGTAGAAAATAAATTTAGAGAAATATGTGCTTTATATGGATATGAAGAAATGGTAACACCTATATTTGAACATACGGAACTTTTTAAGAGAAGTGTTGGAGATACTACAGACATAGTTCAAAAAGAGATGTATTCTTTTAAAGATAAAGGTGATAGAGAAATTACTCTAAAGCCAGAAGGTACAGCTGGTGCAGTTAGAGCATTTATTGAGAATAAACTATACGCAGATACTCAACCAACTAAACTATTTTATGTTACACCTTGTTTTAGATATGAGAGACCACAAGCTGGTAGACAAAGACAATTTCATCAATTTGGTATAGAGTCACTTGGAAGTGATACGCCTTCAATGGATGCTGAAATAATTGCACTGGCTGTTCAATTTTTTAATGAAGTTGGATTAAATGATTTGGTAGTAAGTATAAATTCAGTTGGTTGCCCAGTTTGTAGAAAAGAGTACAATGCTTTATTAAAAGAATATCTTGACTCAAAAGCAGATATATTGTGTGAGACTTGTAATGAGAGAAGAGAAAAAAATCCAATGAGGGTTATAGACTGTAAAAACCCTACATGTAAAGAAAATATCAAAGATATACCATTTATTGCAGACCATTTGTGTGATGATTGTAAAGTTCACTTTGATAAACTTCAAGAATACTTAAAGGAAATGGATATAAATTTTGTAATTGATAAAACAATAGTTAGAGGTTTGGATTACTATAGAAAAACTGCTTTTGAAATTATATCTAATGATATAGGTGCACAAAGTACTGTATGTGGTGGTGGCAGATATGATGGTCTTGTTGAGCAACTAGGAGGTCCAAAAGGGATAAGCGGAATTGGATTTGCATTAGGTGTCGAAAGACTTTTACTTACGCTTGAAAGCAATGGAATTGAAATAGAAAATCCACAGTCTACAGATATATTTATAGTAACAATAGGTGAAGAAGCAAATACAAAAAGCTTTAAACTATTAAAAGAACTGAGAAAAAATCATATAAGTGCAGATAAAGACCATATAGAGAGAAGTGTCAAAGCACAATTTAAATATTCAGATAAAATAAATTCAAAATTTACAATAGTAATTGGGGATGATGAGCTTAAAAATGACACTGCAACATTAAAAAACATGAAAACATCAGAGCAAACTATTGTAAAATTAAGTACATTAGTTGAAGAATTAAAGCAAAAGCTGTAAAATAAGAAAGTATGATGTTTTGTGTATTAGATAAATATATAGCATTAAAATTAAATAAAATGGAGGTAGTATCTTGGAAACTTTAAATGGTTTAAAGAGAACTCACTACTGTGGAGAGTTGAGAGAAAAAAACATAAATGAAGAAGTTGTACTTATGGGATGGGTACAGAAAAAAAGAAATTTAGGTGGTCTTGTATTTGTTGACTTAAGAGATACAAGTGGATTATGTCAAATAGTTTTTGATACAGATGTAAATAAAGAAGCTTTTGAAAAAGCTGAAAAATTAGGGGCTGAATTTGTAATAGCTGTAAAAGGAAAAGTATGCGAAAGACAATCTAAAAACCCTAATATGCCAACTGGAGATATAGAAATATTTGCAACTGAACTTAGACTTTTAAATAAGTCAGAAACTCCACCTATTTATATAAAAGATGATGATGATGTTTCTGAAGCATTAAGATTAAAATATAGATACTTAGATTTAAGAAAATCATCTATGCAGAGAAATTTAAAATTAAGACATAAAGTAATGAATATTACAAGAAATTACTTATCAAACAATAGATTCTGTGAAATAGAAACACCATTTTTAATAGCTCCAACACCAGAAGGAGCAAGAGATTATCTTGTACCAAGTAGGGTTAATCCAGGAAAATTTTATGCATTACCACAATCACCACAATTATATAAACAATTATTGATGGTAAGTGGCATGGATAGATATTTCCAAATAGTTAAATGTTTTAGAGATGAAGACTTAAGAGCAGATAGACAACCAGAGTTTACACAAATAGACTGTGAAATGTCTTTTGTTGAGCAAGAAGATGTTATGAGTATGATTGAAGGTTTGCTTGAAGTGATATTTAAAGAAGTTTTAGATGTAGAATTGACACTTCCACTTCCTAAGATGACTTATGCAGAAGCTATGTCTAGATATGGTTCAGATAAACCAGATACTAGATTTGGATATGAGTTAACAGATATATCTGATGTTGTTTGTAACTGTGGGTTTAAAGTGTTTGCTGATGCTACACAACCAGGAAAAAGTGTTAGAGGTATAAACGTAAAAGGCAAAGCTGACGACTTTACTAGAAAACAAATATCATCACTAGAAGAACATGCTAAGACATATAGAGCAAAAGGTCTTGCTTGGATGAAAATAGGACAAGAGGGAGTAACTTCTCCAATAGCAAAATTCTTTAATGAAGAAGAAATAAATGCTATACTTACAAGAATGAATGCTGAAGTAGGAGATTTACTTTTATTTGTAGCTGATAAAAACTCAATAGTATTTGATGCTTTAGGACAAGTTAGACTTGAAGTAGCAAATAGACTTAATCTATTGGATAAAAACGTCTATAATTTACTATGGGTAACTGAATTCCCAGTTTTTGAGGAAGATGAAGAAACAGGTACATTCTCAGCAATGCACCATCCATTTACATCACCTATGGATGAAGATTTGGATAAGTTAGAAGAAGGTGATAAGGCATCTTTAAGAGCGAAAGCTTATGATATTGTGTTGAATGGTTATGAAATAGGTGGAGGAAGCGTTAGAATATCAAATTCTGATGTCCAGTCAAAGATGTTTAAAGCACTTGGTTTTACAGAGGAAAGAGCTAATGAAAAATTTGGTTACTTATTAGAGGCATTTAAATATGGGACTCCTCCTCATGCTGGTCTAGCTTTTGGACTTGATAGACTTGTTATGTTACTTGCAGGAGCTGATAATATAAGAGAAGTCATTGCATTCCCTAAAAATCAAAATGCTGTTTGTCCTATGACAAATGCTCCTACATTAGCAGAAGATGAGCAATTAGAAGAATTAAGTATAAAAGTTGATATAAAAGATAATGAATAATATGTAGTTGTAAGAAATTAAAATGTAAAAAGGAGTGTCTCAAAATGAACTTTTTAGTTCATGAGGCACTCTTTTTCGTCCCTCCCACTTGCATTTTTATTTAATATAAAGACTATATTTATAACTTATATTTAAAGGTTTTTAAAATAGTTAATAAGAAAGTCTTTAAACAGTAATACGGCTTTAGATGTGTAATTTTCATTAAACCATGAGAGATTTAAGTATCTTTTAAATTCAATATCTTTTATATGTAATAGTTTGATTTCAGGGTCTTTAGATAACCCCCATGACTTTCCACATATAAATCCAACCCCTTGAAGTGATTTTATTAGTGCATAGATTGTATAAGGTGAATCACATTCAAAGGCTATTTTGGGTTTAAAATTAGCTGATTCACATAGTATATCTATTATTTCTCTATAATTCTCACCTTTAGTTATAACTATGAAGTTTTCATCAGAAACTTCACTTAGGTACACTTCATCCTTTAAAGATAACTTATGATTAATCGAAATACCCAATAATATCTCTTCACAAGTTAAAGTTATATTATTTTCAGAGTTTATTTTTGTAAATGAAGAAGAGATATACAAATCAAAATCACTTTTCTTATAAGAAGATGGTAGAGTATGTGAGACGTTAAAAGTAATATTGGGGTATAGTTTTCTGAAATTACTCAAAAGTGAAGGTAGCACATTAGCTGCTGCTGTAGCTAATATTTTTACTTCTCCTGAATTTTCTAGAGAAGTATCTCTTAATTCCTTTTTTGACATTTCCACTAAATCCAAAATACTATCTACCCTTTTTAGAAATAATTTTCCATATTCATTTAACACAATGTATCTTCCTTTTCTATCAAATAGCTTAACTCCAAGCTCTCTTTCTAAAGAAGATATCGTTTTACTTAAAGCTGGCTGTGCTATATTTAGTTTTTGTGATGCTTTTGTTATGTGTTCCATTCTAGCAACAGTTTGAAAGTACTTAAGATGCAGTAAATCCATAATATAAAATACACCTCTTTTAATATGACTTGAGTTATATCAATTTTATAATCAACTATATATTATACATTATAATATAAAGCTTGTATAATAAACTACAGTATATCAAAAAGTTATTTAAATCGTTATTTACATCTTGTGCATAATCTAATTAAAAAAAGTAGCTTTAATGTATGATTAATTAAGGAAACAGTGCTACAAACTTTAATTATATAAAAAATTCATTTGATGAGTAAAGTATTAATATCAAGTAAGGATAAAAGCTTATTAGAGAAGAAAGATAGTATTTTATTTGATTTAATATTTTATAATAATGATATTACTTAAATTATTATGTTATACTATTTTAAATAGGAAACATTTAGATACTATAATTTTAGGGGGAGTTAAGATGAAATTAACTAAATCAATATCATCAATATTGTGCTTATCTCTAGTTTTAAGCTTATCACCAGTAGCATATGCAAATGAAATAAGTAGAACAACAGTGGAGAATACTTTAGTAGGTCAGGATAGATACCAAACTGCTGTTGAAGTAAGCAAAAAAGGATGGAGTAGTGCAAATGAGGCTGTAATTGTAAATAGTGAATCTATTGTAGATGCATTGGCTGTAACACCATTTGCTAAATTAAAAAATGCTCCTATATTATTGACAGAAAAAAATAATCTAAATTCACAAACTGAGAAAGAATTAAAAAGATTAGGAGTTAAAAAAGTTTATATAATTGGACTATCTAGCTCTATATCAAATGATGTACAAAAACAGTTAGAATCTAATAATTTAACTACTGATAGGGTTGGTGGTAGTGATAGATACCAAACAGCCTTGAGTATAGCTAAAAAAATAGAAGGATTAAAAGATATATCAGAAATAGCTGTAGTAAATGGGTATACAGGTCTTGCAGATGCAGTTAGTATAGCTTCTGTAGCTGCTACTAATGGAATGGTTATACTTCCAGTGTCTGATGCATCTGGAATATCTAGCTTTAAAGATTTTATAGAATCTAAGAATATAAGCAAATCATACATAATAGGGTCTACTAATGCTGTATCAGATAAAATAAAACAAAGTTTACCTAATTCAGAAAGAATAGGTGGAGCAGATAGAAATGAAACTAATGGTAAAGTAATAGAAAAGTTTTATACTTCTAATAAATTAAATAATGTATTTGTAGCCAAAGATGGAATGAAAAAGCAAAATCAACTTATAGATGCTCTAGCAGTAGGAGTACTGGCATCAAAAGAGGATTCTCCTGTACTAATAGTAGGAGAACAATTAAGTGCAACACAAAAGAGTGTATTTTCTAATAAAAATGCTACTTCTATAACTCAAGTTGGTAGTGGCGGAAATGAAAGAGCATTTAAAGAATTAAAAGATTTACAGGCAAATAGTAATAATAAGAGAGTAATGTATGTGACTAATACAGATAAGGTAAATATAAGAAGTGATGCTACAATAGAAGCTTCTGTTATAGGATATCTAAATAATGGTGATGAAGTAGAAGTTTTAGAAGTGTTAAAAACTGGATGGGTAAAAATAAAATACAATGAAGGCATTGGATATGTTAGTGGGTCTTATTTGACAAATAATAAGCCTGATAATAGTAATGAAAATATAAAAATAAAGTATGTAAAAGAAAAAGAGGGTCTAAATGTTAGAAAAGGACCAAGTACAGAAGATGAAAAAATAGGACATCTTCCATATGGAAGCAAGGTAGAAACAATAGAGATGTTTGCTACTGGATGGGTAAAAATAAAATATAGTGGTGGATATGGTTATGTAAGTAATGATTACTTATCTGATACACCAGTTATTTAGTTATAAGTAACAATAAAAGAAACTACTTTAATTTGTAAAGTAGTTTCTTTTTTATAAAACTTTGAGTTTGATGGTTATTTCTATTTTGATACCTTAATTTTAGGGTTTATTATTATGGATATTAATATCATATAAAAACTCAAAATCCAGTGAGTAATTCCAAATTTAGATATTAATAAATTCAATCCTGCTATAGCAAATAAGCAATATTTAATTAGGATTAAAAGTGTATTTATAGAAATTCCTTTTATTGAAAGTATTCTAAATCCTAAGATGGACATTCTAAGTCCTACAAATGCCAATAATATACCTGTAATGTCCTGAATTAAGTAATAGTATTCAAATTTCATACTTAATCAACTCTTTTCTGAACAGTGTCAAATATCTCTAATTCTTCAATTTCATCATAAGTATATGTAAGCATAGTAAAACCAGTCACTCCGTAAATAAATGAAATTATAGGAGTAATCCAACTTAAGAAACAATATGGTATAAATTCCAGTGGGCTTACCCCAAGAGTTTGAGCACAGAAAACAGCATTTGAATTCCATGGTATTAGTGGTCCACCAAGTGTAGCTGTATCTTCTATGATTCTAGATAGATTCTGTGGTTTTAATTTAAATTCTTTGTATATTGGAGACATTAAAGTTCCAACAAATACTGAAGTGAACATCATTGACGAACTAAATGCATTTGCAAAGTAACTTACTATAAAAGTAGACCCAACCAGTTTAGTTCTTGATTTTCCTATTTTAGTTATCAAAGGTTGAAGTAGTACTTCTAAGAAACCAGTTTTTTGGAGAATACCAGCAATAACGAAAACTACAAATACTAGTAAAACGGTTTCAGCCATACTCATTATTCCACCACGATTTAATAGTTTGTCAGCATAAACAAATCCAGTATCTATAGTAAATCCTGATAGCATGTAATTTAAAACATCACCTATTTTTTCCCCCTCTTGAAATACGGCTATAATAAGTCCCATGATAGCTGAACTTAGTATAGATATAATAGGTGGTTTTTGTAACAATAAAAGTAATAACAAAAACATTATTGGAATCATTGCTACTAAGCCAATATGAAAGTTTGAATTTAATACATCTTTGATTTGATTTATTTGAATGTAGTCGATAGTATTATTTGAATATTTTAATCCAATCACTGTATAAAGAACTATACATATTACATATGCAGGACCTGTTGTGTAAACCATGTGCTTCATATGTGTAATTACATCTGTCTTACAAACTGCTGCTGCTAAGTTTGTAGAATCTGATAGAGGAGACATTTTATCTCCAAAGAAAGCACCAGAAATGACTGCACCAGCTGTTAGACCAAGAGGAATACCCATACTAGTACCAATACTCATCATTGCTATACCAGAAGTTCCAAGAGTCCCCCAAGATGTACCAGTAGCAACAGAAGTCAGTGAACAGACTATTAATGTTGTAAGTAAAAAATATTTAGGTGTTATTATTGTTAGGCCACTATATACTACTGTTGGTATTGTACCAGCAGCTATCCAAGCTGCTATTAGTACACCAACAGAAAGTATTATTAAATTTGATTGAAAGGCATCCTTACCAACTTCAAATCCAAAAGCTTCTATTTCGTCATTAGTATAACCAAGCTTCATAGCTGCAGGAACTACTATAAGCCATGAAAGCAAAAACATTGTAGTTATAGAAGCATTAAATACAACTATGCCAACTGATGTTAGAGCTATTATTGCAAGCATTACTAACAAGGAATATCTAAATGAAGGTCTTTTTCTTTCTGTATCTATTTTCATAGTGCAAATTCTCCTTAAATATTTTTAGTTAATTGCATTTTTTATTCTTATAAGAGCTTCTTCAAGCATACTTCTTGGACAAGCTAAGTTTATTCTTTGATATCCACTTCCTCCAATACCAAAGCTATTTCCTTGATTTAAAGCAACTTTACCTTTCTTTACAAGTATACTTTCTAGTTCCTCATCACTTAATCCAAGTTCACTAAAGTCTACCCATAACAAATAAGTGCCTTCTGGTTTTCTAACTTTAAGTTTTGGCATGTTTTCATTTATATATTTTATAGCAAAGTCTATGTTAGATTCTAAATATTCCAAAAATGATTCTAGCCAAGATTCGCCATTATTATATGAAGCTTCTGTTGCAACTAAGCTAAAGCAATTATTTCTCTTTATATCAATTCTAGTAAAGGCATCATCTAACAATTTATAATCTTTTTCATCAGGTAGTACTACATATGATGATTGAAGACCAGCTATGTTAAAAGTTTTAGTTGGAGCCATACAAGTAATCGTATTTTTTTCAAATTCTTTAGAAATAGATGCCATAGGAACATGCTTATGTTTTTTTAATATGATGTCACTGTGTATTTCATCAGATATGATTTTTACATTATGCTTAAGACAAATATCTCCTAGTTTTTTTAATTCATCTTTTGTCCATACTCTACCAACTGGATTATGAGGATTACAAAGTATGAATAATTTTACATCTTTAATCTTGTTTTCGATATCTTCATAGTTCATTATGTAGTTTCCATCTTCTAGTTTTTGTAATGGGCTTATAATTAGTTCTCTATTATTGTTTTTTACAACGCTATTAAAAGGGCTATAAACTGGTTCTTGTATCATTATTTTATCGTTTTCTTTTGTAAGTTCGTTTATTAAAAGGCTTATGGCTGGTATTACGCCTGGACTATAAATTAACCACTCACTTTTTATTTTCCAATTATGTCTTCTATCCAGCCAATTTACTATAGATTCATTGTAAGAATCTGGTCTTGTTGTATAGCCATAAATTTCTTGTTCCAGTCTATTTCTTAAGGCATCAATTATACAAGGTGCAGCTTTAAAATCCATGTCAGCTACCCACATAGGAAGTAAATCATTAGTTCCATATTTTTTATCCATCTCTGACCATTTAGATGAAAAATTATTGCTTCTATTAACAATTTCATTAAAATTATAATTCATTGTAAAAAACCTCCAGTAATTTTAAATTTTATGTTAATAATATTAAGCAAACAACATGCCAAGATTGATAATAAAAAATATTTATCTATAAGTTAATATGTAGTATTAAGTAATTTCAGAGTATAGAGAAGATAAAAATATTAATTATATTTAACACTTTGTGGAAAAGGTTATTCCTAATAAATTTTCAGATATATGAAAATATAATTAAATAGGTTTAAATGGTTCAACTGTTTAACTTATTAGACCTATTTATCTTTTTTAGAAATTCAACCCCTTTTGATGTTATAATTGAGCCACCACGACCAACAAGTATGTCTACAAGTCCAAAGCCTTGTAATTCTAGAAGTATGTTTCTAATCTGTTGTTCTGTCAAAAACCTATTTTCACCTAAAGCTATTTTATATAGGCTTTTTCTACCAATTCTTTCTTTTAAATCATAAGCTTTTTTTAGATTATCCAGTATAAATATGTATTCATCTAAAGACCTTTTAAAGTTATAGTCGTGTTTTATAAAGTTTTTGTCTTTGTTAATGCTGAATTGATACTTTTCTATATTATCAGTTACTTTATTACAGATAGTCCTGCTATAATTTGAATCTATAGTATCCAATATATACTCAGGCAAATCACATATTTCTATAATATCTTTCCCTAGATAGCAGAAATATTCTCCTAAGTTTCTTAATTCTCTTATATTTCCTTCCCATTTATACATTTTAAAGATTTCTTTTACTTCTTCACTTAGACTAAAATTACAAGGAATATCATATTTTAGTGAGTCAAAAATTTCAAATATATCAACAGGTCTTTCTCTAAGAGGATGTATTTTAAGGGGAAGAACATTCAACCTAAAATATAAATCTCTTCTAAACATATTTTTAGATACGAGTTCTTTTAAATTTCTATTAGTAGCTGCAATTATTCTTACATCAATATCAATGACATTATTGGAACCAATACGTCTTACTTGTTTTTCTTGTATAACTCTCAGTAATTTGGATTGAGAATTTAAATCCATTTCTCCAATTTCATCTAAAAATATAGTTCCATTGTTGGCTAATTCAAATAAACCAATTTTTCCGCCTTTTTTAGCCCCAGTAAAAGCACCTTCATCATAGCCAAATAATTCACTTTGCAGTAGATTTTCTTGAAAAGTACTACAATTTACTGCTACAAAAGGGCCATCTTTTCTTCTAGAAGCACTATGAATGGATTGAGCAAATAATTCTTTACCAGTACCACTTTCACCAATTATCAAAATAGATGAGTTTGATTGAGCCATTTTATTGGCAATTTTTTTTGTATTAATAGTTTGTATACTAGAACCCAATATGTCATCAAATGTATATTTACTAATATTACCGGAGTTAACCAACTGTGCTCTTAACTTAGCTTGCTTTTTTTCCAGTTGAGAGAACTTGGTCATTTTTAATATAAATCCATCAAATACATTTAATTGTATGTGCTTAATCTCTAAATTTATATCAATATGATTTATTTTAATTAATTTCTCAAAAAATGGAGTTTTATTGGTCAATATATTTTGGAAATTGATGTCCTTTATACAATCACCAATAAACGAATCAATCATTTCATTTGCATTTATAGATAAAATTTTTCTAGCCATATGATTATAGAATTGAATTATTCCATCATTATTTGTGCATATGATTCCATCATCAATTATAGATAATAACAAGTCAAACTGTCTTTCAAATTTATTTGCATCTAATAATAATTCACCTGTACTATAACTTGTAGGAATTATTTTTTCTACATATTTTTTTATCAAGTCATCTTTTATTAGATGTTTTAGTTTAGTCTTTGTAGCAATTTCAACAATACAACTTAAATCTATTATTCTATACTTTAAGTCTATGACTTCACAATTTTTAAATTTAGGTAAGATTTTTTCACCAGGAGTTAGTATTACAGCATCTGTGGGGGTAAATTCAATCTCTGGATAGCAAGGCAGGATATTGATATTGTCTATTCCTAGTCTATGTATTAAAGAAATTGTCTCTATTGCCATATCCTTACTTAAATTATATACATAAATAATTTTATCTTTTTCTAATTTAGATATCATATCAATACTGTTCTTTTCAAATGTCAACTTAGGAACAATAATTTGAGCATCATAGTGAGATAATTTTACGATTTCATCATACTTTAAATAAGCAGATAGAAGTATCAATTTTTCTTTAAAAAACTTTAGATTTCCCTCTTCAAAAGAGTATAAATTTATTTTTAGATTATTGCCTAAAAATTGTCTTATTTGGTTTTCGTAAATTTCTCCAGCATCTTTTTTTAAACTTACAATAGCTAATTCCATTTGTTTCATTTCAACCTCTCATACAAATTTGACTTATTTTAGATTATATAACAATTAAATTAGATATAAATAATATTATTTAATTATTATTATAAATTTATTATAGATTACACGTTGAAGTAAAAGAAATAGCTAAAATTATTCCTTTTATTTTTGTTTTTTGTATCTATTTGGTATAATAGTATTAGAGCATATAATAATTTAGGCAAAATTTCTTAAGGGAATACTAGAGGAGAATATAAAATGAAAAGATGTCTTTACTGTAATAGGGATATAAAGTCACCAAATAATAAATTGGCTATAAAATATGATGACAACACCAATATATATCCATGTCGTGTAGAATGTAAGGAAAAAATTGAAGAATATATAGCAAAAAAACCTACATATAAGTTTATAAATATATTAGAGGTTCTTTTAGGTGTGGGTGGAATATTCTGTTTTTTGAGCAAATGGACTATTTTAGCTCAAGTTGTGCTTGGAATTGATGCATTGGTTATATTTTTATTTCCATTGGCAGGATTTAAGATGAATGGAAAGTTAAGTATGGAACAAACTAAGAATCAAAGTAGGTCTATTGCAATATCAATTTTGGCATTTATAGTAGTAATAACTGTATTGTATTTTAAACAAGTCGGTAAGTAGAGTATAATTAATTGTATAAGACATCATTAGAGTATGAGGTGAATTTATGGAAGAGAGAAAATTAGCACCAAATAATGAGAGAGAAGCTCTTATAAAAAGATTAAAGAGAATAGAAGGTCAAGTTAAAGGTATACAAAAGATGGTAGAACAAGAACGTTACTGTGTTGATATATTGGTTCAAATATCTGCTATAAGGTCTGCTATAAACAGGGTAGGCACAATTATTTTGGAGAATCATATAAAAGGATGTGTAGCAGAAAGTATCAAGCATGATGATGGTGAGCAAACTGAAGAGATGATAAAAGAACTTATGGATACTATAAATAAATTTACAAAATAAGGAGGCGGTTAGTTATGAATCAACAAGGATTTATTATGGAAATTGTTGATGATAGAACTGCAAAGTTAAAAATGCAAAGACATTCAGCTTGTGCTGCTTGTGGAAAATGTGCTACTACAAATTCAGCAGAGTCAAAAGAAATATTAGTAGAGGTAGACAACACAATTGGTGCAAAAGTTGGTGACCATGTAGAGGTTAGTATGGATAATATGAATGTATTGAAAGCAGCTGTAATGGCTTATATAATACCCCTTATAGCACTTCTAGTTGGAACAATAGGTACTTATTATATATTGGGGGCAATTGGTATGACAACTGGAGTTGAAGCCATAAGTGGACTAGTTGGAATTTGTCTTACAGTAATTTGTTATTTATACTTAAAGAAGAATGATAAAAAATTCAGAGATAGTAGAGAGTTTATACCAGTAATAACAAGAATATTAATTGACCTTTAAAATAATTATAATTAAAAAATAGCAATGTACTTTTTAAATAAATACCCAATGTGTATTTGTAAAGTTTTAGTACATTGCTATTTTTATATTTTTATTTTGATTTTCTGTAAGGAATAAAGCTTTTTCTGATTTTCAAAAGATTCAATGTTCTTACAAAAGAAGTTACAACTAATACTCCAAGTGCTATTGCAGCACTTAGAAATAATGCATCTGTACCTTTTGACATAGCCAAAGAATAATTTTTCTGAATCAAAGATAACATTGTATTGTATAGTCCAATTCCTGGTATTAGAGGAAGAATACCTGGAATTACAAACACAATAGCTGGTTGCTTTAGTTTTCTAGCCAAAGTCTCACTACATGCAGAGACCAAAGCAGCAGCTATAAAACCTGCAAAAACTGCGTTTGTAGTAAAATTAAATAAATAAACATACACAATCCAACCGACTCCTCCAGTTATTCCAGCTGGAAGAAGTAGATAAAGTGGGGCATTAAAAAAAACAGCAAATCCAGCAGTTGCAACGCCTGAAAATAAAAAATGCAAAATCATTGACATATCAGTCATTAGAAAGGACCTCCAATTCTATACCATGTATCAAGAACAAAACCAACTCCAGAAGCAATCGCAATAATAATCATAGCAGCATCAAAAGCACGAGAAATTCCTGATATTAAATTACCTGATATTAAATCTCTAATAGCTTTTATAAAAGCAACTCCTGGGAGTAGTGGCATTATAGCGCCAACTATAAGCATTTTAGGGTCATCTAAAATGCCTATTTCAACTAATAGAACTCCTGAAAGTGCAATTAAAAAAGAAGATACTAAACAGGAAAACGCAGATATTGCACTTATCTTCATTGTTTTATCGTAAGTAATTGCAGCAAAGATTGCTATTATAAATGTAAGTATAAAATTTAATACATAATTCCCTCCAAGCAAACAAGCAAAACAAGCAGATGCAATTCCTGTACAAGAGTAAAATAACCATAAAGGATAAGGTTTTACATCTTGTATTTCATAAAGACGTGCAATAGCATTATCAATATCATATTCTTTGTCACTAACAAATTCTCGAGAAAAACTATTTAATAAAGAAATCTTATTTAAGTTTATACCTCTTGATTGAATCGTTTTCATAAACGAAAAGCCATCAAATTTCTCATCTGAAATAATTATTACTGTAGGAGTTGTAAAAATATTTACATGATAAAACCCTCTTGACCTGCATATTCTAAGGACACTGTCTTCAACCCTAGATGTTTCAGCTCCATTTTTTATCATAAGTTCCCCTACAAATAGAGCTAATTTTAGAATATTTTTCTTATATTCAAGTTCCTCATTTTGATTCATAAATACACCTCCAAATTAAAAAACGTAATATTGAAATTATATCAAATTTTTAAGTAATATTCCTTAATATATATATAAATATATTATCTTTTTTTTGTTTCAAAATGGTCACATTTAAATTATATCCAATTAAAAGAATTAGACAATATTATTTATTATATTTTAACTTAAAAATAAAGAAAGTAACTATCTTAAATATGGAAAAATGGCAAAACACTTGACTATTAATTAGTAAAGGACTATAATAATAAATTATCATATTGATAAAAACGAAAATTATGAAATGTCTGTAAAAATAAAATTTAAATAATAACTAGGAGGAATAATATGTTTGAGAACTTGAAAAAAGCGGACCCTGAGATTTATGAAAGTATGAAAAGAGAGTTAAAAAGACAACAAAGAAATATTGAATTAATAGCATCTGAAAACATAGTATCAGTTCCAGTAATGGAAACTATGGGAAGTCATCTTACAAATAAGTATGCAGAAGGTTACTCAGGCAAAAGATATTATGGTGGATGTGAGTACATAGATGAAGTTGAAACTCTTGCAATAGATAGAATCAAAAAGATATTTGGAGCAGAGCATGCTAATGTTCAACCTCACTCTGGAGCAAATGCAAATATTGGTGTATATTTTGCTATGCTAAAACCAGGTGATGTTGTTATGGGAATGAATTTATCTCAAGGGGGGCATTTAACTCATGGTGCTCCAGTTAATATTTCTGGTCAATATTATAAATTTTATGAATATGGTATAGACAAAGATAGCGGACTTATAGATTTTGATGAAGTTAGAAAAATAGCACATGAAGTAAAACCTAAAATGATAGTTGCAGGAGCAAGTGCGTATCCTAGAGAGATAGATTTTAAAAAATTTAGAGAGATAGCTGATGAGGTTGGAGCATTACTTATGGTAGATATGGCTCATATAGCAGGTCTTGTGGCTGCTGGTCTTCACCAAAATCCATGTGAAGTGGCTGATTTTGTTACAACAACAACTCATAAAACTTTAAGAGGACCTCGTGGAGGTGTTATTCTTTGTAAAGAAAAATATGCTAAAGCTATAGATAAAGCAATATTCCCTGGAATTCAAGGTGGACCTCTTGAGCATATAATTGCATCTAAGGCAGTTTGTTTTAAAGAAGCTTTGAGTGATGAGTTTAAAGAGTATCAAATACAAGTTGCTAAAAATGCAAAAGCTTTAGCTGAAGAACTTATTAAGAGAGACTTTAAATTAATTTCTGGGGGTACAGATAATCATTTAATATTATTAGATTTAACTAATAAAAATATAACTGGTAAAGCTGCAGAAAAAAGATTAGATGATGCTTATATAACAGCTAATAAAAATACAATTCCATTTGACCCAAATGGTGCTCTTGTTACAAGTGGAATAAGACTTGGTACTCCAGCTGTAACTACTAGAGGTATGAAAGAAGAGGATATGGCAATAATCGCTGAGGCTATAGACCTATGTTTAACTTATGATGAAGAATCTAAGGCTAGAACATTGGTTGTTGGTTTAACTGAAAAATATCCTTTATATGAAGAATATAATATTATGGATTAATTATAAAGAATAATTAAATAGAATATATTTAAATAATTACAGTGATTGTGTATGTATTTGAATATATATATATACAAAACCCGATTGATATAATCTCCTATATCAATTGGGTTTTGTATTTTTTAATTAAAACTTTAAGATTTCTTAAGAATTATACTAGGTTTTTCTAAAGATTTAAAGTCTATACTTATAAATATAATCATTATAGGAAAAGAAAGACTTTAATGGGGAGGGAATCTTATGAAAGTATTAATTCTTACAGGAAAATTTGGTATGGGTCATTACTCAGCATCAAACTCTTTAAGTGAAGATATAAAAGCAAAATTTAACAATTCAGAAATAATAATTAAAGATATATTTGAATACATTATGCCTAACTATTCAGATAAAATGTACAAGACTTTTTCTATTCTTGTAAATCGGGGAAGTAGTCTTTATAATTTGTTTTATAAATGTACTGAAAATGGAAAGAAAGATATAAAATTTACTTTTTCAGATTATTTTTTAACTAAATTAGATAAGTTACTTAATGAAGTAGAACCAACAGTAGTTATTTCAACTTTTCCATTTTGTTCTCAACTAGTATCTAGATATAAGGAAAAGTATAATTCAAATCTTCCTTTGATAACATGTATAACAGATATAAGTAGTCACTCAGAATGGATTAGTAAAAATACAGACTGCTATTTAGTAGCTAGTAAATCTACTAAGGAAGAACTTATTTTTAAGGGAATAGATGAAGCTAAAGTTAAAGTTAATGGTATTCCAGTAAAAAAAGACTTTAAAAAACTAGAACATATAAATCATTCAAATAAAAAAAATATACTTATAATGGGCGGAGGATTAGGATTACTACCTAAATCAGAACAATTTTACAAAGAATTAAATACTTTAGAAGGAGTAAAAACTACTGTAATAACTGGTAATAATAAAAAAATGTACTATAAATTATATGGCAGATATGAAAATATAGAGGTAGTGGGTTATACTGATGAAGTATATAAATATATGGAAAATGCTGATATTATTATTTCTAAACCAGGTGGAATAACATTATTTGAAACAATTTATTCAGAACTTCCAATATTAGCATTTAATCCATTTTTACAACAAGAAATAAATAATGCTGATTTTATATTAAATAATGGTATTGGAAGAATACTTGGTAAAAATAAAAAATACTATGTAGATGAGATAAAAGATTTAATTTATGATGATGCTACTCTTAAAGAAATGAGTAGAAATATGAAAGAATTAAAAAAGCAGTTTGATAACAATACATTAGAAAATATTTTATTTTCATTTGATGAACAAGGAGCGTGTAGAGAATGTATGTAGTAGGTTTAATTATAGTTATTGCATTGATTTTTTTAGTCCATTCAATTATACCTACATATTATAACAAACTATTAAATAAAGATGTATTAAAAAACATGGCTGGAGAAAATGAAATTGCACTTACTTTTGATGATGGTCCAGACAAGAGATATACAGAAAAATTACTAGATGTATTAAAAGAAAATGATATACAAGCTATGTTTTTTGTAGTAGCAAAGAATGCTGAAAAAGAGCCTGAAATTATAAAAAGAATGTTAAGAGAAAATCATATAGTTGGCTTACATTCATTGGAACATAAAAATGCATGGCTTTACAGTTATAATTATGTTAAAAAAGATTTTATTGAAAGTACAAATATAATGAAAAATTTAGGTGTAGATATAAACTACTATCGTCCACCATGGGGTCATACTAATATATTTTCAAAGTTGTTTGTTGAAAAATATAATCTAAAAATGACCTTATGGGATGTAATGGCAGAAGATTGGAATAAAGATAGTACAGTAGAGATTATTATAAACAAGTTAATGAGTAGAACAAAAGAAAATTCTATAATTTGTTTACATGATGCAGGGGAGAATTCAGGTGGTGCAGTAGGTGCACCTGAGCGTACTATTGAAGCCTTAAAGATAGCCATTCCAAAGCTTAAAGCTAGTGGTTTTAAATTTGTAACACCAGAAAGGATGTAGTTATGATAAGTAAAACTGAAAAGAAAAATAAATGCCTAGGTAGTGTAGCTTTTTTAGTTTTACTAATGGGCATAACAGGATATTTTGTTTTTAGAGGGCAATCAATTGAATCATTAATAAAATCATTAAAAGGTGCAAGTCCTATGTTTATACTAATTGGATTTGCGATGATGATTATATATGTTGCTTGTGAAGGTGTAAATATATATCTAGGTATAAAAGCTTTAAACCAAAAAACAACTCTTTTAAAATGTATGGGATATGCTTTTATTGGATTTTATTTTAGTTCAATTACACCTTCAGCATCAGGGGGTCAACCAGCACAAGTTTATTATATGAAGAAAGATGATATAAATATCTCCTATTCTTCACTTATACTATTAGTTATTGTTGTCATTCATCAAGTAGTTATATTGGCATATAGTGGAATAATGTTCATTATGGAACGTGAATTTATATTAAACAATGTAAGTGGAATGAATATTTTACTAATATATGGTGTAATAACAAATGTTGCTCTTGTAGTTGGAGTAATTGCAATTATATTTTCAAAAAAATTGGTAAACAAATTTATAATATCAATAACAAACTTATTAGGTAAGCTAAGAATAATAAAAGATGTTGAAGGTTCAAGAAAAGTTATAACTTCTCAAATTGAAGAATATGTTAAGGGTGCTCAATATATAAAACAGAATCCAAAACTTGTAATACAAATTTTAGGCATAACTATTATACAAATAACAGCTATGTTTTTAGTACCATTTTTTGTATACAAAGCTTTCCATCTATCAACATATACTGTGTTTGAGATATTAGCGATACAATCTCTACTTAATATTGCTGTTTCATCATTACCATTGCCAGGAGCTGTTGGAGCTTCTGAAAATAGTTTTATGATATTATTTAAGATATTTTTCCCAGGGCATTTATTAGTTCCAGCGATGTTACTTAGTAGGGGAATAAGTTTTTATGCATTTGTAGCTATAAGTGGATTGATATGTATTGTAGTACATGTAAAATCTTCTGAAAAAGTAAAATCAGTAAAAAAAGTTGTTTATGTAAGATAATCTTATATAAATTATTTTTACAATAAAATTCAGAATAATACTTGCAACCTAACACTACGAATGATAGATTATGTGTAGAATGTGTTAGTTTTTATGTATAAATCTAACGGAAATATAACATATGACTGTAAATATCATATAATATTTTGTCCTAAGTATCGTAAACCTGTTTTAGTTGGCGAAGTAGAAAAACTGTTGGCTCTGTAAGTTTAGAAGTAGTTAAACAATACATAGACAATCAACCAGTTAAGAGTAAGAAAAAATGATAAAAGCTCATAGAGTAAAATTAAACCTAACTAGGACACAATTTGAATTAGTAAGAGAAAAACAAATAGAGAGTGCTAATTGTTGGAATCATATAGTTAGCTTATCCAAAGAATACTATTTTGAACATAAACAATGGATAAGAAAGAATGATATACAAAAGATAATCAAAGGTAAATACAATCTACATAGTCAAACTATACAAGCAATATCAGATAAATTTGATGCTAATAGAAAGACTATTTCAGAGTTAAGAAAGAAAGGTAATACCAAGGCAAAGTATCCATATAAAATCAAGAAATTTTATATAATACCATTTAAGGCTAGTTAATATCAATGCTAAAGGTAACTTAAAGTTATCAATGTCAAAAGGTAGATATTTAGAGTTAGATTTTAATATTGAAAATATAAAGACTGCTGAAATAGTATGGCGAAATGGATATTATTTGTATTATACATTTGATGATGGAATCATTAATCCAATACCGAAAGGTAACAACACCGTAGGTGTAGACTTAGGAGAAATACATTCGATAGTTAGTATAACTAATGAAGGTATTGGACTTATAATATCTAATAGAGAAGGTAGAAGTATTAAGCAATTTAGAAATAAGATGTATGCTTATATATCTAAAAGATTAAGTAGATGTAAAAAAGGTAGTAGACAATATAAGAGATTATGGAAATTAAAAAACACAAACCAACTGGTAGAACTTATAGTTGTACTTGTGGTTATAAAACTCATAGAGATATAGTTGGTGCATGGAATATTTTAAATAAAAAACATAAATATAAATTAATTGATTCTAGTATAAACCATAAGCAACCAATTAATTTAAAAGTATCTACCATATAAGGTAGTAGTGGCGAAGACACCGTCCAAGTAGCTTGGCTTTGTAACCACCTATGATTCTATCGTTTAGATAGTATTAAGTCGTTAGCCACCAAGAATCCCCTTGCTTTAGCTATGGGGAGTGTGTCAAAAGTGTTGAAAGTATTAAAATGTGTGACATTGCTAAGCTTTTACTAATAAAGTATAATATTTTATATAGTTTGAAATATTTAAGAAATATAGCAAAAAAAGGAGGTTATTTTTAGTTAATAAAAATATAGACAAATGTAGTTATTTATAGCAAATTATAGTCAAGAGATGATTATATGAAAAATAATAACTATAAACCAAAAGAGTTTGCAGAGTTAATTAATATTTCAGTCAGAACTCTGCAACGTTGGGATGTTGAAGGGAAATTAAAGGCTTTTAGAACTCCAACAGATAGAATATATTACACTTATGAACAATATTTAGAATATAAAGGAATACATAAAGAACAAGTAAATAGAAAAATTGTTATTTATACAAGAGTTTCAACTTCTAATCAAAAGATGATTCAAGTGGAGTTTCTTAGACAATATGCAAATGCTAAAGGAATAATAGTAGATGAAGTTATTGAAGATTATGGAAGTGGACTAAATTATAATCGTAAAAAGTGGAATAAACTAATTGATAGTTGTATGACTAATGAGGTAAATACGACTATTATAACTCATAAAGATAGATTCATTCGATTTGGATATGACAAATATTTAGTTGTTGCATATATGGATTAAGAAAATACAAGAAAAAGATTAGAGAGGATGAAGAAGTTGAAAAGAGCATACAAAATAGAAATTAATCCTACTACTGAACAAAA